>NZ_SMKR01000023.1 GCF_004348725.1 Kribbella turkmenica
CCACAGGACTGTGGGTTGGCCAATCGGAATCCGGTTGGCCAACCCTTCATCTGATGGGTCAACCCATCGGACGTCGAGGCGGGCGGGGGCGACACCGGGTGTGTGGTTGATCGGTCAGGAGGGCTTTACGGCATACGGTTGTCCGGTGGCTGATCGGTATGGGAACGACGTACTGGCCGGGGACTGGCGCAGGCCCAGGAACGGGCGGACCGTCGAGGTCGAGCTCGAGAAGGGCATGGTCGTCGAGGAGCCGAGCTCGGGCTTCGTCGGCGCGGTGGTCCGCTGGGAGCACGGCGTGGTCGACCTCGAGGACCGGTTCGGCAGGATCAAGACCTACCCGCTCGGGCCCGGGTTCTGGCTGGACGGCAAGCCGGTCAGCCTGACGGCGCCGAAGAAGGCCGGGCCGGCGAAGAAGACCCGGACGGCCTCCGGCTCGGTGGCCGTCGACAACGTCCGGGCGAGGGTGGCCCGGGCCGGCCGGATCTACGTCGAGGGCCGGCACGACGCCGAACTGGTCGAGAAGGTCTGGGGTGACGACCTGCGGATCGAGGGCGTCGTGGTCGAGTACCTGGAAGGTGTCGACGACCTGCCCGGGATCGTCAACCGCTTCCGGCCCGGGCCGGGCCGCCGGCTCGGCGTGCTCGTGGACCACCTGGTCGAAGGCTCCAAGGAGTCGAGGATCGCCGCGCAGGTGACCGACCGGAACGTGCTGGTCGTCGGGCACCCGTTCATCGACATCTGGGCGGCGGTCAAGCCGTCGGCGGTCGGGATCAAGGCCTGGCCGCGCATCCCACACGGCCAGGACTGGAAGAAGGGCGTGCTGCAGGCCTTCGGCTGGCCGGCCACCGACCAGGCCGACGTGGCCGCGGCCTGGAAACACATCCTGTCCAGGGTGAACAGCTACGCCGACCTCGAGCCGGCCCTGCTCGGCCGGGTCGAGGAGCTCATCGATTTCGTGACTCTGGACTGAACGCCGGGATCTTCGCCGCGATCCACTCCTTGATCCGGCTGCGGACCCGGCCGACGTACCAGGTCACCATCCCGAGTACCAGACCGGCGGCCAGCAGCAGCCCGGCGAGCAGCGCGGCGATCACCCGTACGGCGGCGACGTCGACGATGCCGGCCACCACCAGCAGCCCGACCCCCAGCCCGACGGCTGCCAACGGCAACCATCCCTGGAAGATCAGCGGCCGCTTCGCCGGCGTCAGCTTCGGACTGCGTACCAGCCGCTCCCACAGGGTGACCCGGGCCGGCTCGGTGAACCAGCGGGCGGAGCGCAGCAGCCATGAACCGGGCTGGTTCTTCCGGCCGGCCATCGCCTTGATCCAGTTCCCGGGCTGCTCGCCGAGCCCGCCGGAGACCTGGACCATCCGGTCGGCCAGGCCCTTGGTGGTCGCCCGGCCCTCGGCCGACTGGTTCAGCTCGTCGCGCATGGTCGTGAGCGCGGACAGGACGTTGGCGTCGCGGAAGTCGTCGGCCAGCCGCTGCACGCGCTCGGCGACCTTCTCGACCTTCCAGTCCTCCGCCAGCAACACCTGTCGCTGCGTCTCGCGGATCCAGTCCGGGTCGGCACCGAGCATGGCACCGAGGTGCGCGACACAGTGCAGCCGGCCCATCAACCAGTCCCAGCGCCGCCAGTCCGCCGCGCCGAACGCACCGAAGTGCCCGACCTGCGTGCCGTAGAGGATCCGGTCCTTCAACGCGTTGGCGACCGATCCTTCCTGGACGTCGTCCAGCAGCGTCAGCGGGATGTCCGGTCCGAGCCGGACGAACTGGAACGGCGCACTGCGCTGTTGCGGGGTCCGCGCCGACGTGCACCGCGACACGATCTCCACCTCGAGCGCGGTCTCGACCAGGTCCCAGCCGACGGCGGCGATCACGTCGGCGAACGCCTCGCCGAGCGCCCGCTGCACCTGCAGGTCCTCGAAGATGTCGCTCAGGCCGACCGCGACCGTTTCCGCTCCGCCGGGCAGACCCAGGTCCAGCTCGGCCTCGGCCAGCCGCACGGACAAGGCGTCCCGCACGGCCTGCGCCTTCAGCAGACAGTCGCTGGTCGCCTGTAGCCGCTTCTCCAGCTCCTCCCGCTCAGCCGCCGGCGCGCTACCGAGCTTCGTCCGCAACGACCGCAGCACCAGCCGGACGACGCGTTCGGCCGCACCGGTTCCCCACGGCCAGCTGGGGTTGCCGTCGGCATCGTTGCACAGCGGCGCGGTCCCGCCGTCCGGTTCCGGGACCCAGGGATGGTCCGTCCGCAGGATCTCGTCGATGTCCTCCTCGGACAGCGCGGTCGCGGCGTCGAGGACGGTGGTCTGCTCCGCATTCGCGATCGTCACCGCCTCCCAGACGTCACCGGCGGCCCGGCCGCGCGAGTACGTCGGCTGCAACGCCTTCGCCGCCGCCCGCAGCCGGACCCGCTCCTCTGGTTGCTCAATACAACGGTCGAACAGCCGCTGGGTGTCCGACCAGGACGCGTCCGCCTCCAGCAGCAGCCGCTCCAGTTGCTCGACGTCGGAGCGGAAATCCACCTCGCGCGGGAACTGCACCGCGGACAGCGCCGCCTTCCGCCAGCCCGGCGCGTCGTTGCCGACCAGCTCGGTCGCCGCATGGCCGACGCCGGCGGACGGTACGACGTACAGCACGTAGCGGCTCGCCCGTCCGGCCACCGGCCGGCGCGCGACGACGTCGAGGACCGGCCCGAACGGCGCGTTGTCGAGCACGCCGCCGTCGACCAGCCAGGCACCGGGATCGGCGGTCGTCGGCTGCATCCGCGGCGGCGACCCGGCCAGCTTCGGCGTCTCCTGGACCGGGGCGAACGCGGCCGGGAACGACGCGGACGCGCGGGCGGCGAGGGCGAGCAGCCTGGTGTTCGCCAGTTCGTTCTTCTCGCTGACCGAGAAGGTCCGGGTGCGGCCGTCGTACGTCGCGGTCTCCTCGCTGGTGAACCGGAACAGGTACCGGTGGTCCGGTACGACGAAGCACTGCCCGGCCGCGTCCGTGGCCTCGAACTGCTGCACCCCCAGCCCGGACGCGGTGACGAACAGCGTGACCGCCTCGTCGGCGGTCGACTCACCGGCCTCCGCGACCCCCTTGATCAGGCTGTCGAGCTGCTTCAGGAAGTAATCGCCGTCCAGCACCGACTTCGACTCGACCGTGGCCGACGGGACCAGCTTGCCGACCTCGAGCGATCCGAGGCCGACCCACTTCTGCCGTAGCCACGGCCCGTGCTCGCCGCCCGGGTCGAGGGTCGACCCGTTCGAGATCGCGGTCGCCAGCAACGACCCGTTCAGGCCGCCGGCACTGGTGCCGGCGATCACGTCGACCACCACCCGCCTGCGCTCGTCGCCACGCCGGCACAGCTCCCGCCAGCGGTCCGCGAGCACTTCGTCGTACGGCTGCGACGGCGGCAACCCCTCCGGGCCGGACGCGCGCCGGATCAGGTCCAGCTCGTGCGTCACCCCGCCCATCCAGACGGCGAGGCTGACCCCACCGTTGAGTACCAGCGCGATCCGGACTTCGTGATCGGTCATCGTCCCCCATCCCGCTCTTTGTCACAGGGATACCACGGACCGTTGTCGAAGGCATCACCCGGCGTCATTCTGTAGGTTGGGGGTGGTCGTCATGCGCAGAACAGCTGTCGCGGTCGTGGTGCTCGCCGTCCTGGTGGCCGGCTGCCAGGACACGCCCGACGGCAACGGCACGCCGTCGCCCACGATCACGGAAACCACCGGTGAACCGTCACCCGAACCAACCACTCTGGAGACCACCGGGACCAGGATCGACGAGCCGTCGATCGAGATCGCCAACGCGCCGATCGGCGGCAACGTCGAGGAGGACGGCGTCGAACAGTGTGCCGAGGTGAACTGGCTGGGCAAGAATCCGATCCCCGGCGGCACCACCATCAGCCTCGGCTCGGTCCGCCTGTCCGCCCAGGGCGTCTTCGAGCTCTACCAGGGGTCCTGCCCGGGTGACGTCCGCGCCTGCGCCGACGTGCGGTGGCAGAGCGGCGACTTCAAACCCTGCTACGTCGGTGCGCGACAGGTGGCCAACGGCACCGAAGACGTCTACCTGGTCATCGGCATGACGGCGGTCTGCGAGACCCAGGACGACTGCGACGGCCTGGTCGAGGGTTTCGGCGAAAGCCAGATCCGCTTCCGGCCGATGTTCCTGGAGACGCCGACTACTGAGCCGACGTCGGAGGGGACACCGTCCAGCGAGATGCCATCGGATGGCTGAGGAGCAGCAGTCCCAGGTCGAGCGCTGGGTGAGTTTCGCGGCGAAGCTCGTCACGCCGATCACCCTCGTGACCGCGCTGCTGTTCTACTTCGGGTACGTCTCCGCCCGCTCGCAGTACGAGTACTTCGGCATCGACGTCGACACCATCGGCCTGAGCACGCAGGACTACGTGATGCGCAGCCCGCAACCGCTGCTCGTCCCCCTGCTGGCGATCACCCTGCTCGCGGTCGCCGGACTGCTCGTGCACAACGCGGCCCACCCGACCGAGACCGGCGTACGGATAGCCACCCGGGCGACCGTGGTCCTGCTGCTGATCGGCGTCGCCGGCCTGCTCGCCTTCCCCCTGATCGGGCAACTGCCGTACTACGCCCTGATCGTGCCCAGCGTGATCGGTCTGGCCGCGGCCGCCCTGGCGTACCTCACCTACCTCCGGCGCACGTTCCAGCGGCGCGAGGGCCAGCGATCGCTGATCCTGCTGCTCGCGGTCGTCACCGTGACCTGTGCGTTCTGGGCGACGGCCACGACCGCGCAGTACTCCGGTCGGGGCCTGGCGAAGGCGGACGCCGAGAACCTGGACAAGTTCCCGGTGGTCATCCTCGACACGAAGGAGAAGCTCGCGCTGCGTTCACCGGGACTGGAGGAGACTGCGTTGCGTGCGGGCGCCGGCCAGACCTTCCACTACCGCTACCGCGGCCTGCGGCTGCTGGTCGTCGGCGAGAACCGCATGTTCCTGGTCCCGCACCAGTGGAGCGCGTCGAACACCACCGTCGTCATCCCGCTGGACAGCTCGATCCGCGTCCAGTTCCAGTTCCAGAACGACCCGCCCTAGGCGGAGTCCCGGACGATCAGTTCGGTCGGGTAGACCTCGGGGCTGGTGAGTTCGGCGCCGGCGATCTTGGCGAGCAGGATCTCGGCCAGGCGGGCGCCGAGCTTCTCGATCGGCTGGCGGACCGTGGTCAGCTTCGGCGTGGTGGTCGTCGCCATCACCGAGTCGTCGAACCCGACGACCGCGACGTCCGCCGGCACCTTCCGCCCGCGCTGGGACAGCACCCGCAGGGCCGTCGTCGCCATCAGGTCGTTCGCCACGAACAGCCCGTCCAGGTCCGGGAACTCGTCGAACAGCCGCAGTGCCGCCTGCTCGCCACCGTCGGGGGTGAAGTCGCCGAAGGCAACCGCCTCGGTCATCCCGGCTTCCCTGGCCACGTCCTGGTAGCCGGTCAACCGGTCCAGCCCGGCGGTCATGTCGAGTGGCCCGGCGATCGTCCCGATCCGGCGGCGTCCGATCGACAACAGGTACTCCACCGCCTTCCGCGCACCCTCGACGTTGTCCACGTCCACACTCGCCACCGGTACGTCGACGCCGAGCGGCCGGGCGCTGAACACGATCGGCAGCGGCAGCTGCGCCAGCTCCTGCAGCACGTTGTCGCGGCCGTGGTGGCTGACGATGATCGCGCCGTCGACGTGGCCGCCGCGCAGGTACCGCAGCAGGCGCTGGTCGTCACCCTCGGCCGGCTCGATCAGCAGCACCAGCTGCGAGGACGTGGGCGCGAGCGTGTGACTGACACCGCGCAGGATGCCGGCGAAGAACGGATCCGAGAACACCCGGCTGTCCGGTTCCGGTACGACGATCGCGACCGAGTCGGTCCGTCGCGTCACCAGCGCGCGAGCCGCCCGGTTCGGCACGTAACCGAGCTGGCCGATCGCCCGCTCGACCGCGGCCACCGTGTGCGGCAGCACCTTGGGCGAGCCGTTGACGACCCGCGACACAGTGGCTCGGGAGACGCCCGCGAGCGCGGCGACCTGCTCCAGGGTCGGAGAACCAGAGTCGTTCATCGGTCCTCCTACGGACGACTGAGTGACCTTCCCACGGTAGTACGTCCGTAGCTTATTTACTCAGCCCTTCCTTCTCGTGTTGGCGGCTTTGTCGGCCAGGTCGAGCGCCTGCTTCCAGGCGGCCTCCGGGGTCTGCTTGCCCTCGTCGACCCGGGCCAGCGCGGCGCTGAACACCTGGTTGATCTCACCTTCGCGCGGGCCCTTGTGCTGCTTGAGGATCACGTTCTTCGCGCGGTTGATGAAGATCTGCCCGACCGGCGCGTTGCCGAAGTACGGGTTCACCTGGTTCTTCACCTGCTCGTCGTCGTACGCGTCCAGCGTGGACGGGAACGAGCCGACCTTCTTGAACACCTTGATCTGCTGCTCGGGCGCGGTCAGCCAGGCGGCCAGCCGGGCCGCCTCCTCGGGCTGCGGGGACTGCTTCGGCACCGTCAGGTACGAGCCGCCCCAGTTGCCGCCACCGCCGGGGAACACGTCGGCGACGTCCCACTTGCCCTTGCCGTAGCTGCCCGCGTTGTCCTGGATCACGCCGAGCATCCAGCCCGGGCAGGCCATCGTCGCGAACGCGTCGGTGCGGAACGCCTTGTTCCAGGCGTCGCTCCAGGCCGGCAGCTTCGCCGACAGCCCGTCCGCGCTGCCCTGGACGATCTGGTCCCAGACCTTCTTCAGCCGCGGGTTCTCCGCGCCGAGGTAGCGGTCCTGGTTCGAGTAGTACGCCTGGATCAGCTGGTTGCGCATGGCTTCCCAGGTGAGCACCGCGGAGTCGTACCAGGCCGAGCCCGGGACCTTCTGCTTGAACTTCCGCCCGGTGGCGAAGTACGACGCCCAGTCCGGGAACAGCTTGGCGACCTGGGCCCGGTCGGTGGGCAGCCCGGCTATGGCGAACAGGTCCTTGCGGTAGCAGATCGCCTCCGGCCCGATGTCGGTGCCGTAGCCGATGATCTTCCCGTCCTGGGTGGTCGCGCCGGCCACCTTCCAGTCCAGCCAGCGTTCCTTCAGCTCGTCGGCGCCGTACTCGCGCAGGTCGACGAACTTGTCCGCCTTGGCCAGGTAGTTGTAGATCCAGGAAACCTCCATCGCTTCGATGTCGGCCAGTCCGGAGCCGGCCGCGAGGTTGGTGTCCAGGTTCTTGATGTGCGCGTCGACGGTCGGTGCCTTGCGCGCGACGATCTTGATGTTCGGGTGCTGCGCCTCGTACTCCCGGTACAGGTCGTCGTACCCGAACTCGTTGAAGGTGGCGATGGTCAGCTCGATCTTCGGCCCGTCGGCGTCGTTGCCACCGGCATCGGGATCACCCGGGCCGCCGCCGCAGGCCGAGGCGAGCAGGACCGCGCCGCAGGCGAGCAGAACCGCAAAGGGGCGTTTGCCGGCACTGGGCCGCATCTGAAGCTCCCTGGAACTGGACGGAGTTGAGGAGAGCGCTCTCGGATCGCGAAAGTGTGCTGAGTTTCGGGCGTTTCAACTGGGTATGTCAAGCGTCGCATCGTCACGCTGAGATACCGAGGAGTTCACGTCCGGACATATTCGGCCGGGTCGTCACGCAGTGAACCGCTGTGATCACGGACCGATGACCACAGGGAGTGATGTCAGGACCGTAACGGCCCGACGGAGTCGCGGACCACGAAGGCCGCGCCGGGGTTGACCACCGGCTGCGTCAGGGCCGGGTCCTCCGCAGGACTGCTGGTGGGCGAACAAGTCGGCGTTCCTGTCCGGTGCGGTCCGGCCGGCCGCGGGGTTCCGCCGCCGCGGACCGCCACCTCCTGTGTCCGTCTGGCGGCACCTGCGGATTGTCAGCCTCGGAGGAACGTGGCCGTGTGGGTGGCGCCGCGCGAGCCGTCGACCGCGATGTCCAGGATCAGTTGCCTGCCGGTCGCGACGACGGTGACGGTGTCGTCGGCTGTCGACAATCGACGGATGTGTTTGTCGACACTCAGACGAAGCGTCTGGACGGTGCGACTCGGATCGGACACGGCGACGGTGACCGTGCGGCCTTCGGTGCCGACGACGACGGACGCCGGGCCGGACGCGGTGATCCCACCGGCCGATCCCGCGGTCCAGAAGTTGGCCATCGTCAGGTGATCGCGACCCGAGCGGATCGCCTGGACTTCGTCCGTGTTCGCCAGCACGGTGACACCAGGATCCGCAGCGCGCTCCGCCGTCCGCCAAGTGCTTGCCCCAGGCAACAGGATGTAGGCGTAGCCGCCGACCTCCGTGCCGTGCTCGACGACCAGCGACGCGTACCGCCGGGTGTACGGCGTCGTCGACCCCGCCGTGTCGTTGCCGGTGTTGATCTCCCGCCATGTCCCGGTGCGGTCCTCACGCCGGGCACGCACCTTCCCGCCGCTCGGGAACACGTATCCACCGACGCCCTCCAGGTGCGCCCAGCGCGGGTCGTCGTACGACCCGTCCCCCGGCTGCGTGACGCCGTCGACCACGAGGGCCGCCGTTCCGTCCGCGTGCAGGTTGCGGTTCTCGACCACGGTCTCGACCGGGTAGCCGTCGGTGCCGGCGATCCCGGCGCCCAGGGCAACGATCGAGTCCGCGAGGCAGAACCACGACTTCCGGGCCTGCAACGTCTTGTCGTGGTTGATCAGGTGCATGCCCACGGCACCGGTTTCGTTCCGGTACGAGGCGCCGCCGGCCCAGTCGGCGTACGCCGCGATCGTCCCGGTGCCGCCGCCGGTTCCGTGCGGCTGGCGGGGTTTCGTGCTGACCGTCGTACCGGGCAGGCGCTGCGCGTCGACGGTCGGCCAGTACGCGTCGTAGAACTGGGCGTGGTCGTCGTTGTAGAGGTACGTCATGCCGTCGCCGACGTACCAGCCACGGAGGTTCTCGCCGTTGCCCCACTCGTAGCGGGCCATCCGCTTGGACGACATCGCGATCGCGAACGTCCAGCCGGGCCGGCGGTGCACGACGCGGTCCTGGTTGTAGAACTGGAAGTGCGCGGGCGTGGCCGGCGCTGGACGTACGGCGTGATCGTCGAGAACCGCTTTGGCGCGGGAGATCTCCGGGATCGAGGCGCCGCTCAGGTAGTCGGCGAGGCGGTCGCGGGTGATCCAGCCTTTGGCCAGCGCCCGATAGCGGCTCGCGTACGGTTCGGCGACACCGCCGGCCAGCAGGAGCACGCTCGAGGTGGTGCCGTGGCCGTGGCGATGGTCACCGGCCCGTTCGCGGGAGATCGCCCGGCCGGAGACGCAGTCCATCATCAGATTGTCGACAATGAACGGCGCGAAGCTCGCCTCGACCGCGTCGAGGATGACGGCGCGGTTCGGGTCGGTGATCTGCCAGGTCGAGGCGCCGAGCAGGGAGAACAGGTTCGCCACGCCGCCGAGCGCGACGTTGCCGTAGGTGCCGACGTACGCGAGGTTTCCGTGCTGGACGAACGAGCCGTCGCGGTAGAAGCCGTCGCCACTGGTGACGTAGGTGAAGACGCTGTTCTTCCCCGCCTGCGCGACGTCACTCAGGGCGTCACGGCCGGCGGCGATCTTGTCGGCGGACTTGCCGACGATGCCGCGCAGCGCGACGATCAACGCCTTGTCGACGCGGTTGGCGCCGGTCTCCCGCAGGTTCGGCGAGTTGGTCCGGCGGTTCGGGTTGGGTACGAAGCGGTCGACGGCTCTCAGGTAGGACGCCAGTTGACCTGCGGTCAGGGCGTCGTACGCGAGGACGCAGGTGTCGAGCAGGGCTCGTGGTGCGCCGATCTCCCAGAACCACCAGTTGCCGGTCTCCGGGAGGGTCTCGTTGTAGGCGCGCCGGTTGAGGAAGTCGAGCGCGCCCGCGAGTCGGTCGGCCGGGTCGGTCGTAAGTGTGGTGCCGGGGGTCGCGCGGGCCAGCGCGATCGTCTTCAGCCTGGTGTAGCTGATGGAGAAGTTCCCCGAGGTGGAACTGAGCGGGAGGTCCGGCCAGAGGGCGGTCCGGTCGGCGTCGATGATGAGATTGTCGACAAACTGCTGCGCCTGGGCGGTCAGCCTGGTCAGCGCGTCGCGGTACGCGGGATCGGTCGGGTCAAACGCGCCGCCGGTGTTCAGCGCGGCCCACCGGTCGCGCAGTACGTCGAACTCGTCGGCCGCTGCTGCGGGCCGGTTCGTGGGCAGACCGGTCGCGGCGAGAGCGGCGGCGGCGAGCCCGGCCTGGATCACCACGCGTCGACTGACGAAGGGCGGCATCGCAACTCCTCGGGGCGGTGGGCAGTAAACGCTTACCGCACAGCTTTCACGATGCGCACAACGGTCGTCAACACGTCATTGCGATCACTTCTGATCACTTCATGTCCTGACTTGTACCCCGCAGCCAACGCGCAACGGGACTGGTCTGCCGGTCCAGCTCCGCCGAGGCACCAGCCGAGCCGAACCCGGACACCCGTCGCTCGACGCCGGCTCAGGGCAGGAGGTCGCGGACTACCGCGTCGGCCAGGAGCCGGCCTCGGCCGGTGAGGACCAGGTGGTTGCCGGCGAGGGTGGCGAGACCGTTGGCGATGATCTGCTGTGCGGCGGTGCGGCCGGGGATGTCGAGCACGTCGAGGGGGAGGCCGGCCGACAGGCGGATCTCCAGCAGGACGCGCTCGATGCGCCGGGTCTCGGGGTCGAGGGCTTCGCGGGCGTGGGCCGGGCTGTCGCCGGCGTTGAGGCGTTCGGCGTACACGGTGGGGTGCTTGACGTTCCACCAACGGATGCCGCCGACGTGGCTGTGAGCACCGGGGCCGATCCCCCACCAGGTGTCGCCGCGCCAGTAGAGCTCGTTGTGCCGGCAGCGTGCGTCCTCGGTGCGGGCCCAGTTCGAGACCTCGTACCACTGCAGTCCGTGCGCGGACAGCATCTCGTCCGCGAGCACGTACTTGTCCGCGAGGTCGTCGTCGTCCGGCATCGGCAGCTCGCCCCGGCGGATCCGGCGGGCCAATTGGGTGCCGTCCTCGACGATCAGCGCGTAGGCGCTGACATGGTCCGGATCGGCCGACAGCGCGGACTCCAGCGACGCCCGCCAGTCGTCGAGCGACTCCCCCGGCGTCCCGTAGATCAGATCCAGGTTCACGTGCTCGAACCCGGCCGCGGTCGCCTCCTTGACGGCCTGCAGCGCCCGTCCCGGCGTGTGCTGGCGATCGAGGATCCGCAGCACGTGCGACGACGCGCTCTGCATCCCGAAGCTCACCCGCGTGAACCCCGCCTCGAGCAAGCCCTCGAGGTACGCCGGATCCACCGACTCCGGATTCGCCTCGGTCGTCACCTCGGCATCCGGCGCCAACCCGAACTCGTCGCGTACGGCGGCCAGCATCCGGCCGAGGTCCGCCGCCGGCAGCAGAGTCGGCGTTCCGCCCCCGAAGAACACCGTCTCCACCGGCCGGTCGAGCCCGCCGAGCACCCGCCGCGCCATCCGGACCTCGCGCACCGCGGTCTCGGCGTACGACGCCTGGGAACCGCCACCGCCGAGTTCCTTCGCCGTGTAGGTGTTGAAGTCGCAGTACCCGCAGCGCGAGGCACAGAACGGCACGTGCAGGTAGAACCCGAGCGGCCGCTCACCGGCTTCGCGGACGGCGGATTCCGGCAACGCCCCGTCCCGGGGCGCAACCTCCCCCTCGGGCAGTGTCGACGGCACCGCACCATCCTACGGACCTCCAACAACGCTCAGGCGGGCCGCGGGACCGCAGTAGCCTGGCCATCGGTCGTACGCGAGGTGGAGGCTGGTGCTGTGTCGCCCGTTCGCCGGACTGTGAAGGTCTTGCTGCTGGACCAGGCGGATCGGCTGCTGCTGCTCCGGGGCGACGAGTACGCCGACGGCCACTCCATCTGGTTCCCGGTCGGCGGGGGGCTCGAGAACGGCGAGGACGCGGTCGCCGCGGCGCTTCGCGAGATCGACGAGGAGACCGGCTGCCGGGACGTGACGATCGGACCGGAGGTCTGGCGCCGACAGCACCTGTACTCCTGGCGTGGCACGCGGACCGACGTCCACGAACGCTGGTTCGTCGCCCGAACCTCTCACTTCACCCCGTCGACCCAGGCACTGAGCGACGAGGAGCAGACCTACATCACCGGCTTCCACTGGTGGACCGCCGGCGAACTGATCGCCACCACCGCCGAGGTCTTCCCGCCCGACCTCGGCACCCGCTTCCAAGCCTTCCTGCGCAGCGGCGCACCAGCAACACCCATCGACATCAGCCAGAAGTGACCACAGCTCCACCCGTGCAGGGTGGGCCGGTAGCCCAGCTCCTGGGTGTCGCCGTCGAGGGTGCGGCTTTCGAACAGTTCGAGGCCGAAGTCGGCGGCGCCTGAAGACACGGCTCGACCTCGGTCCGACCCTAGGAGGTGGCGCCGGTGTAGCGGCGTAGGCCGGCTTGCCAGGCGGTGGCGGCCAGCGCGGACAGGACGGTCGCGGCCAGGACGGCGCCGAGCAGGACTGGCCAGTGGGCTCCGCGGAGGAGGGTGGCGGAAGGCACGGAGGCGATCAGGGCCATCGGGAAGACGTAGGTGAGGACCACCCGGAGTGGCCGGGTGAAGATGTCGGTCGGGTAGCGGCCCAGTTGCCACGCCGAGTGGTAGAAGACGTCGAGCTGAAGCTTCGGCGCCCAGAAGGCCAAGCAGGCCAGGAGCACGCTGAGGGCCCACGTGACCACCAGCGCGGCCGCGACGAGCAGCAGGTAACCCAGGACACCAGCCGGGCCGGGACGTACGTCGGCGACCGCGATGCCCCAGCCGAGTACGCCGAGACCGGGGACCAACTGGATCAGCGTCAGCGGCGAGGACAGCGACAGACTGGCCAGGAAGAGACTCGGTGCCGGCTGCAACAAGTAGCTGTCCAGCTTGCCGTTACGGATGCCGTTGTCCGGGAACCACGACAGGTTGGGGTCGACGAACGTACCGCGGAGCCCGGTGATCAACTGGTACGTGCCGATCAGGACGAGCGTCTCTGCCTTGGACCACCCGGCCAGGGTGTCGGCCTGGGTGAACACGATCAGCACCGGCGCCACCGCCGTGCCGAGACCGACGAAGGCCAGCAGGACGTCGAAGACGAGGTTGATCCGGAACGCCATGCTGCGCCGCAGTGACATCGAGAAGCTCGCGCCGAGCAGGTTCAGCAGCTTCATGAGCCCACCGCCGTGTACCGCCGTACGCCGGCCCGCCAGAGCAGCCCGACCGCGGCGAGCAGGACCACCAGCCAGAAGAGCTGCAGGGCGAGCGCCGACCACACCGATCCGCCGTACGCCGCGAGCTCGGCCGGCAGACCGCTCATCGCGTAGAACGGCGACAACTCGGCCACCTGTCGCCAGAGGTCCGGCAGGAATCCGACCGGTGCCGCCGTACCGCCGAAGAGGAAGATCAGCGAGTGCCCGAAGCCGACCACCGCGTGCACGCGCTGGGTCCAGAAGGCTGTCATCGACAACAGGAATGTCAACAAGAAGACGAGCGCCGCGGCCAGGACCACGGCCGGCAGGCTGACCAGCACCGACCGCCAGTCGAAGCCGGTGCCGAGCGAGAGACCGGTGAGCAGTACGACCGGCGCGCCGAGAAACGTGAGCCACGCGCGGATCGCCAGGTTCGCGCCCAGCACGCCGATCACGACCGGCTGCGGCCGGAGCAGTTCGTGGCTGATCGTGCCGTCGTAGATCCGCTCGGAGAACGTGTGCTGCTCGAACGACTCGGTCATCAGCGTGACCAGGATGATCGCGACGTAGTACCGCGCGATGGTCGGATCGTCCGGATACACCGCCGACCAGACGAACAGCCCGATCAGCGGACCGATGACGGCCTGGACGACGAGAGTCGCCAGGAACCACCAGGCACCGGACCACTCCAGCACCTCCTGGCGGATCCGGAATCCCAGCAGGACGAAGGTCCTCACCGCAGCCCCTCCCGGTACGCGCGGTCGATGACCTTCTCCAGCGGCGGTTCCTCGACCGCGAGATCCACGACTTCGAGCGACTGCAGCAACCGCGCCGTCGTCTGCGCGACCTCGTCCCGCGGCACCCGGAGGACCCACATCCCCTCCGACGACTCCACCACCTCCCCGACGTCGGGCGCCGGCCCGCCCCGGGCAGTGATCCGGACGAGCTTGTACGGCGAGAGTCGTGCCGACAGTTCGGCGAGCGGCCCGTCGTACTCCACTCGTCCTCGGTCGATCAGGATCAGCCGCGGGCACAGCGACGCGACGTCGGCCATGTAGTGGCTGGTCAGCAGCACCGTCGCGCCGGTCTGGCTCACGTAGTCGGCGGCGAACTCGCGGATCTGGCCGGCCGCAGTCACGTCGAGACCGATCGTCGGCTCGTCGAGGAAGAGCACCTCCGGCCGGTAGATCAACGCCAGCGCGAGCCCGACCCGCATCCGCTCCCCCAGGCTCAGGGCGCGCAACTGCCGCTCCAGCAGAGGCGTCAGCCGCAGCAGTTCCTCCAGGACCTTCAGCGTGTCACCGAAGTCCGCCCGAGGTACGTCGTACAGGAGCCGCTGGTACTCGAGGGAGTCCATCACCGTCAGTTCCTGCGAGCCGCCGACCGGCTGGCTCCCGCGGACGAACGCGATCCGCTTGAGGAACCCGGCCCGGCGCTGCCACGGCACGGACTCCAGCACGCGGACGTCGCCGCCGGTCGGGTGCAGGATGCCGGACAGGATCTTCATCGTGGTCGTCTTGCCGGCGCCGTTCGGTCCGATGAAGCCGACGACCTCGCCCGGCGCGATCGCGAACGAGATGTCGTCGAGCGCCTGCACCTCGCGGTACTCACGCCGAACCAGTGAACCGAACGCCGCCCGGAGCCCCGGCTTCCGGACCGGTGCGCGGAAGGACATGGACAGGCCGGCCACCTCGATCGCAGTCATGACCACGACCGTAGGAGGTAAAGACGCCAGCTGATGGCTTGTTTTCCTGGCACACTCGAACCGTGCGTGCCGAACGGCTTCTCCGGCTCCTGCTGCGGTTGCAGACCCGCGGGCAGTCGACGGTGAACGAGCTCGCGCAGCACCTGGAGGTCTCACCCCGCACGGTCCAGCGCGACCTCGACGCGCTCAGCCTCGCCGGGGTGCCGGTGTACTCGGTCCGTGGCCGGCGCGGCGGATGGGCGTTGCTGCCGGACTACCGAACCCGGCTCACCGGGCTCGCGCCGGCGGAGGTGATGTCGGTGTTCGTCGGTGCGACTGCGCACGTGCTCGCCGACCTCGGCATGGACGCGTCCAGCGATCTGGCGATGTCGAAGCTGATCGCAGCCCTGCCGGAGAGCGCCCGGCGCGACGCCGAGTACGCGCGGCAGCGACTCCTGATCGATCACGCCGGCTGGGACGACCGCCGGGAGGCGCCGCGCTGGCTGGACCTCTGCCGGCAGGCCATCTGGGAGGAACGGCGGATCGCGATCACCTACCGGGATCCGGCGGAGTCGTTCGAGGTCGAGCCGCTCGGCCTGGTCGCCAAGAGCCGGACCTGGTACCTGGTCGCGAGCCGGCCCGACGGCACCTCCCGGACCTATCGGCTGAGCCGGGTGACGTCCGCCGTGCTGACCGGCACGACGTTCTCGCGACCGGCCGATTTCGATCTGTCCGCCTACTGGGCCGAGGCGCAGAAGCACTTCCTGGCCACGCGGCCGTCGTACCCGATCGCGCTTCGTGTGCGCGACCGCGCCGTACTGCGCTTCCGGCCGACCGCGCCCCCGCTGCCCGACACGGACGGCTGGTTCATCGTGCACACCGACCTCGAGAACGTGAGCGAGGCCTGCGCGGCCGTCCTGGCCCAGGCCGGCGACGCGCAGGTGCTGGCTCCGCCGGAGCTCGCCGACAAGGTCCACCGGGCCGCGCGTGAGATCCTCGCCGGCCACCTGCCCTGACCGCACCAGGGCCGGCGGCCCCCGACTACGGTGGGCGGGAGTCGTACGTGTCTCGGGCCGCAAGGACCTCTTCGATGTGTTCCTCGGCTCAGCGACCGAGGGCCTGGAGCGGAACGTGCAACGTCCGGCCGAGGGCGGTCAGCTCGTACTCCACCCTGGGCGGCATCTCGGCGTACACGTGCCGTTCGACCAGGCCGTCACGCTCCAGGTCGCGCAGCGTCTCGGTGAGGACCTTGCCACTGATGCCCTCGACCTCGGCGCGGAGATCACCGAACCGCCTCCGGCCGTCGCTGAGCACGATCACCACCATCGCCGTCCACTTGTTCGCGATCCGGGCCAGTGACGTCCGGGACGGGCAGCTCTCCAGGAGCACGTCGAACGCCGGGTGCCGGGCCATGACCACATCCGATCAGGTCGCACCGACAGTTCTCAGCCGAGACCCCAGAACGCGTCCTCGGCCGCCTGGTCGACGGAGAACAACCGGACCTCGACGATCCGGTCGCCGGCGATCCGCAGGACGTCGACGCCGTCCTGGTCGAGCGTCGCCCGGTCGCGCCGGCCCGCGAAGTGCACCGGGATCACGGCCTGATCGGCGTTCACCATCGGTACGCCGCTCACCGACAGCTCGAAGGTCCCGCGCTGATCGTCGTCATTGCCCCGAGCAACTGATTCACGGCGCCCGCACCGCGATGCGTGCCCGACAGCCGGTTCTCGCCCGGCTGGTGCCAGACGACGTCGTCGGCGAGCAACCCCGCCACCGCGCCGAAGTCCTTCGCCACCACGGCATCGACGTACTTCCTGGCCACCGCAAGCGTGGAGTCCACAGTCGTTCCTCTCGAGTCGTCTCCTCCATGCTCACGACCGGCGACCACGCACCTCAACGTAACTAATGGGAATGCGTGATCCACCTCACATTTCTACGATCCGAGGATGCGGTACTACGAAACGGAACCCGAAGCCGTCTACCAGCAGGTGGCACGCGAGCACACGACCCAATGGAGCGACGCCTTCGAACCCGGTCACCCCGGCGGCTTCGACGACTTCCCCAACCGGGCGTTCCTCGAACGGGTACTTCCCGAGCTCGGCGGGGTCGCGGATGTCCTGGAGTACGGCTGTGGCACCGGTCCGGCAGCGTGCTTCCTTGCCCAGCGCGGTCTCCGGGTTGACGCGGTGGATGTCAGCCCGGAAGCGATCAGGCTGGCTCGTCTGTTCGCCGACGAGCGTGGGCTCCTGGTGAACTTCGCCGTACAGGACGTGTGCCGTTGGCCGGCGGCGGACAAGCGCTACGACCTCGTCGTCGACAGCTACTGCCTGCAGAACATCGTGCTCGACGAGGACCGGGCAGCGCTGTTCCGCGGCGCACGTGACCGGCTCGCCCCGACCGGCCACTACCTGATCTCGACCGCCCTCTACGAGCCGGACCGGGTCTACGGCAACGGTCTCCGCTACGACGCGGCCACAGGTGTCTGCTATCGGGAAGGCCTGCCCTACCGCCGTCACCTCACGGCCGCGGCCCTCCATGCGGAGCTCACCGCGGCAGGCTTCACGGTGCTCTCGCTCATCGACGGGAACGTCGTCAGTCGTCGCGCCTCCGGGGACCACCGTTCACGAGCCGGCGCCGGCGGTGATACTGGTCGGCGTGAGCAGAGAGCCGCGGTTGGAGATCGAGTACTGCACGCAGTGCCGGTGGTTGTTGCGGGCGGCGTGGACCGCCCAGGAGCTGCTGACCACCTTCACCACCGAGCTCGGTGAGGTCGCCCTGGTTCCCGGGACCGGAGGGATCTTCGACGTCCGTCTGGACGGCGAGACCCTCTGGTCCCGGAAGGCGCAGGACGGTTTTCCCGAGATCGCACCGCTCAAGCAACTGGTCCGCGACCGCATCGCCCCGGACCGCGACCTCGGCCACTCCGACCGCCGCTGATCGGCGGGCCTGCGGATCAGGGGATCTGCAGGACGGGGGCGATGGTCTTCGTGCGCGAGCCCTCGTAGGCGGCGAGCAGGATGCCGAGGACGGCGATGCCCTCCTCCTCGGTGTGGATCGGGCGGGTCCGGCCGAGCAGCGAGTCGGCGAAGTGACCGATCTCGGCGACGAACGTGTCGACCGGTTCCAGGTCGAACGTCTCGGTCTCGCCGGACCGCAGCTTGTAGGTCAGCGAACTGCCGTCGCTGGTCAACGACCCGAGCTCACCGACCGCGGAGAAGCGCTCCGTCCCCGGCGCCGGCTGGTACGCCCAACTCGTCACCAGCTGACCGACGGCCCCGTTGTCGAACCTGATCAGAACCTGCGCCGAGTCCTCGCCCTCCATGAACTTCAGCCGGTGCGTCGACAACATCGCGGTCGCCTCGACCGGCGAACCGCCGGCCAGGTGCAGCATCAGGTACGTCGGGTGGTACCCGGTGTCGATCAGCTCGCCACCACCACTCGTCCTGCTGCTCGCCCGCCAGCCCATGCTGCTCGGGTCGAAGTCGTTGAAGAAGCTGTCCGTGGTCCGGACCTCGTACACGGTCCCGATGGTGCCGGCCTCGAGCAGTTCCTTCGCCTTGGCCACGGCCGGCAGGAACAGCTGGTTGTGCGCGCACATCAGCGTCACGCCGTTCTCCTGCACCGCCTTCCGGACGTCGGCGGCCTCGTCCGCGGTCAGGCAGAGCGGCTTCTCGCACAGGATGTGCTTGCCGGCCTCGGCCGCGGCGATGATCGCGTCCCGGTGCAGGTGGTGCGGCAGGCAGATGTCGACCGCGTCGATGTCCGCGCTCGCGAGCATCTCCCGGTAGTCGACGTACGCCGTCGCACCCAGCTCATCACCACGCGCGACAGCCGTCGCCTCCACCGCGTCGGCGACGGCGGTGATCCCGATCCGATCGGCGTGCTCGGCGTACCCGCGGATGTGGGCTCCGGCGATCCCGCCGCCGCCGATCAGCCCGACCTTGATCTGTGGCATGTCAGCCTCCGTAGGAGATGGTTCGGCCCTCGTCGGCGGCCTGGTTGGCGGCGACGACCAGACGGGTCAGCTCGACCGCGCGGTGCAGGTTGTCGTCGGCCCGGGTGCCGTTGGTGATGTGGTCGACCCACTGGGCGAACGGGTCGGGGACGTGCTCGGGCACCGGCACCTGGCGGTCGCCGACCTGGAGCACGTTGCCGGCCTCGGTGTAGGTCAGGCTGCTCTCGGTCCCGAAGACCTCGATCGTGAACGGGTTCCGGCTGGTGAAACCTGCCTCGATCACCCCGATCGCCTGGTCGGCGTACCCGACGGTGACGACGGCGTTGTCCTCCAGCCCGCGGCCGTTGACGGACCGGTACGTCGCACTGACCGTGTCCGGCGTGGTGCCGAGGAACAACTGCACCAGGTAGACCGGGTGAGACCCGAGATCGGTGAGCGCGCCGCCGATCGCCGTCTTCTGGTCGAAGAACCGTTGCGGCAGCCAGCCGTCACCACCGTCGCGCGGAATCGCCCCGTCGTGCGACAACCGGACCCGCGCGTAGGTGAGCTGCCCGAGCTCACCGCTCGCGATGATCTCCTTGACGGCCTGCGTGTACCCGTGCGACAGCCGCGGCAGCGAGACGACCACCTTGGCGCCGTTCGCGTCGGCCGCCGCGAGGATCTCCTCCGCCTCCGCCACGGTCGGCGCGAGCAGCTTCTCGGTGAAGATGTGCTTCCCCGCGTTCGCCGCCTTGACCATGATGTCGCGGTGGTCACTCGTCGGCGTGGTGATCACCACCCCGTCCACGTCGGCCAGCACCGCGTCCAGATCCGAACTGAACGGCACCCCGAACTCGTCGGCCCCGGCCTGCCCCAGCTCCACATCGTCGTCCCACACCCCGACGAGCTCAGTCCCGGGATGCGCCTGAGCCTGCCGCGCGTAGTCCCTCGCATGAACATGCCAGAACCCCAGCACCGCGACCTTCAGCGGTTTAGACACCCTGCCTCCTCGCCGAACCCACTAGACGGAAACGTTCCCGCCCTACCTTGCCAACCCCCGCGCCGGGTTACACCCCCACCGGCGATTCGTCCCACCACCCGGACCCACCCGGAGCCCAGGGCAACAGACCAGCTGACGGAGAGGTCTGTTCAAGACCCTGCGTCGCCCCGTCAACCAGCATCGCCCGTGGCCGAGGGATCCGCAGATCAGACTGGCGTCACTGCCACAGGGCGTGTTCGCTGACGAACGCCGACGCATCGGGAGGCCTCGGCGGAGGCGGCGCCTTGAGCCATCGCGCCAGATCAGCCACGGTCCAGTCCAGCTCGACTCCCGCCCGTCCCGCCGATGCCGCCCGCTCTGCCCGACGCTCACGCAATTGCTGACGGGTGATGAGCAGGAGGAGCAGGCCCCCGACGGCGTGCGGCACCAACTCGGGACTCGATCTGAGCCAGTTGACGTACCGCTCGGCCATCGTCGCGGTCCTGGTCGCCTTCGGCAGGTCGATGACCAACGCCGTCTCGCCGACCTCCCAGACACCTTCGACCGGATCCACCTTCGCACGGTCGAGCGTGAAGTCGTCCGCCGAGCCCGGCAGGAGAGCCGTGGCTATCAGCAGGTGAGTACCCAGTTCCAACTCGGTGTCGACTTCAACGATCCCCAACGCTCCGAGCTGCGCGTCGTCCCCCGACAGATCCAGGCCGAGCTCTTCACGCGTTTCGCGGACGAGTGCGGCGATCGCATCCGGAAAGCCGTGCGGATCGACGTCCGCACGCACGCCTTCCCTGCTGGCAAGCTCACAGTTGCCGCTCACCGTGGAAGCAAAGGCTCCGGGATAGACGACGTAGTCGGAGCGTCGAACCAGCAGAACCTTTTCATCCCGGTCCATCGCCAGCAGACTCAACGACAACAGGCGGGACAGCCCTGGAGTACGACTGACAGCCGCACCGGCCGGCGACTGTGTCGCCCTGAATGCGAAATACGTGGTCTCACTGATACACAGGTGGAGCTTCTGTCGACCCGTGACACGATCCATCTCGACGCGAAGTCCAGGCCCGTGCCATCGAGTCAGCACGCCGTCGAAGCTCTGCAAATCGACCTGAGCAACCTTCGCTTCGTCGACCACGCACATCAACTCCCGCTCCAGACCGTCCGGCGATGCCGATACCGGTTGACCCTGCAGTGCCACCCGATAGGGCTGGAACGAGACACCGACCGAGGCAAACGTGATCGGCGACCGGGCAGTGTTCATGTATGGCCAGGCCACCAGCCGCACGGCCCGCTCGAACGTGATCCCGTCCGCGCCGGCCACGGGACGCAATTCGACTCCACTTCCTCTCGGAATCGGGCCCTCGTCCGCAAGATCCAGGGGATGGAACGTCGACCACCGGCGCAGCTGCCCTGCCGTCGCGCGGGCGCAGGCGTACTCTTCCGCAACCAGTGGGCCAGCGGTGGATCGCAATAGCCACCGGCGACGCACCGCGACCGCGTAGGCGTCATACCCGTCGGCGAGTAAGAGCATTCGCCGCTCGTACTCAGGTCCATCCTTGACACCGGCGAAGGTGAAGGGGATCCGCACACGCGGCTTCCACCCTGGCAGCTCTTCGTCGGCGAACGCTGCGATCATCGAGGAGATCCAAGCGATCTCCTCCTGGACCAATGGCTTGCCCCGGGTGACGCGCTGCGCAACAAGTCGTTTGGTCGACAACCCGAAGCGCCACCGCCCCACTTTCCACCCTGCTCGACGCAAGGCAGGAAGCAGGTAACGACGCCGTCTGCTGAACAGCGCATACGCCTGAAAACGCGACCACCCCAGGAGTGCACCGATCACCAGCGCAATCAGCGCGAGCCCAGCGCCAACGATGTTCGACCAACCGACCACCACGTCGAAGTCGATGCCGCCACCCCCATCACGGTCCAGACCGTTGGACAACCGTAGCGGTCGAGCCCACTGCAGATCGAGAGCCCAGCGGCGCGGTCGGCCGCGTGTGCAGGCCACAGTCGCGCACACGACCACATGCCAACCCCCTACCAGCATTCAACCCAACGGACGCCAGCCACACACCGCGGACGACAGCCCGCAGGATGAGGGCGGTAGCCCGCACCCAGGGCGGGTCGGAGCGGCGGCGAGCACAGCGACGGAGGAGCCGCGCGTAGCGGACGCGTGGAAGAGACCACAGCTGCCCCACGACCACATGCCGACGACCCACACAGCGTTCAACCAAGCGGGCGACAGCACACGCACCGCGGGCGACAGCCCGCCAACTGGGGGCGGCAGCCCGCGCAACCCAGGGTGGGTGGGAGCGGCGGCGAGCACGGCGACGCAGGAGCCGCGCGTAGCGGACGCGTGGGTGACTACCGGGGTGGATCACTGACGCACGTGGTCGGCATGGCTGTCGGGGCGGCCGGGATCAGCGACTGCGCCCGGTCACGGCCCAGGTTCCACTCGAGCCAGTCGTCGTCGCTGCGTTCGCGGTCGGCCATCGCGCAGTCGGCCACGTCGTCCGGAAGCTCGGCCAGCACCGGTACCGCGTCGTCCGAAAGCCCTTGCAGATAGGACCAATCCACCTTGCCGGTCTCGGCGTACCGGTCCAGGTTGTGCTGGGCGACCCACGCATCCGGGTTGAGTACCGCCAGCCCGAGCAGGAGGCTTGCGCCGCTGAGCAGCGCCGCCCGCGGCAGCCAGGACGCCTTCATGGTCACGCCGGCCACCATCACACCGATCACGAGCAGGCCTAGCCAGCCCTCGAAGACGTCGACCAGCAACCGGAGCTCGGTGAACCCGTACGCCTCCTGGTAGACGTGCATCCGGTAGAGCGCGGACGCGACCACCACCAACGTCAGCAGACACAGCAGGCCGAGGGACGCGCGCAACCAGGTCACGTCCGCGGTCGTGGCGCGCGGTGCCTTCCGGGCGGCCGCCCAGACGACGAGCAGCGTCAGCGCGGTCGCCACCGTGAGCTGACCGAAGCCCTGGTGAACGTACTCCGCGTAGGTCAGGCCGGTGATGCGCTCCAGGTACTCGTGCCCGCCGAAGTTGGCGGTGGCCTGCGCGGCCAGGAAGACCAGGAACACCGCGTCGACCAGCAGTACCGGCACGAGCCACTCGTAGCGTCGCGCGACCGGCCGAACCGGGCCGCTGCCGGTGTCGACGTTCGGCGGGTTCAGCCCGAGGTACGTCGCTGCCAGCACGACCCCACCGACGGCCACGGTGACGAAGGCCCGCAGTACGAACGTGTCGATCTCGAGGTCCGGGACGATCGCGCCGGCCCACTCCGCGAAGATCGCGTCGGCCGAGGCGAACAGCAGACCGAAAACCACGACCCCGAGCAACGACCACAGGATCGTCCGCAACGCCGCCGCGCTCGTCCGCAGTCCCTTGACGGCCTGCGCGGAGCGACCGAGCCACGGAAGACCACGCAACCCGGCGAGCGGCCAGGACACGCCGGCCGCGACGAACGACGGCAGCGTGCGGCCGTTCACCAGACCGGCCATACACACCGCGGCGCCAGCCATCAGGCACAGGACCACGATCCACTCGGCGTCCCGCAGTACGGAGGTCGCGGCCAGGAGCACGCACAGCGCGGCACAGGCCTGGGTGAAGCGCGACCGGCGGTTCACGCTGAACGTCAGGATCGCCGCGCCCGCCGCCAGCAGGACGACGAACGTGCCGATACCGAGACTGCGGAAAGGCAGGACGATGCCGGCCAGTACGCCGACGCCCAGGCAGTACAGGACCGCTCGCACATTGCCCGGAAGGTCGACCTCGGGCCAGAACCTGCCGAACAACATGTCCATCCCGGACTCCGGCGGTCGCTGTGCGACGGGTACGACGGGTGCGGGAGTCTCGACGGGCTTCGTCATGACGGGCTCCTGTGCCTTCCTGATCACGTGAACGTGGTGTTTCGGTTCGCTCGGCAGGTCGACCCGGACCCGGGCTCCGGTACGGCGTGGCGCCGGATCGACGAAGTGGATGCTGCCGCCGTGCAAGTCGGTGACCCAGCGGGCGATCGCAAGCCCGAGACCGGTGCCGCCACCGCCTTCGGCCTCGGTCAACGTGCCGAACCGTTCGAAGACGCGGTCCCGGTCGGCGACCGGGATCCCGGGCCCTTCGTCGGCGACCTCCAGCCGCCATCCCGAACCCGTCGTCCGGGCAGTGAGCTCGACGACCCCGCCGGCCGGACTGTGCCGGGACGCGTTGTCGAGCAGGTTGGCGATCAACTGGTGGAGTCGCGCCGGGTCCGCGGGGACAATGAGCTCCGGTGGCGTGACGCGTACGTCGTACTGCACCTGGCGACCGGCCACTCGCGCCTCGGCCACGGCCCGCTCCAGCAACTCCGCGACAGACACCTCGGTGGTGGACAGCCGAGCGGCACCGGCATCGACGCGGGCCAGATCCAGCAGGTCGTTCGCGAGAGCGGACAGCCGCTCCGCCTGGTCGAGCGCCGTCCGCAGGGCGACCGGATCCGGCTCGGCGACACCGTCGACCAGGTTCTCGAGTACGGCGCACAACGCGGCGAGCGGCGTCCGCAGCTCGTGGCTCACGTTCGCGACCAGCTCGCGGCGCTGGCGGTCGACCGCGGCCAGGTCCTCGGCCATCCGGTTGAACGCCCGGGCCAGCTCGCCCACCTCGTCACTCGAACTCGCGCTGACCCGGGCCGAGTAGTCGCCGCGCGCCATCCCCCGGGCAGCCGCGGTCATCTCGCGCAGCGGCGACGTCATGCCGACCGCCAGCAACTGGGTCACGCCCAGCGCCAGCCCCACCGTGACCGGGATGCTCAACCAGAGCGGGACGCTGCCGGCCGCACCGACGGCCGCGACGATCGAGGCCACGATGACGCTGATCGCGACGAGCAGCCCGAGCTTGACCTTGACCGACGTGACGTGGTCCATCAACAGGCCGCTCACGAGGCGGTCCCGGTCTCGAGCGCGTAGCCGACGCCGTGCGCGGTCCGCACCCGGTCCGCGCCGATCTTGGCGCGCAGTGCCTTCACGTGACTGTCGACCGTGCGGGTTCCGGACGCACCCGGCCAGCCCCAGACCTCGGCGTACAGGTTCTCCCGGGTCAGCACGACTCCCGGCCTGGCGGCCAGACACAGCAGCAGGTCGAACTCGGTCGGAGTCAGGTGCACCTCGGCGCCCGCCACCCACACCCGGCGAGCGGCCGCGTCGACCCGCAGGTCGCCCAGCTCGGTGGCCGAGCGTCCGGCCAGCTCGGCGGCCCGGTCGACCCGGCGGAGCAGCGCCGCCACCCGCGCGACCAGTTCCCGCATCCGGAACGGCTTGGTCAGGTAGTCGTCCGCGCCGGCGCCGAGACCGACCAGGATGTCCGCCTCGTCGTCGCGGGCGGTCAGCATCAGCACCGGCACCGGTCGTTCGGCCTGGATCCGGCGGCAGACCTCGTGGCCGTCGAACCCCGGCAGCATCACGTCGAGCAGCACGAGGTCCGGCGCGGTCGCCGCGAACTTCTCGACCGCTCCCGGTCCGTCCCACGCCTGGACGACGACGTACCCCGACCCGCGCAGGCGGTCGGTCACCGCCTGGTTGATCACCGGCTCGTCCTCGACCACGAGGATCGTGCGGCCTGCTCCGTCGACTGACACGGTTCGAGCCTAGGAGCCGAGCTGGTCAGGAGGCAGGGACGACTCGTGAAGGTTCTGTGCAGGTGTTGCCGGATGGGTCCGATCGCGGGTGATGCCGTCGTGCGGTCAGGGTCTGCAGGGATCCTGGCCTCCGACCTGGGATACGGCGGGCCGCCGGATGACGCCGTGATCGCCGTCGTACCCACTGAGCCGTTCACGGCCGAACTGGTCGATCCGGGAGGCGTTGTGGCGCTGCCGACGAGGACGGCCGACGTGCGGCCCTCCCACAGGCCGTCGGGGGCGCGTGGCATGCTGCATCGGTGGCTTTGTACCTGCACCGCGCCGAGCGCACCGATGTGCTCGCCCGCGGACTGGGTGATCTGCTCGCCGAGCCGCAGAGCGACCCGTTCGCGGAGGAGCTGGTCGTCGTGCCCGCCAAGGGAGTGGAGCGCTGGCTGTCGCAGCAGCTCGCGCATCGGCTGGGCGCGGCGCCGACGCAGCAGGACGGGGTGTGCGCCGGCGTCCGGTTCATGTCACCGCGCTCACTGGTGTCCGCGGTTCTGGGGCTCACTGACGACGACCCGTGGGCCGCGGAGTCGATGGCCTGGCCACTGCTCGCCGTACTCGACGAATCGCTGGACGAGGCCTGGTGCGAGCCGGTCGCCCGGCACCTCGGTCATTTCGACACCGGCACCGAGGCCGAGTTGCGCCACGGCCGGCGCTACGCCGTCGCGGCCCGGCTGACCCGGCTCTTCGCGGCGTACGCCGTTCAGCGGCCGACGCTGCTCGCGGACTGGCTCGAAGGCCGGGACACCGATGGCCGCGGAGCAGCTGTCGACGACGACCTGGCGTGGCAGCCCGAGCTCTGGCGCCGACTGGCCGACCGCGTCGACGCACCGCCTCCGCATGCTCGGCACGCCGAGACACTCGCCCGGCTTCGCGATCAGCCCGACTCGTTCGAGCTGCCGGCCCGGCTCTCGTTGTTCGGCCACACCCGCCTTCCGGTGACGGAGGTCGAGCTGCTGTCCGCACTGGCCGAGCACCGCGACGTACATCTGTGGCTGCCGCATCCCAGCGGCGCGTTGTGGGGACGACTGGCGGCGGCCGGCGCAGTGGCTGGAGACCGGGCCCTCGACACAAGCCACCAGCGGGCCGACCACCCGCTCCTGGCGACGCTCGGCCGGGACAGTCGTGAGCTCCAGTTGACGCTCGCAACGACACCGGCGGTGCACCATCACCACCCGCCGCCGCCCGCTCCGGACACGCTGCTCGGCTGGCTGCAGCACGATGTGAGGGCCAACACCGTCGCTCCGGTCGGCCGAACCTTGGCCCCGGACGATCGGAGCGTCCAGGTGCACGCGTGTCACGGGGCCGCCCGGCAGGTCGACGTACTGCGTGAGGTTCTGCTCCGGATGCTCGAGGCCGACCCGACGCTGGAGCCGCGGGACATCCTCGTCATGTGCCCGGACATCGAGATCTACGCGCCGTTGATCACCGCCAGGTTCGGGCTCGGCGACCTCGGTGCGAACACTCATCCGGCGCACCGGCTCCGGGTGCAGCTGGCCGACCGGTCGCTGACGCAGACGAATCCGCTGCTCGGGATCGCGGCCCAGCTGCTCGACCTCGCCGGCAGCCGGGCGACTGCCAGCCAGGTGCTCGACCTCGCCCAGTCCGGCCCGGTCCGCCGCCGGTTCGGGTTCACCGACGACGACCTGGACATCATCACCGCCTGGGTGCGCGAGTCCGGGATCCGCTGGGCCTTCGACAGCGAGGAACGCCGCCCGTTCGGCCTGGCCGACTACCCGCAGAACACCTGGCGGTTCGGCCTCGACCGGGTCGTCAGCGGAGTCGCGATGTCCGCGGACGCGCACGCGTGGATCGGCACGGCGCTGCCGCTCGACGACGTGGGCAGTACCCGGATCGACCTGGCCGGCCGGTTCGCGGAGTACGTCGACCGGCTCCGGTCGGCCGCGGGCCGGCTCACCGGCACGCGACCGCTCGCGGACTGGCTCGCCGACCTGCGCACCGGGATCGACCAGCTGACTCGCGTCGGTCACGACGACAGCTGGCAGGTCGGCCAGGTGCAGCGCGAGTTCGCCGCTGTCGCCGCCGACGCCGGCCCTCTCACCACCACCCCGCTGCGGCTGCCCGACGTGCGGGCGCTGCTGTCCGCACGGCTGGCCGGACGACCGACGCGGGCGAGCTTCCGGACCGGCACGCTGACCGTCTGCACGATGGTTCCGATGCGATCCGTGCCGCACCGCGTGGTCTGCCTGCTCGGGCTGGACGACGGCGTGTTCCCGCGTTTCGGTCTCGCGGACGGCGACGATGTCCTGGCGCGGCGGCCGGTCACGGGTGAGCGGGACGTTCGGAGCGAGGACCGGCAGTTGCTGCTCGACGCGATCCTCGCCGCGACCGAAAAGCTGGTGATCACCTACACCGGAGCGAACGAGTACTCCGGCCAGCCGCGGCCGCCCGCCGTACCGCTGGGTGAGCTGCTGGACGCCCTCGACGGCACCACCCAGGATGCCGTCCGCGACCGGATCCTGGTCAGGCACCCGTTGCAGCCCTTCGACGGCAAGAACCTCGAGCCCGGTCGGCTGGGCGCGCCGGGTCCGTTCACGTTCGACCCGACCGCGCTGGTCGCGGCACGCGCGGCGGCCGGGTCCAGGCCGCCGCGGCCGGAGTTCCTGGCCGGCCCGCTGGACCTGCCCGCTGCCGCGGACGTGGCGCTGGCCGACCTGCTGGCGTTCTTCCGTGACCCGGTGAAGGGGTTCTTCCGGGCGCTCGACCTGACCCTGCCGTGGGAGGTCGACGGCGTGTCCGACGCGATGCCGGTGGAGATCGACAACCTCGAGAAGTGGTCCGTCGGCGACCGGATGCTCCGCGACATGCTGACCGGCATCCATCCGGACGACGCACTGAACGCCGAGTGGCGACGGGGGACGCTGCCGCCCGGGCGACTTGGCTGGCGGACCGCGACCCAGCTCCGGGACGTTGCCCGCGGGCTGGCGGTCAGTGCGCACCCGCACCGGCAGGGAAGCCCGCGGGCCTACGACGTAGACGTCGACCTCGGCCACGGTCGGCGCCTCACCGGGACGGTGCCCGGGCTGTACGGGTACCGGTTGGTCTCGGTCAGCTACTCCCGGTTGGACGCGAAGCAGTTGCTGGGCGCGTGGGTCCAACTGCTCGCGCTGTCCGCCGGCGACGAGGACCACAACTGGACGAGTCTGGTGATCGGTCGCGCGTCCCGCGGCAACCATCCCGCGAGTCGGTTGTTCGGGCCCGTCGGCGCCGAGGCCGCGGCACTGCTCGCCGACCTCGTGGCGATCTACGACGCCGGCCGCCGGGAGCCCGTGCCGCTGCCGCTGAAGACCTCGTTCTCCTGGCACCAGGCGCGCCGGACCAACGACGACCCGATGATCGCCGCCGGCCGCCGGTGGCGCCCGGCCCACTACGACGGCGAGAACGCCGACCCCGCGCACGTCCGCGTCTGGGGTCTGAACACGCAGCTGGGCGTGCTGCTGGAGCCGACGCGCCCCGGCGAGGAAATGCCGGGCGAGTCGACCCGGCTCGGTGCGTACGCCGCCAGGGTCTGGGGACCGATGCTGCGCTGCGAGCAGGGAACGCCATGATCGAGTCGTTCGACCTGCTCGGTCCGCTGCCGACCGGGACCACCGTGCTGGAGGCGAGTGCCGGCACCGGGAAGACGTACGCGCTCGCCGGGCTGGTCACCCGCTACGTCGCGGAGGGTCGGGCCCGGCTCGACGAGATGCTGCTGATCACCTTCGGCCGGGCGGCCAGCCAAGAGCTCCGGGAACGAGTGCGCGCGCAACTGCTGGAGGCGGAGCAGGCGACCGCGAGTCCCGGGCGGTGGACCGCCGACGACGGACTGCTGGGCCACCTGGTCCGCGGCAGCGCCGACGAGGTCGCCGAGCGCCGGCACCGCCTCCGTGACGCGCTGGCCAACTTCGACGCCGCGACGATCGCGACGACCCACCAGTTCTGCCAACTGGTCCTGCGCTCCCTGGGAGTCGCCGGCGACACCGACGCGGGCGTCACCCTGGTCGACGACCTGGAGCCGCTCGTCGCCGAGGTGGTCGACGACCTGTACCTCGGACACTTCGGCGGAGCGGCGCAGAACCCGCCGATCACCCGGGCGACGGCGCTCGAGATCGCCACCAAGGTCGTCGGCAATCCGCACACCCGGCTGGTCCCGGAGACCTTCGCCGAGGGTTCACCGGAGGGCGTCCGGGTGCGTTTCGCGCACGCCGTCCTGACCGAGCTGGAACACCGCAAACGCCGCCTGGGCATCCTCGGGTACGACGACCTGCTGACCCGGCTCGCCGACGCCCTGAAGGACCCGGACGCCCCGGCCCGCCGGCGGATGCAGCGCCGCTGGTCGGTGGTCATGGTCGACGAGTTCCAGGACACCGACCCGGTGCAGTGGAAGGTGGTCGACGCCGCGTTCAACGGTCACAGCACCCTGGTGCTGATCGGTGACCCGAAGCAGGCGATCTACGCCTTCCGCGGCGGCGACATCGCGACGTACCTGAGCGCGGCGCAGACCGCGGGCGTGCGCCGGACGCTCGACGTCAACCGGCGCAGCGACCAGCCACTCGTCGACTGCCTGCAGGTCGTGCTCGGCGACGCCCGACTCGGCCACGAGGACATTGTCGTCCACAAGGTCGCCGCGCATCACCAGGGCAGCCGCCTCGCCGGCGCACCGTCCGACGCCCCGTTCCGGCTCCGGGTCGCGCGCCGCGACCAGTTCGGCTCGGCGACCCGCAAAAGCATCCCGATGGACAAGCTGCGCGACCACATCGCCCGCGACCTGGCCGCCGACGTCGGCCGGTTGCTGGCGTCCGGCGCGACGTACGACGGGCGGCCGCTGCGTGCCGGCGACGTCGCCGTGATCGTCGAGGCGCACAAGGACGCCCGGGCCTGCCGCGAGGCGCTCGCCGCGGCCGGCATTCCCGCGGTGTACTCCGGTGACCTCGACATCTTCGCCTCACAGGCCGCCAAGGATTGGCTGTGCCTGCTGGAGGCGTTCGAGCAGCCCCATCGCTCCGGGCTGGTCCGGGCCGCGGCGACGACGATGTTCTTCGGGGAGACCGCGGCCAGTCTGCACGCCGGCGGCGACGATCTGACCGACCGCATCGGCCAGACCTTGCGTGCCTGGACCGACCACCTGCGGGCACGCGGCGTCGCCGCCGTGTTCGAGGCCGCACAACTCGCCGGCATGCCGGAGCGGGTGCTCGGGTGGCGGGCCGGCGAGCGGCACATGACCGACCTCGCGCACCTCGCCGAGCTGCTGCACGAGACCGCGCACCGCGAGCGGTTCGGGTTGCCGGCGCTGCTCGACTGGCTCCGCGAAGAATGCGCCGGCAAGGGCCGGACGACGGAGCGGACCCGGCGCCTGGACAGTGACGCGGCGGCCGTGCAGATCATGACGGTCTGGGTGAGCAAAGGCCTGCAGTACCCGGTCGTCTATCTCCCGTTCGGGTTCAACCGACACATCTTCGACGACGAGGACCTGCTGCTCTTCCACGAGAACGGCGTCCGTAGCCTCGACATCGGCGGCCGGAACCACGCCGGCTACCAGGCCAACGAACAGCGGTGGCGGACCGAGGTCGCCGGTGACGACATCCGGCTCACCTACGTCGCCCTGACCCGCGCGCAGTCCCAGGTGGTGGCCTGGTGGGCGCCGTCGTGGGACGAGGTCAACGGCGGCATCTCCCGGCTGCTGCGCGGCCGCAAGCAGGGCGACCCGGTCGTCCCCGAGAGTCTGCGGCGCGCGACGTCCGACGACGATGTGCTGAGCTGGCTGCGACGCTGGCAGCAGGCCGGCGGTCCGGTCGTCGAGGAGTCGGTGATCGCCGAGCAGCCGGAGCCGGTGGGCGCCGGTCTGCCCGGCGGACTCACGGTCGCGTCGTTCTCCCGCGAGGTCGATGTCGCTTGGCGGCGTACGTCGTACTCCGGGCTGATCCGCGTGGCCGAGCAGCGGACGAGCGGCGTGGGCAGCGAGCACGAGGACGGCGGGCTGGAGGACGAATCCGTCGACGTCCTGCCCGCACCGGACGTGCGTCCGACGGATGCACTGCCGTCGCCGATGCAGGGGCTGCCGGTCGGTGCGGAGTTCGGTTCGCTCGTGCACGCGGTGCTCGAGGAGGCCGACCCCCGGGCCGCCGACCTGCACGCCGAGCTCGCCCGGACGGTTCGCGAACAGCTGCGGTTGTGGCGGGTCGACGTGACGCCCGACGAACTGGCGACCGCCCTGCTTCCCGTGCACAGCACCCCGCTCGGCCCACTCGTGCCAGGTCGTACGCTCGGCGGTCTCGGACTCGACGACAGGCTCCGGGAGCTCGAGTTCGAGGTCCCGTTGGCGGGCGGAGACCACGCTGCCGCGGCCGACGTACTGCTGGCCGACCTCGCGCCGCTGCTGCGCAAACACCTGCCGGACGACGATCCACTGCGCGCGTACGCCGACCGGCTCGAGCAACCGCTGCTCGGCCGGCAGATCCTGCGCGGCTACCTGACCGGATCGATCGACGTCGTACTGCGCATCCCGTACGGCGACACGCACCGGTTCGTCGTGGTCGACTACAAGACCAACCGCCTCGGCGATCCCGAACAGCCGGCCACGTCGGCCGACTACGGGCGCGACCAGCTGGCTGCCGCGATGTTGCACTCCGACTATCCGTTGCAGGCCTTGCTCTACTCGGTCGTGCTGCACCGCTATCTCCGCTGGCGACTGCCGTCGTACGAGCCCGACGTGCACCTCGGTGGCGTCGTCTACCTGTACCTGCGCGGCATGTGCGGCGCGGACACACCGCTCGACGACGGTCATCCCACCGGCGTCTTCAGTTGGCCGGTGCCGGCGGCTCTCGTGCTCGACCTGTCCGATCTGCTCGACGGGAGGGCTCGGTGACCTCGACGATCGACGAGTTCGACTCGGCGCTCGCGCTCGGCGCGACCGGGATACTGCGCGACTTCAACCAGGCGGGCCTGCTGGTCGCGGCCGATGTCCATGTCGCCTCCCGGTTGGCCAGCATGCTGGCCGAGGACGACGAGAAGGTGGCGCTCGCGTGCGCCCTCGTGGTCCGGGCGGTCCGCGCCGGCTCGGTCTGTCTCGACCTCGCCACGGCTCGGGAGGAGGTCGGCGACGACGGCGTCGACCTCGACTGGCCGGACCCGGACGAGTGGTTGGCGGCCGTCGCGTCCAGTCCACTGCTCGCCGCTCCGCAGCCCCTCCGGCTGGAAGGCAGCCGGTTGTACTTCGACCGCTACTGGCGGGAGGAGGAGCAGGTCGAGCAGGACCTTCGCCGCCGATCCGCGCAGGCCGCGCCGACGATCGCCGACGAGGACACGCTGCGAGCAGGACTCGACCGCCTCTTCCCAGGTACGTCGTACGACGAACAGCGCGCCGCGGCCGAGACGGCGGTACGCCAGTGGACGACGGTGCTGACCGGTGGCCCGGGCACCGGCAAGACCACGACCGTCGCGGGACTGCTCGCGGTCCTCGCCGAGCAGGCCGAGCTCGCCGGCGACCGCCGTCCGCGGATCGCCCTGACGGCTCCGACCGGTAAGGCCGCAGCCCGGCTGGAAGAGGCGGTCCGGCACGAGATGTCCGGCCGCCTGTCCGCGGAGGACACGGCGAGGCTCGGGGACTTCCATGCCCGCACGCTGCACATGCTGCTCGGCCGGCGCCCGGACTCCTCGACCCGCTTCCGCCACGACCGCGACAACCGGCTGCCGCACGACATCGTCGTCGTCGACGAGACCTCGATGGTCTCGCTGACGATGATGGCTCGCCTGCTCGAGGCAGTCCGTCCGGACGCGCGCCTGATCCTCGTCGGCGATCCGGACCAGCTCGCCTCCATCGAAGCGGGCGCCGTACTCGCCGATCTCGTCGACGGACTGGTCGCCGGCGGGCACGCGCGACCGGCGGAGCTCCGCACCTCGCACCGCTTCGGCAGCGAGATCGGCGATCTGGCGCTGGCCGTGCGCGCCGACCAGGCCGAGGAGGTCCTCCATCTGCTCCGCTTCGGCGGCGACAGCCTGAGCTTCGTGGAAGGCGACGATCCACGCGACGCGCTGCGATCCGTGCTCCTGCCGGACGCGCTCGCGATCCGGAGGGCCGCCGAAGCCGGTGACGCCGACGCCGCGCTGCGCGCCCTCGAACGCCACCGCCTGCTGTGCGCCCACCGCGACGGCCCGTGGGGCGTCACCTACTGGAACCGCACCGTCGAGCGGTGGATCACCGAGGAGACCGAGGACCCGCTCTGGGACACCTGGTACGTCGGCCGGCCGGTGCTGGTCACCGCCAACGACTACGGCCTCGGCGTCTACAACGGCGACGTCGGCGTCACCATCCGGCGTCCGGACGGTTCGCTGCGGGTCTGCATCGACGGATCCCGCGGCCGCCTCGACCTCGCACCCGGCCGGCTCGGCACTGTCGAGACGCTGCACGCGATGACGATCCACAAGGCCCAGGGCAGCCAGGCCGCCGAGGTCACCGTCCTGATCCCGGGCGAGGAGTCCCGCCTGCTCACCCGAGAACTCTTCTACACCGCGGTCACCCGCGCCGAGAAGCAGATCCGGGTCGTCGGCAACGAACCCGCCATCCGCCTGGCCCTCCACCGCCGCGCCCTCCGAGCCACCGGCCTCCGCCAGCGCCTGACCACCTGACACCTCGTTCCCGGGTGCTGCCCGGTGACCGGTTGCCGATCCGCCCACCGCCCCAGGCTGCCGGCCCGCGGCGTGAGGACTCATCATGGTGGGATGCGAGTTCAGCTGTCCGAGCGATCCCGTACGGCGGTGGTCGTGGGTGCCGCCGTGGTTCCCGCGATGGTGTGCGCGGCGATGGTGCCGTTCCGCGCTCGGATCGAGAACACGAACACTGCCCTGGTACTGGTCCTGGTGGTCGTCGCGGCGGCGGCGAGCGGCGTGCGCCGGGCGGGGATCGTCGCCGCCCTGTCCGGCTCGGTGTGCTGGGCGTTCTTCCTGGCCCAGCCGTACCAGCAGATCATCATCACCGACGAGGCGGACAGGGTGACGGCGGTGCTGCTCACGGTCGTCGGCGTCGCGGCCGCCGAGATCCTGTGGGCGCGCCGCCGGCAGAACCGTGCCAACCAGCAGCAGGCCTACCTCACCGACATCCTCCGGACCGCGGGCATCGTCGCCGCCGGCAGCGCCCACACCGAGGGCGTCATCGAGCACGTCGCCGACCAACTCGTCGACCTGCTCGGCGTCGATGACTGCTACTTCGACAGCGACACCGACGACCAGGCTCCGGCGGCCCTCGTCCGCGACGGCACCGTCGTACGCCGAGGCCGCGATCTCCCCGTGGACCGCTACGGCCTCCCCACCGACTGCGAGATCGAGCTGCGCGTCCATCACAACGGCATCACCCGCGGCCGCTTCCTCCTGGTCGCCTCGACCCGCCTCGCCCGGCCCTCCCTCGCCCAACGCCAAGTGGCCGTGGCCCTCGCCGACCAGGTCGGCGCTGCCCTGGCCACCCACGACAGATCCTCCTGACCTGTCGGTCCGTGCCTACCGGAATCGAGAGCTGGCCCGGGCCCGCGGTACACCGGCTGGAAGGCCTGCGGTCGCGGCCAGGGCAACCACGGGCCGCCGGGAATCTGCTCGTGCCGGGCCCGGGCCGCGCGTAGTCTCGGGATGACGTGATCCGCGCCCAGGGGGACCGACCGTGAGCCAGCCTGCTACCCAGTCCGAGTATCCCGACCACATCGACGCCGCGGTGCTGAAGATCGCCGGCGTCGTCGTCCTCGGGGCGATCATGTCGATCCTCGACATCACGGTGGTCAACGTCGCCCTGCCGACGTTCCAGGACGAGTTCGGCTCGCCCGAGAGTCCGGTCTCCTACTCCCACGTCGCCTGGACGGTCACGGCGTACACGCTGGCGCTCGCGACCGTGATCCCGCTGACCGGCTGGGCGGCCGACCGGTTCGGCACCAAGCGGCTCTACATGAGCGCGATCTTCCTCTTCACCGCCGGGTCCGCGCTGTGCGCGACCGCGTCGAGCATCGACATGCTGATCGCGTTCCGGGTCCTGCAGGGCCTGGGCGGCGGCATGCTGATGCCGCTCGGCATGACGATCATGACCCGGGCCGCGGGGCCGCGCCGGATGGGCCGGCTGATGGCGATCCTCGGCGTACCGATGCTGCTCGGCCCGATCCTGGGGCCGATCCTGGGCGGCTGGCTGATCCAGGTGGCGAGCTGGCACTGGATCTTCCTGATCAACGTGCCGCTCGGCGCGATCGCCCTCGTGTACGCCGGGTTCGCCCTGGCCAAGGACAGCCCCGAACCGTCGGAGTCCTTCGACTTCCTCGGAGTCGCCCTGATGTCCCCCGGGCTCGCGCTGTTCCTGTTCGGCGTCTCGTCGCTGCCCGCCGAGAACGGCGACTTCGGCGCACCGCGGGTGTGGGTCTCGATGCTGGTCGGTGTCCTGCTGATGGCCGCCTTCGTCTGGCACTCCTTCCGGCCGGAGCACCCGCTGCTCGACCTGCGGCTGTTTCGCAACCGCAACCTGACCATCTCGATCGTCACGATGTTCCTGTTCGCCGCCGCGTTCTTCGGTGGGCTGCTCCTGGTGCCCACCTACTTCCAGCAGATCCGCGGTGAGTCCACCCTGAACGCCGGCCTCCTGGTCGCACCGCAGGGACTCGGCGCGATGGTGACCATGCCGATCGCCGGGCGGCTGGTCGACAAGGTCCCCGTCGGCCGGATCGTCCCCGTCGGGCTCGGACTGATCGTCGTCGGCATGTTCGGCCTGACCCAGGTCACCGCCACGACGCCGTACCCCCTGCTGATCGCGATGCTGGTCGTGATGGGTTTCGGGATGGGCGGCACGATGATGCCGCTGTTCACGTCGGCGCTGCGCACGCTCAACGGCGCCCAGGTCGCCCGCGGCTCGACCCTGCTCAACATCACCCAGCAGATCGCGTCCTCCTGCGGAGTCGCGACCATGTCGGTGATCCTCACCAACCAGCTCAACGACTCGCCGGTCATCCCCGGCACGCAACGCGTCCCCGGCCAGGGCGAAGGCCTCCGCGAGACCCAGGCCGCCATCCTGTCCAACACCCGGCCCGAAAGCCTCGGCCCCCTGAACATCGACCCCGCCGCCATCGCCCGCGGCCTCACCGACGCCGCCGCATCCTTCGCCACCACCTACTGGGTCGCCTGGATCCTCGTAGCCCTCACCCTCATCCCCGCCCTGCTGCTCCCCCGCAGACGCGAAAAGACCCACCTTCTGGACGACAAGGGCGCTCCACCCGCGATCGTGGACTGAGTCTCGGGACGGCCCCACGGGCCCTTCGGCAAGCACGCGGCGGCACGCGCACGTACCGGTGGGTGGGAGCGGCGGCGACGCAGGAGACGCGCGTAGCCGCCGCGGGGGAGGTCAGTCGTACATCTTGTCCAGCAGGTCCGCGTACTGCGTCTCCACGTGCTTGCGCTTGAGTTTCAGGCTCGGGGTCATCTCACCGGTCTCCACGGTCAGGTCCCGGTCGAGGATGGTGAACTTCTTGATGGTCTCCCACCGGTTCAGTCCGGCGTTGAGTTCGTCCACGTAGCCCTGGACCATCGCCCGGGCCGCGTCGGAGCTGACGATCTCGGCGTACGACTTGCCGCCCAGCCCGTTCGACGCCGCCCAGCCCTGGATCGCGTCCGGGTCCAAGGTCACCAGCGCGCTGACGAAGTTGCGCTTGTTGCCGTGGACAACGAACTGGCCGACGTACGGGCAGATCATCTTGAACCGGCCCTCGATCACCTGCGGGGCGACGTACTTGCCGCCGGAGGTCTTGAAGAGGTCCTTCTTGCGGTCGGTGATGAAGAGGTACTCGTCCTCGAAGTGGCCGATGTCGCCGGTGTGGAACCAGCCGTCGGCGTCGATCACCTCGGCGGTCTGCTCGGGCTGGTTGTGGTAGCCGCTCATCACGCCGGGGCCCTTGATCAGGATCTCGCCGTCCTCGGCGATCTTCGCCTCGGTGCCGGGGAAGATCGGGCCGACGCTGCCGAGGCGGTACTGGCCGGGGCGGTTGAGCGACGAGCCGGCCGCGGTCTCGGACAGGCCGTAGCCCTCGAGGATCAGCAGGCCGGCAGAGTGGAACCATTCGGCGAGGTGCTTGTCGAGGGCGGCGGAACCGGAGACGAAGAACCGGATCCGGCCGCCGAAGCGGGCGCGGATCTTGGACAGGACGAGCTTGTCGGCGAGCGCGTACTGCGCGCCGAGGGCACCGCCGGGCTCCTTGCCCTGCTGACGCAGCGCGGACACCCGGGCGCCGACGCCGAAGGCCCAGTGGAACAGCTTGGCCTTGACCCCGCCCTCGTCCTCGATCATCGTGACGATCCGCGCGTGCGCCTTCTCGAAGATCCGCGGTGCCGCGGCCATGAAGGTCGGCTGGACGACGGCCGCGTTCTCGACGATCTTGTCGATCCGCCCGTCGATCGCGGTGGCGAACCCGATCTGGAACTGTACGGCGAGCAGCACCTGGCCGAAAACGTGCGACAACGGCAGCCAGAGGAACTGCAGGTCGTCCTGGCTGAGCACCCGGATCCCCTCGACCGCGGCGCCCTCGTAGGTCCAGACCGAGTGCGGCAGCCGGACACCCTTCGGCCGGCCGGTCGTGCCGGAGGTGTAGATCAGCGTGCAGAGGTGGTCGGGCTTGATCTGCGCGAGCCGGTCGTCGATCGCCGACGGGTTGTCCTTCAGGTACGCCGTGCCGAGCTCGTCCAGCGCCGACAGCGAGAGGACCCACGACTCGTCCTCCGCCGACGGCTCGCCGTCGATCAGCACGACCTTCTGCAGCGAGGGCGTCTCGGACCGGTGCGCGCGCAGCTTGTCGAGCTGGGTCGCGTCCTCGGCGAAGACGACCTGCACCTCGGCGTCGGCCACGATGTACGCGACGTCCTCCGCCATCGTGGTCGGGTAGATGGTGGTGGTCGCGGCGGCCGCGAGGACGGCGGCAAGGTAGCACTCGACCCATTCCATCCGGGTGCTGGACGCGATCGCGACGCGCTGCTCGGGCTGGACGCCGAGGGCGATCAGGCCGGCTGCCCGGCGCCTGGCCAGCTCGTCGAGCTCCCGCCAGCTGGCGGATTTCCATTGGTCCCCGGACGGGTACCGGAAGGCCTCGCGCGAAGGGGTCGCGGCGACCCGGTCGAGGAACATCGTGGCCATGTTCTCTTTGCGGTTGCTGAGCAGAGCGAGCTGGCCCTCATCGGCGACTGGCTTCATTGTCTGGCCTCCATCGGGGGTCAAGTAACCGGAGAGTAATGGCTAGCGGGCACGGCTGACTATGCCCTGCCTCGTCCGCCCCCACCTTCTCCATTACGTTTCCGCAACGCATGCGCACGACCAGTGGCCTGCGTCTCACTGTCAGTTCTACCCCTCGCCTGGCGGGCACCGTCAACCGCCGCGCCGCAGCCGCCGCAGCGCACCGCGAACCGTCTCCGCGTCGGGGTGGTTCAGCACGTCCAGAATCTCCAGTGCCTCGGTCCAGCTCACCTCGGCCGCCGCGGGTTGTCCCGCTCGCTCCTGGACCTCGGCCATCGACATCAGGCACTCCGCCGTCTCACCCAGCCGGCCGTGCGTGCGCAGGATGGCGACCGCGGTCGCATAGCTGGCGATGGCTTCCCCGAGGCGGCCGGATCCGGCGAGGGCGTACGCCTTGGTGTCGCTCACGACGGCACGCCCGTACTCCGAGTCCAGCTCCTCGTAGAGCTTGAGCGCCTGCTGGGCGTAGTCGACCGCCGCCTCGTACTCGCCGAGCTGCCCGTGGTACCAGCCGAGGTTGTTCAGCGCGTTCGCCCGGGCGTCGGCGTGGCCGGTCCGCTCGTAGATCCGGAGTGCGCGGGTGGTCTTCTCGATCGCCTGGCGATGTTCGCCCATCCGGCTGAGTACGCGCGCCTGGCTGAGTGAGCCGTGCGCGATCCCGGCGTCGTCGGCCAGCTCCTCCGCGATGCCGAGCGCGAGTTCGTGCTGCCGGATCGCGTCGTCCCACTGCCGCAGCGCCATGTGGCCGCGGGCGAGGTCCCGCCGGGTCTGGGCCTGTTTGCGCGGATCGCCGAGCCGGACCGCCGCCGCGAGGGCGAGCAGTTCGGACTCCATGTAGCCGGGTCGTCCGCGAAAGTCGAGATAGTCCGCGATCGCCCACACGAACAACCACAGCAACCCGTCCGCCCGCCCGGTGGCAGCACGCAGTACGGCGAGATTGTTCGGCTGCTCGGAGTCGAACCAGGCGAACGCCTCGTCGCGGGTCGTCGGGACCACGATGTCGACGCCGGGATCCAGCCCGGGCAGCTCGACCGGGTCCCGCCTGGGCGCGAGGATCAGCGCGGCCGCACAGCCGGTGTGCACGAGGTACCCGAGCAGCCGCTCGAACGCCTCGTCCGCCTCCTGCTCCTCACACAGCTCCCGCGCATAACTGCGCAGCAGGTCGTGCAGCGCGTAGCGATCCGGCCCGAGCTCCACCAGCTGATGGTTCGCCACCAGTACGGCGAGCAGCCCGCGAGCCGCCCGCACGGGTACGCCGGCCAACGCCGCCGCGGCCCCGAGCGTGATCTCGGCACCGGGATGCTGAGCCAGCAACCGGAACATCCGCGCGAGTTCCGGCCGGAGCTGCCGGTAGGACCAGGAGAAGATCGTCCGTACGTCGATTCCGTCGGTGGTCGCGAGCGCGTCGAGCGGCGCCAGGCTCAGCGTGTCCACGAACGACGCCAGCTGCCGCCGCGGCCGCAGCGCGATCTGGGCCCCGAGCAACGACAGTGCCAGCGGAAGCCCCGCACACCGGGCGATCAGCTCGTCGGTGCTGCGGGCGTCCGCCTGCAACCGCCGTTCGCCGACTCTTGCCGCGAGCAACTGTCTGGACTGGGCCGGGTCCAGGGTGTCCAGCTGGATCGGCTCGGCCTGCTCGGTCGCGACCAGCCCGGCGAGCTCGTTGCGGCTGGTGACCAGGGTGAGACAGTTCGTCCCGGTCGCGGCCAGCGGACGGACCTGCTCGGCGGTCCGGGCGTTGTCGAGGACGACGAGGACTGCCCGGTCCGCGAGCATGCTGCGGTACAGCGCGACCTGCTCGGCCGCGGCCATCGGCAGGCGATCGGCCGGAATCCCGAGCCCGGCGAGGAACCGCGGGAGGACCGTGAGCGGGTCGGCGGGCTCGAGCGACGGCGAGTATCCGAGCAGGTCGGCGTACAGGATGCCGTCGGGGAAGGTGTCCGCGACCTGCCGGGCCCAGTGGATTGCGAGCGAGGTCTTGCCGACGCCGGCCGGTCCGATGATCAGTCCGAGGCGGGCGCCGGGCAGCAGTCCGTCCAGCCGCTCGAGATGCTCGGTCCGGCCGGCGAACGCGGGTACGGCGGTCGGCAGCTGGCGCGGGATCACCATGCTCTCGGTGTCCGTCGCCGCGAGCAGCTCGGCGTGCACACGCCGGAGCTCGGGGCCGGGCCCGACGCCGAGACTCTCCCGCAGCCGGCGCGAGACTTCGGCGTACGTCGACAACGCGACCGCCTGCCGTCCGGACGCGTGCTGCGCGCGCATGAGCTGGGCCCAGAACCGTTCCCGGGTCGGGTGGCGCCCGACGAGCTCCCTCAGCTCCGGGATCACCCCGGCGGCGTCACCGATCGCCAGCCGGGCCTCGAACGACAACTCCTGTGCCTGCAGGTGCTCCTCGACCAGCCGCGGGATCATTTCGCGCGTCAGCGCGCCCGCGTCCAGCCCGGCGAGCGGCTCGCCTCGCCAGAGCGCCAGCGCCTCGCTCAGCAGCGGGACCCGGGCGGCGGGATCACTTGCCTCGCGGGCACTCCGGACCAGCGACCGGAAGGTCTCGAGGTCGAGCTGCGACGGGTCCGCGTGCAGCGCGTAGCCACCGTCGCCCGTGCGGATCATCGACCGGTCCGCGTCCCCGAGAGCGGCGCGGAGGCGGGAGACGTAGATCTGCAACGCGGCGCGCGGCTTGCTCGGCAACTCGTCGTCCTCCCAGAGGACGTCGACCAGGTCCGCCGTCCGGACGGTGCGGTTGAGCCGCAGCAGCAGCGCGGCCAGCAGTACAGCGGGCCGGTGCGAGGGCAGCCGGATCACCGCACCGGCGTCCGATCGCACCTCCATCGTGCCGAGCAGGCGGAACCGCAGCCTGTCCGCCCCACGTCGAGCCAGCTCGGTCACCTCCCCTGCTCCGGCCGATGGATCGCCCAGGAACATCCAGCAGGAAAGGCACACCTTATCGCCGGGTCACCCTACGCAGGAGTTCTCCCTCTGTGACATTTTGTTGACATTCAGGAAAGTCAGCGCTCGGCCAACAGCTCCGCGATCTGGACCGCGTTCAGCGCGGCGCCCTTGCGGAGGTTGTCGTTGGAGACGAACAGCACCAGGCCGCGGGTGCCCGGGACCGACTGGTCCTGACGGATGCGGCCGACGTACGACGGGTCCTGGCCGGCCGCGAGCAGCGGCGTCGGCAGGTCGGTGAGCGCGACCCCGGGAGCGCCGCGGAGCAGCTCGGTCGCCTGCTCGGGCGTGACCGGCTCGGCGAACTCGGCGTGGATGCTCAGCGAGTGGCCGGTGAAGACCGGGACCCGGACGCAGGTGCCGGCGACCGGCAGGTCCGGGATGTGCAGGATCTTGCGGCTCTCGTTCCGGAGCTTCTGCTCCTCGTCGGTCTCACCGGTGCCGTCGGCAACGATCGACCCGGCCAGCGGAAGCACGTTGAACGCGATCGGCCCGGCGTACACCTTGGGCTCCGGCAGCGTGACGCCGTCGGTGCCGCGGGCGAGCTGTCCGCCGGTGGCGACCAGTGCGCGAGCCTGGTCCTCGAGCTCGCTGACACCCGCTCCGCCCGAGCCGGACACGGCCTGGTACGTCGAGACCACGAGCCGCGTCAGGGTCGCGGTCCGGTGCAGCGGTGCCAGTATCGGCATCGCGGCCATGGTGGTGCAGTTCGGGTTGGCGACGATGCCCTTCGGCAGGTCGTCCAGGTCGCCCGGATTCACCTCGGAGACGACGAGCGGCACGTCGGGATCCATCCGCCAGGCGGACGAGTTGTCCACCACGACGGCCCCGGTGGCCGCGACCTTCGGCGCGAACTCCTTGGATGCCGTCTTCCCGTTGGAGAACAGCGCCAGGTCGAGCCCGGTGAAGTCGGCGGTCGCGGAGTCCTCGACCGTGATCTCGGCATCCCCGAACGGCAGCTTCGTCCCGGCCGACCGGGCCGACGCGAAGTACCGCACCTCGTCCACCGGGAACTGCCGCTCGACCAGCAACTCCCGCATGACACTGCCGACCTGACCTGTGGCTCCGAACACTCCGACTCGCATGCCCAGCACCATAGTTCCTGCGGGTCGTCCGGACCCGCGAGTTTCAGCATGCGGCGGCCCGGCCCCGGGCGGACGGGAGACCGGGCCGCGCGAGAAGCCCGTCAGGCGTCGGCGACGAGGACTCCCCCGTTGGCGACGTCGGTGGTTTCGATCTCGGTGAAGACGATGCGGACGGACTCGCGTTTGGCGTTCAGGATGGCGATGGCCGACTCGGTGACGGCGGCGACGAACTCGCGGCGCTGGTCGAGGGTGCGCCCGGACAGGAGTTCGACGGTGATGTTGGGCATTGTGGGTGGCTCCTTCGATCGGTGTGGGAAACGCTGTCCGAGGTGCGGATCCGGTCGGTCGCAGCTGCCGACCGCTTTACTCGCCGAGCGGGATGCCGAAACCGGGCCGGTCCGGCACGGTGAGCTCCCCGTCGCGCCAGAGATAGGCACTGGTGTCGGCACCGAGCGTCTGGCCGGGAACGCCCTCGACGGTGTTCACCCGGCCCAGACCGGCCGCCAGTTGTGCGGCGTACAGGGTCTTGATCGGCAGGCCCCAGGCGTGCGGCGAGGCGTGCGCTCCCAGCTCGGCGACCGTCGGCATCACCGATCGCCAGCCCGTCAGCCCGAAGGACACGACGTCCATCAGAAGCACGTCGATGTCGCCGTTCCCGGCGATCTTCAGCAGGCTGTCGAGGTCCGGATTGCTCTCGCCCTCGGCGATCAGCGTCGCCGATCCGGTGTCGCTCAGATGGCGACGGAGCCGGGCGAGGTCGGCCGCGTCGTCGAGGAACGGCTCCTCCACCCAGTACAACCCGACGTCGGCCACGGCCTGCAGGTAGGCGATGAAGCCGTCGCAGTCGTAGCCGTCGTTGGCATCGACCAGGATGCGGTGCCGGGGATAGGCCTCGCGCACGGCGCGGGTGACCTCGATGTCCCTGCGGTCGCCCGCGGCGCGGTCCATCCAGCGGTTGCCGCGGCCGATCTTCAGTTTGAAGGCGCGGTAGCCGGCCGCGTCGTCGGCGGCGCAGTCGGCCAGCACCGCCTGGACGCCGCGCGGGTCGTCGTCCGGGTCGAGGTCGGCGAAGTAGATGGCGCCGTCGTAGCAACTGATGGTCCGCTGTCCGTGAGCACCCAGGACCGCGTAGACGGGCAGGTCCTCGATCTGACCGACGAGATCGTGCAGGGCGAAGTCGAGTGCGGACATCGCGGGGTCCCGTACCCCGGTGTCCGGGTCGATCAGGTCGATCACCGACCGCCCGACGACCTGGTTCTCCGGCGGCAGGGCGCCGGCGAGCAGACCCCAACCGGACCTGCCGGTGTCGGTCCGGAGAATGACGATCGCCGAGTCGCTGCCACTCCCGTGACTGCCGAGCCGGGCGTTGCGGCCGATGGTTCGCGGGTACCGGCTGCTGATCGTCGACACCTCCACGGCGCTGATGTAGTGACGATCCAAGGACATCTAGTACTCCCGTTCGGTGGTCGAGGTGTGGGGCTTCGGGCAGCGCCGATCCTGGCCGGGTCAGCCCTTCAGCCCGGATCGGGCGACGCCGGCGATGACGTAGCGCTGGACCAGCGCGAACGCGATCAGCACCGGGACACTGGCCAGGGCAGCCCCGGCCATGATCGCCGGGTAGTCGGTGGCGTACGCGCCCTTCAGCGTCGCGAGGCCGGCCGGCAGCGTGAGGTTCTCGGGGTTGAAGAGGACGTAGAGCGGCCAGAGGAAGTCGTTCCAGCTGCCCAGCAGGCTCAGGATCGCCAAGGTGGCCAGCGGCGCCTTCGCCAGCGGCAGCACGATGCGGACGAAGATCTGGAAACGATTGGCGCCGTCGATCAGCCCCGCCTCCTCCAGCTCGGCCGGAATCGAGACGAAGAACTGCCGCAGGAAGAAGACACCGAAGGCACTGGCCGCACCGGGCACGATCAAGGCCCACTTGCTGTCCAGCCAGCCCAGGCTCTCGACGATCAGGTAGTTGGGCATCAGGAACACGAAGCCGGGCACGAACAGGGTTGCCACGATCAGCGCGAAGATCACGTACTTGCCTCTGAACCGCATCCTGGCCAGCGGATAGGCCGCGGCCGCCGCGGTGACCAGGACCAGGACGGTGTGCGCCACGGCGACGACGACGCTGTTCACCAGCCAGCGCAGGACCGGCGCCTGGGCATCGGCGAACAACGAGGTGTATCCCTCAACCGAGAAATCAGCCGGGATCCACCGCGGCGGCAGGGCGGTCGCGCCCTCGGCGGTCTTGAAGGACGTCGAGAGCATCCACAGCAGCGGGGCGATGAAGATCACCGACAAGATCAGCAACAGGGCGTAGAGCAACAGATTCGCGGCCACCCCCTGGCCTGGCCGCCGGCTGGCGGTAGCGATCGCGACCACGTCAATCTCCTTCTTTGGTACGGAAGAACACGAAGTTGGCCGCGCTGATCACGATCAGCAGCAGGGCGAGGAGGTAGCTCATCGCCGCGGCGCTCCCGATCCTGAACTGCTCGAGCCCGACCTGGGCGATGAACATGATCGCGGTCCTGGTCTCGTTGGACGGGTTGCCGGCGGTCAGCAGGTACGACTGGCCGAACATGTTCGCCGAGGCGAGGATCGTCATCGTGACGACGAAGAGCAGTACCGGCCGAAGTCCCGGCAGGGTGACGTGGACGAACTCGCGCCAGCGGCTCGCGCCGTCGACTTTCGCCGCGTCGTACAGAGCGGTGTCGATGCCTTGCAGACCGGCCAGGTAGACGACCGAGTTGAACCCCATCGTCCACCACACGGTCACGCCGACCAGCGAGATCCAGACCCACGGCAGTGCGGTCAGCCAGGGAATCGCCTGGTCGAGCCCCAGCTTCGACAGGTAGTAGTTGACCAGTCCGACGTTGGAGCTCAGCAGGAACTGCCAGAGCAACCCGATCACGCTGACGCCCAGCACGTAGGGAGCGAAGTAGATCGCCCGGAATGCTGTCCGGCCGCGGAAGTTCCGGTTCAGCAGCAGGGCCAGCCCCAGCGGCAGGATCACCAGCAGCGGCACCGAGAAGAGCACGAACTTGCCGGTGGCAAGCATGCTCTCCCAGAACTGCTCGGCCAGCAGGTTGTCAGGGTCGAACAGGTTGAGGTAGTTGGCCGCTCCGACCCAGGGCCGGGTGGGCAGGAAGAAGTCCCAGTTGTGCAGGCTGATCCACAGTCCGTAGACCGCCGGCGCGAGGACGAAGACACCGAAGACGAGCAGGAACGGCGCCAGGAAGAGATACGGCGTCAGCCGTCCCGGCCGTACGCCGGTCCGTCGGGCCACGCTTGCCGCCCCGGGCGCACGGCGCGAGCGCCGGTCGACCAATGTGTCCGTGGCCATCACCGGCTCCCTTCGTACTTCTGCCGATTCTCCTGCAGCAGTTCGCCTGCCTGCGCAACGGCAGCCTCCATCGCCCGCTCAGGAGTACTGTTCTGCAACAACACGTCGGAGACCGCGGGGTACAGGATCGTGAGCTGGACGTCGGCGATGCCGGGGATCAGCGGGTAGAACCTGATGAAGTCGACACCGCGCGCGACCCGGGTCTGTGGCGCCAACTGCTGGAAGGCCTCCGACTGCCGCACCGAACGGCGAGCCGGGATCGGCCCGGCCTCGGCCCAGCCGACCGCGTTGCGGGTCAGCCAGCTGATGAAGGCCACCGACGCGGCCACGCGGTCCGGGTCGAAGCGTTTCTGCCGGGCGATCACGAACTGGTGTGATCCGGCGAAAGCCGCCCGGTGCGGACCGATCCGGGGCAGTGGCGCGACGCCCCAGTCGAGGCTCTTCACCTTGGACAGGTCGTTGATCAGGGCCCCCGGTCCGCCCCACAAGAAGGCGTTCTTGTCGTTCTTGAAGGCGACGTTCGCGTCGCTGCCGCTGGCGTCGCGCGGGCTGAACCCCTGGTCCAGCAGCGAAACCTGCCACTCGAGCGCGGCCTTCGCCTCGGCCGAGGTGAAGTTGGCCGTCGTGCCCTCGGCGTCGTAGTGCGTCCCACCGTGCTGCCAGAGCAAGGAATCGAACGGCCGGCCGACTCCCTGCGGGTCGACGGAGGCAAGCCAGTGTCCCGCGATGTTCTTGCTGCGCAGCGCTTCGAGGGCCGCCTGGTAGGACGCGGCATCCTGCGGTGGGCGGTCGGGATCGAGACCGGCCTTCGCCAGCACCCTGCGGTTGTAGAAGAGGCTGTCGGGCCAGATGTCCAGCGGGATCGAGTAGCGGCGGCCCTGGTACAGACCGGACTCCCACACCGTCGCGGGATACTCCTGCTGACTCAGGCCGACGGCGTCGGCCACACTGTCGACCGGCACGATCACGCCGCGGGCGGCGTTGGTGGCGACCTGGAAGTTGTGCATCAACCCGAAGTCCGGTGCCAGTCCGCTGGCCACCGACGCCGGGAACTTCTGGTAGAAGTTCGACCACGGGATCGCGTACATCTGGATCGTCACGTTCGGGTTCAGGGCCTGGAAGCGGGTCAGCAGCTTGCGCATGTACGGCCCGTCGCCGCCGGTCAGGCCGTTCCAGAACCGCAGCGTCACCGGCGGCCCCTGGTAGGTCCCGGTCGCCGGCGGCAGCTCCGGCGCCCCCAATGCGGCGACAGAGCGGCCACACCCGGCAGCCAGCCCACCGAGGCCGGCGCCGAGACTCGCCGCGCCGAGACCGCGCAACAGTGATCGTCGCGACAGCACCTTGCCTGTTGATGACGACACGTCAGCGCCTCCGGTTCACCTGGCTGTGGGGAATCTGCTGTTCGCGATGCCGGATTCAGTCGTCGGGATCGCGATTCTCGATGGCCAGGACGCTAGAGCAGGCCAAATCGGCCGGTCAAGACCTCGGAGCCTTCGAGTTCTATCGCACGACACATTGTTCCGCTAGACAGAACTTCATCAGCTATCTGTTTTGCCTTTACTTACGACGATTTGGCGCAGAACACTCGACGGATTGACAGGTTGTTCCGTCCAGTAGAACCTAGATCTGTGACCACGACGCAGCCGCCACTCCACGTCCGCCATGCCACCCACCCCGCGCAGGTGCCTGGTTTCAGCACCGCCGATCTGCGCGAGCAGTACCTCGTCGACGCCCTGTTCACTGCCGACACAATCACCGCGGTGCTCACCCACCACGACCGGATCGTTCTCGCCGGCGCGCGTCCCGCCAGCGGTCCACTCACCCTCCCCACGTGGCCCGAGCTGCGCAGCGAGTACTTTCTCGAACGCCGCGAGGCCGGCATCGTCAACGTCGGCGAACCGGGCACCGTGACCGCCGACGGCACGAAGTACGAACTGCCCACCGGAGCCTGCCTGTACGCCGGGCGCGGCGTCCGCGACGTGGTCTTCGACGGCCCGGACTCGGCGTTCTACGTGTTCTCCGCGGCAGCGCACACGCAGTTTCCCACCACGCTGGTCAACCCAGGTGAGGGCAACCGGCTCGAGCTCGGCGACCAGCGGACCGCGAACCGCCGCACGATCGACCAGTACATCCACGCGGACGGCGTCCGCAGCTGCCAGATCGTGCTCGGCGTGACCACGTTGCACGCGGGCAGCACCTGGAACACGATGCCCGCCCACACCCACGACCGGCGTACCGAGTGTTACCTGTACTTCGGCCTGCCGGAGTCGGAGCGGATCGTGCACCTCCTCGGCGAACCCGAGGAGACCCGGCACCTGCTGGTCGCGGACCGCCAGGCCGTGATCTCGCCGAGCTGGTCGATTCACTCCGGAGCAGGCACCTCGTCGTACAGCTTCGTCTGGGCGATGGCCGGCGAGAACCAGGCGTTCGCGGACATGGACGGCGTCGACGTACGGGACCTGCGGTGACGGCTGACCCGTTCAGCCTCCGGGGCCGTACGGCGCTCGTCACCGGTGCCCGGCGAGGGATCGGCGCGGCCATCGCCGCCGGGTACGCCGCGGCCGGCGCCGAGCTGATCCTGATGGCCCGGGACGCCGCCCTCGAGGACACCCTCGAGGCGATCAAGGAGAACGGCGGCGAGGCGACCGTGGTGATCGCCGACTTCGCCGACCCGGCCGCGGTCGAAGCGACGGCCGTCGAGCTCGCCCGGACCCGGCGGATCGACATCCTGGTGAACAACGCGGGCACCATCCGGCGCGCTCCGGCCGCCGAGACCACCACGGCGGACTGGCAGCACGTGGTCGACGTGAACCTGAACTCCACCTGGGCGGTCACCCGCCCGGTCGGCGCGGCGATGGTCGAGCGCGGCGCCGGCGCGGTGATCACGATCGCGTCCCTGCTCAGCTTCCAGGGCGGGATCACCGTTCCGGCTTACACTGCGAGCAAGCACGCGGTCGCGGGACTGACCCGGGCGCTGGCCAACGAGTGGGGTCCGGCCGGGGTCCGGGTGAACGCGATCGCGCCCGGATACATCAGCACGGACAACACCACCGACCTGCGCGCGGACCCGAGCCGCGAGGCGGCCATCCGGGAACGCATCCCGGCCGGCCGCTGGGGCGAGCCGGCGGACGTGGTCGGCGCCGCGGTCTTCCTGGCCTCGGACGCGGCCGGCTACGTCAACGGTCACGTCCTCGCGGTCGACGGCGGCTGGCTGGCCAGATAGGAGTGACAGGATGTCCGACATGAACTCGCCCTCGGCCATCGACAAGACGCTGATGGTGCTGGACGCCGTCCTGGAGCACTCGCGGTTCACCGACGTCGTGAACGCGACCGGTCTGGCCAAGTCGACCGTGCACCGGATCATGGCGTCGCTGGTCGAGCACGAGTTCGTCGCGCAGGCCGAGGACGGTACCTACCACCCCGGACCGAAGGCGCTGCGGCTCGCCGGGCATGCCCTCACCAACGTCGACCTGGCCACGGTCGCCCGCCCGGTGCTCGCCGATCTGGTCGCGCAGACCCGGTGCACCGTCCATGTCGGGCTGCTGAACGGGGACGAGGCGATCTACGTCGCCCGTCTCGACGGCCCGAAGCCGTACCGGATGCCTTCCCGTGTGGGCAAGGCCTTCTGGCTGCACTGCACCGGCATCGGCAAGGCACTCCTGGCGGAGAAGGACGACGAGGCCCTCGACGCGCACATCACCCGGACCGGCCTTCCCGCCCGTACGCCGCTGACGCACACGACCGCGGCCGCGCTGAAGGCCGACCTCGCCCAGGTGCGGTCCCGCGGCTACGCCCTCGACGACGAGGAGAACGAACCGGGCATCCGGTGCGTGGCCGCCGTCATCCACGACCACACCGGTGCCGCGATCGCCGCGGTCAGCATCTCGACGCTGTCGCTGGAGCAGTCGATCGCCCAGGTTGCGCTGATGGCGCCCGCGGCGATCGAGGCCGCCCGCAAGATCTCGGCCGCGCTCGGCTACCGCGAGCCGACCTGAACCACCTGCTGTGCGAGGGCGCGCCGGAACCAGTCGATCGTCCGGCGGAGACCGTCCTCGACCGGAGTCTTCGGCTCCCACGCGAGCACGTCCCGCGCCCGGCTGATGTCCGGCCGGCGTACCTGGGGATCGTCCTGCGGGAGGGGACCGAAGGCGATCTCGGACGGTGAACCGGCCAGGTCCTTGATCCACCGGGCCAGGTCGACGATCGCCAGCTCGTGCGGATTGCCGAGGTTGACCGGACCCGGATGGTCGGCGTGCGCCATCCGCACGATGCCCTCGACGGTGTCGTCCACGTAGCACAGGGACCGGGTCTGGCTGCCGTCGCCCGCGACCACGATCGGCTGTTCCTCCAGGGCCTGCCGGATGAACGTCGGCACCGCCCGCCCGTCGTCCGGGCGCAGTCGCGGGCCGAACGTGTTGAAGATCCGGACGATCCCGGTGTCGACGCCGTGGTACGACCGGTACGCCGTCGTGATCGCCTCGCCGAACCGCTTCGCCTCGTCGTAGACCGCGCGGGGACCGACCGGGTTCACGTTGCCCCGGTAGTCCTCCGGCTGCGGGTGCACGAGCGGGTCGCCGTACACCTCGGACGTGGAGGCCAGGACGAACCTGGCGCCCTTCTCCCGGGCGAGACCGAGCGCGTGCTGGGTGCCGATCGAGCCGACCTCGAGCGTCTCGATCGGCCGCTGCAGGTAGTCGATCGGCGAGGCCGGCGAGGCGAAGTGCAGGACCACGTCGACCGGGCCGGAGACGTGGACGAAATCGGTCACGTCACAACGGATCAGGCGGAACCCGGGATCACCGGTCAGGTGGGCGACGTTCTCCGGCCGCCCGGTCAGGAAGTTGTCCAGGCACAGTACTTCGTAGTCCTCGTCCAGGAGCCGTTCGCACAGATGACTCCCGATGAATCCAGCTCCCCCGGTCACGACAGCGCGACGCATGTGGTCCCCCTTGCTCAATGCCCCCCAAGCAATGAGTCCCCGATTATGCACCGGCTGTGTGAATCTGGCCAGACCGCTTCCGACGAGCGGCAGCCCACCGGACGACCGGAACGAACAGCACCCCGATCAGCGCGAACCACACGCCGAGGATGATCCAGCCCGGCACGCCGAGGCCGAGTGGGAGCAGGGCGAGCACGGTGGGCGCGACCATCGTGCTGATGGACATGCTGGTGTTCCAGACGCCCTGGTACTGACCCTGCGCGGGCTCGGCGGCGAGGTCGAAACCGAGCAGGAACGAACCGGACGACTGCAGCAACTCCCCCAGCACCTGCACCAGCGCCCCGACCGCCAGCAGCGCGACCGCGATCGCGGCGTTGCCCCAGGACGCGCCGGCGAACAGCACCATCGATGCCAGCAGCAACAGTCCGGCGGTCCTGGTCGCCCGGGCCGCGGTCGCCGGATCGGCGATGCCGCGGGACGACAGCACCTGGAAGAGCGCGACGACCGCGGTGTTGATGATCAGCAGCGCGACCGTCCACCGGGGTGCGTCGGTGTGGTCGACCACCCAGAGCGGGATCGCCACCTCCAGTACGGCGTACTGGATCGTCAGCACGACCGAGACGACGAGGAACTGCCAGAAGTTCTGCACGAGAAGGTAGAGCAGCGACAGACCGCAGAGCATCAGACTCAGAACGACGACCAGCGTGCGCGGACCGCGGCGATCGGCCAGGTGTCCCATCGGAACGGCCGACAACAGCCCGGACAGACCGGCGATGGTCAGTCCCAGGCCGACCTGGGCGATCGACAATCCGATGATCCGGTCGAAGTAGAGCACGCTGACCGTCATCAGCAGTCCACTGCCGACCCGGCTCAGCAGCGTCGCCAGCGCCAACGGCCGCAACGGCCCGGCTGCCGGCAGCACCCCGCGCACCATCACCGTCCCACACCCCTTCAACGATCGGACGGGTGGACCCACGAGACCGTGGGTTGTCCACCCGGAGTACGGCAGGACAACCCACCATCTGGTGGGTCAACCAGCGAGAAGGTTCACCCGCGGGCGACGACGCGCTGCGCGGTCTCGCGGAGCTCGACCATGAGGTCGATACCGGAGTCCAGCATTCGTTGCATCTTCGCCGGGTCCTGCGCACCGAACATGTGCCCGATGGTCACCTCGTGGCCCGGGCGGCTCAGCACCTCGACCCGGTCACAGGCGCCGATCGTGCCGGTCCGCAGTACTTTCAGGTAGGCGCCCGGCCGACCCGCCTGATGGAACCGCTTCACCCAGCGCGGCTCCTGCATCCGGTGCGCGAACGTGATGCACGGGATCCGCGGGGCGCGCACCATCACCTCGACCTCGTCGCCGATCCGCCAGACCTCACCGAGCAACGCTCCGGTGATGTCGACTCCCTCGGTGCGCAGGTTCTCGCCGAACAACCCGGTGGGAATCTCCCGGCCCAGCTGGGCCGCCCACCAGTCCGCGTCCTCCTGGGCGTAGGCGTAGACCGCGAGGTCTGGACCGCCGTGGTTCTTGGTGTCGCACACCCGGTCACCGGCCAACCCCAGCTCGCCGACACGTACGCGGCCTACCTGCGGACGCTTGTCGATCGCGGTCAGCCCGGTCTCCTTGGGACCCGGGATCAGCTTCTCCACCACATTGACCGTCAGCAGCCGCATACCCCCATCATCGGCGCCGACCGCCTGCGGTTCCACCGAGTTTCAGTCCTGGATGGCTTTCACGATGGCGATGTTGCGGGTGAGCCAGTCCTGGGGAAGGGATTCGTCGGTGCCGGACTCCTCCAGGGTCCACAAGACGTTGAGCAGCTGCCGGACGATCACCCAGTCGCGCGCCCGGTCCTCGTCCAGCCCGGCGGCGTCGATCGCGGCGTAGAAGCGCTGCCGGACCGCGAACCGAAGGTCGCCGGAGGCAACGACCTCGTCCCAGCGGTTCCAGATCAGCGGTGCGACCTCGTAGTGCGGGTCGCCGGACAACGGCTTCGGGTCGATCACCAGCCACGGCTCGCGCACACCGGCCAGCACGTTGAAGTAGTGCAGATCGGTGTGGATCAGCTTGCCGTCACAGGCCGGGTCCGTGCTGAAGTCCTCGGCCAGCGAGATCGCCTGCTCGACGTACCGGTGCGGGACCGGCGCCGAGGCGGGCAACTGCCGCAACCGCTCGATCCACCGCTTCAGCTCACCCGAGAGCGTCCGGTACTGCGGCCCTGCCGGGACATGCAGTCGCTGGTAGGACGCGCCGACGAGCTCACACGCGTCGAGAGCGTCGATCGTGGTCAGGTCCCGCGATTGCAACCGCTCCAGCAGCAAGGCGAACCGACGCGGATCCGCCCGCAGCAACTGGACCGCGCCGTTCCCGCCCCAGTCTCGAAGCGCGAGGTGCTCGGTCTCCGCCTCCCAGTGCGGGAACTGCACCTTCAGCACGGCGGCCTGCCCGTCCGCCGTGGTCACCGGGACGACGATCGCGCAGTTCCCGTACGACGTCGTCCCGTCGACTCGCAGCTCCCACTCGTCGAGCAGGTCGCGGGTCAGCCGGGGCAGCCGGTCGATCCAGTCCGCCCAGTCCTGACCCCGCGACGCGACCACCAGGAAGTCGGCGGGGATCTCCACTACTTCTTGGCCTTCTCCGGGGCGTCGGACGTCCGCAGCGCGGCGATGAAGGCCTCCTGCGGGACCTCGACCCGGCCGACCATCTTCATCCGCTTCTTGCCTTCCTTCTGCTTTTCCAGCAGCTTGCGCTTCCGGGTGATGTCACCGCCGTAGCACTTGGCCAGTACGTCCTTGCGGATCGCCCGGATCGACTCGCGGGCGATGATCCGGGATCCGATCGCCGCCTGGATCGGCACCTCGAACTGCTGCCTGGGAATCAGTTCCTTCAGCTTGCCGGCCAGCGCGACGCCGTACGAGTACGCGTTGTCGCGGTGCACGATCGCCGAGAACGCGTCCACGGTCTCGCCCTGCAGCAGGATGTCCACCTTGACCAGCTGCGCGGCCTGCTCACCGGTCGGTTCGTAGTCGAGCGAGGCGTAGCCCTTGGTCTTGGACTTCAGCTGGTCGAAGAAGTCGAAGACGATCTCGGCGAGCGGCAGGGTGTACCGGAGCTCGACCCGGTCCTCGGACAGGTACTCCATCCCCTGCAGATTGCCGCGCTTGGCCTGGCACAGCTCCATGATCACGCCGATGAAGTCCTTCGGGCTCAGGATCGTCGCCTTCACCACCGGCTCGTAGATGTCGGCGATCTTGCCCTCGGGGAACTCGCTCGGGTTGGTGACGACGTGCTCCTTGCCGTCTTCCATCTCGACCCGGTAGACCACGTTCGGGGCGGTCGAGATCAGGTCCAGGTCGAACTCGCGCTCGAGCCGCTCCCGGACGATCTCCATGTGCAGCAGGCCCAGGAACCCGCAGCGGAACCCGAACCCGAGCGCGCCCGAAGTCTCCGGCTCGTACTGCAGCGCGGCGTCGTTCAGCTGCAGTCTCTCCAAGGCGTCACGCAGCGTCGGGTAGTCGTCACCATCGATGGGGAACAGGCCGGAGTACACCATCGGCTGGGGATGCTTGTAGCCGCCGAGCGGCTCCGTCGCGCCGCGGACAGCCGCGGTCACGGTGTCACCGACCCGGGACTGGCGGACGTCCTTCACCCCGGTGATCAGGTAGCCGACCTCGCCGACACCGATGCTGGGCGACTTCATCGGCTCCGGGGAGATCACGCCGACCTCGAGCATCTCGTGCACCGCGCCGGTCGACATCATCTTGATCCGGTCCCGATGGGTCAGCTCGCCGTCGACCACCCGGACGTAGGTGACCACGCCGCGGTAGGTGTCGTAGACCGAGTCGAAGATCAGCGCCCGCGGCGGAGCGTCCTTCACGCCCTTCGGCGGCTCGACCTGGGCGACGATCTCGCTCAGCAGGTCCTCGACGCCCTCGCCGGTCTTCGCCGACACCCTCAGCACGTCGGACGGGTCGCAGCCGATGATGTGGGCGAGTTCGGCGGCGTACTTCTCCGGCTGGGCGCTGGGCAGGTCGATCTTGTTCAGCACCGGGATGATGTGCAGGTCGGCGTTCAGCGCGAGGTACAGGTTCGCCAGCGTCTGCGCCTCGATCCCCTGGGCCGCGTCGACCAGCAGCACCGCGCCCTCGCACGCCTCGAGCGACCGCGACACCTCGTAGGTGAAGTCGACGTGACCCGGCGTGTCGATCATGTTCAGGATGTACGTCGTCCCGTCCGCGGCGAGCAGGCCGCCCGGGGTGTCGGGCTTCGGCGCGAACGGCAGCCGGACCGCCTGCGACTTGATCGTGATGCCGCGTTCCCGCTCGATGTCCATCCGGTCCAGGTACTGCGCCCGCATCGAACGGTCGTCGACCACCCCGGTGATCTGCAGCATCCGGTCGGCCAGCGTCGACTTGCCGTGGTCGATGTGGGCGATGATGCAGAAGTTCCGGATCAGCGACGGGTCGGTGCGACCCGGCTGCGGCACGGTCGTGGGGCCTACGGGCACGGAGGGGATCCAGTTCGTCTCGGGTGGCACTCGATAACCGGTCAATCATCCCATGCGACCCCAACGGATCAGAAAATCACCGGCGGTCACGGCTCGGAGCGCCTACCGTGGGGTCGCATGGCACACGCTGCTGGGGTCCGGTTGCCCTTCGAGAAGCTGCCCGCGCCGGCGCGGGCCTGGGTGGACCGCGCGCTCGGATCGGCGGTGATCTCGGCCGCGACCCAGCAGGGCGGCTTCTCCCCCGGCGTCGCCGCCCGCCTGGTCACCGCCTCCGGCCGCCGCGCCTTCGTCAAGGCCGTCGGTCCGTCGCTCAACCCGAAGACCCCGGAGCTGTTCCGCCAGGAGATCACCGCCGTCCTGGCCATCGGCCCGCTGCCGACCGCACCGGCGCTGTACGACGTGTACGACGACGGCGACTGGGTCGGGCTGCTGTTCGAGGACATCGAGGGCAGACTGCCGGCCCACCCGTGGGAGCAGTACGACGCCGATCGTGTCCTGGACGCGGTGGCCGAGCTGACCGACGCCCTCGACCCGTCACCATGGCCGGACGCACCGGTCGCCGCCGTACGGAGCGCCGAGTTCCTGAGCCGGTGGGACAACGTGATCGCTGACGGTCTCGACGTACCCGCCTGGGCGGCTGGACGGGAGGCGGAGCTGGCTGAGCTGGCCCGGACCGGGCTGCGGGAGCTGGCGCAGGGCAAGGCACTCGCGCACTGGGACCTGCGGTCCGACAACATCATCCTGACCAACGACCGCGTGGTCTTCATCGACTGGGCGCACCCGGCGCTCGCGCCCCGCTGGGCCGACACCGTCATCCTGCACGCGGACATGCGCGAGGCGGTCACGCTGCCGAAGCTGCCGGACGACGTG
>NZ_SMKR01000240.1 GCF_004348725.1 Kribbella turkmenica
TCCGCGCCCAGATCGCCGAACCGGCCGCCAACCGCGCGCTACGTCCGCACCACTAGCGCGTTCAGGTGCCAGTGCTTGCCGGGGTCGCCGGACAACTCGAGCTCGGCACCGCCCGCGACGCTGAAGCGCAACCAGGTGAACTCGCCGGTGGCGAGTGGAGGGCTTGCGGCGAGCTGACCGCCGGCTGATCTGACGTACGTCGGGTCGGACGGCTGCGTGGCGTCGCCTACGAGCATCCAGATGTCGTGCTCGCCGTCGGGCAGCTCCAATCGCAGCACTCGTGCTGCTGTGTCGTTCACGAAGTCCCGGCGCAGGTCGTCGAGCACAGCGCGGTCCCGTGACTGCGGTCCCTGCCCGACCCACATCGGCGTGCCCGAGGTGAGCCGCTGGTAGCCGGGCAGCAGTGGACTGGTGGCGGTGCCTGCATCGAGTGCCACTACGGCGGTGTCGCCCGGCGGTGCCGTGAGGACTTGCGCTGTGCGCGTCCGGTCAGTGCCAGCCTCGACGTCCAGAGCGGTGATGGTCGGCTCCGGACCGGGTACGACGGTCACTTCGAGCTGCGCCACCGCACCGGCCGGGATCGACGCCGTGGACGCACTCGACGTCCACCCGGCCGGGACCAGGACGCGAGCGGTCGCGTCGATCGCCGACTCCGTGGTGTTGGCGGCCGTCACGGTGACAGCGCTCGCGCGGCCGCACAGCATGGGCGATGGTGCCGCGACCTCGGTCACCACGACCGCAGGCAGCTCAGCCGACGGGTCGGGGATCACCAGGGCCACCAGGTGCCAGTGTTGGCCGGGCAGGCTGCTGAACTCGAGGTCGACGGCACGCCCACCGTCGAGGACAGCCTTGACCCAGCTGTACTGACCGCCGAGCAGGAACTCGCTCTTGGCGACGAGCTTGCCGTCCGCATGAACAGAGGTTGGCCAGCAGTCCGCGCTCGCGTCGCCGATCAGGAAGTAGACGTCGTTGCTGCCGTCCGGAAGCTGGACGCGAAGGGTACGGGCGACGGTGTCGTTGACGAAGTCGCGACGCAGGACGTCCAGTCGGGCCCGGTCGCGCGACTGCGGCGCCGTACCGACCCAGCCGAAGCCTCGCGCCGGGTCCCACTGGTCCGATGGTGAGAGGCGCTCGTACCCGGACAGCACCGGGCTCGATGCCGCCCCGGCGTCCAGTGCCAGCCGGCATCGCGCACCGACCGGCGCCACGATCACCGGCATCCGTGTCCCGAGCACGGGAAGACCGCCCGCCTCGGCCGCGAGGTCGATGGTGGTGACCTGCGGGGTGAGCGGTGGGGTGACCGGAACCTCGCAGGGTACGAACTCACGCGACAGCATCGAGACGGTCCTCTGCGCGCTGTCCCAACCACTCACCTGCGCCGACAGCTCGACCTGGCGTGGTGAGGCGTTGCCGGCGCTCAGCTCGAGCAGGTTCGGCCAACCGCCCAAGAGCAGACCATCTCCGTCCAGTCTGACCTGGGTCCACGACCGGGAGCTGTCCAGCACACGGCCGGCCTCGAAGTAGTAGCTGACGATCGAGTCCCGCCACAGCGTGGCCTGGATCGCCTGCTGGTCGAACCGCTCCAGCGTCGTGGCGTATCGGCTTCGATCGACACGCGACTTCAGCGAACGCCACAGCTCGCGCAGCCGGTGTGCGTCGTCGCGCCCGTCCCAGTGGGTGTCGTAGATGTGCTGAATCACCGTCTTGCCGGAGTGCAGCCGATGGCTGTACGGAACGTGGTGCAGGAACAGCAGCAGCACGTCAGGACAGTCGGCGAGCGACTCGTACCGCTGGAAAACCGGTAGGTGGTAATGGCCGGTGTACCCGACACCAGTGGCCACCGTCCGGTCGAAGCCGGTCCCTTCGCGGTCGGCCCGGTTCCACGGCGCGTTACCCGCCGGGTTCGGGGTGAAGTGGTCACCGGCGATCATGAAGCCGACGCCCAGCGGGGAGGTGTAGTCCTCGTAGGTCTCCCAGGACCCGAGCAGCATGCCGGTCAACGTCGAAACCACTCGGGCGTCGCCGCCGAAGGTCATCCGGACCCACTCCTCGGCGAGCTCCGCGGCTTTCAGCGCCGGGTTCCAGACGAGCCGGCCGTAGCCGTGGGTGTTCGCCGCCGCGAGCGGATGCCTGGTCCAGTTGCGGTCCGAGCCGAAGTTCATCACCCCGGCCGCACCGTCGACGATGCGCGCGACCGTCGTCCCGGGACCGGCGGCGTGGGTGTCGAAGTCATAGACCTCCTTCCACTGCGGCACCAGGTAGCACAGGTGCGTCGACTGGCCGGTGTACTCCTGCGTGATCTGCAGCTCGGCCATCGTCCGGGTACGCGGCATCGCACCGAACAGCGGATGCACCGGCTCCCGGACCTGGAAGTCGATCGGGCCGTTCTTGATCTGTACGACGACGTTGGCCGCGAACTGCCCGTCGAGCGGCTGGAAGGTCTTGTACGACTTGCTCGCCCAGGTCACCGGGTCGAAGTCGTGGATGAACGCGCGCCACATCACGATGCCGCCGTACGGGCGGACTGCCGCGGCGAGCAGGTTGGCGCCGTCGGCATGGGTCCGGCCGTAGGTCAGCGGCCCGGGCTGCCCCTCCGAGTCGGCCTTCACCAGGAAGCCGCCGAAATCGGGGATCATGTCGTAGATCTCGCGGGCCTTGTCCCGCCACCACTGCTGCACGCCCGCATCGAACGGGTCCGCGGTCGGCAGGCCGCCGAGCACCATCGGACAGGCGAAGTTGGCCGACAAATACAGGGTGACGCCCCACTCGCGCAGCACGGCGGCCAGGCCCACGAATCCGGTGAGCATTTCGGTGGAGAGGAACGCCGGGTTGGCGTTGACGTTGTTGACGACCGTGCCGTTGATCCCGACCGACGCGAGCGTACGGGCGTAGGCCAGGTCCCGTGGTCCGGTCGTCGGCAGCGCGTCCCAGTCGAAGATCGTGTCGCCGGCGTACCCACGTTCCACACTGCCGTCGAGGTTGTCCCAGTGGTTGACCAGCCGCAGTGGATTGGCCGGCCGTTCGCGAATGTCCAGGCGGGTGACGTGGCGCTGCGTCTGAAGTAGTCGCAGCAGGTGGAAGGCGCCGTACAGAACGCCGCGCCTGCCTTGGCTCGCGATCACGACGGCGTTGTCGACGGTCCGGATGACGTAGCCCTCCGGACCGAGGCTGTTGTCGACGAACCCGGCGACGTCCGGCGAGGTGTCGGGAGTGCCGATGATCACCGCGCCGTCGCGCCTGGGCCTGGTGTGGTGCGGAACCGTGCGCCCGGTGATCGCCGAGAGGCCCTGGAGGAGCTCGGTGACGGCCGCGTCCTCCCGGGGTGCGACCACGTGGGTCAGAGCGCGCCGGTACTCCGCCAGCCGGTCTGGCCCGGCCTTGCGGTAGCGCAGCCAGAGCTCGTGACCGTCCTCGTCGGGCAGACCGCCGGCCGACGCCGTCAACGGGTCGAGCAGACCGCCCGCCATGACCGCGCCACTGGTCAGGAACAACTGCCGCCGGGTGAACTCCATGCCGCCGCCTTCCCTGGGGAACCGGTTCCTGAACCTAGGGAGACAGGATGCGCGCGTCAAGGGTTCGACCCGCAGGATTTCGATTTCTCTCCGCTTTCGAGAGTCTCGCGGAGGGACTCGTCTATCATCGTGAGGAACCGGTTCCACACCCGAGGAGGCTTTGTGCGCCGGACCAGGCAGGTGACGATCCTCAGCGTGGCCGCGGCCGCGGGAGTCTCGAAGTCGACCGTGTCCCGGGTGATGAACGAGACTCCGAACGTCGATCCGCAGATCGTCACCCGGGTCCGCGACGCCGCCGCACGTCTCGGCTACCGGCCCAGCGGGACGGCGCAGAACCTGTCCCGCGGCCGGACCGGCATCGTCGGCGTCCTCGTCCCCGACCTGGCGAACCCGTTGTTCGCCACCATCCTCAAAGGCATCTCGGCCGAGGCGGAGCAGGACGGCTATCGCACCCTCGTTGCGGACGCCAACGAGCAGCCGGGCGAGGAGCTCCGGCACCTGAACGAGCTGGCCCGGCAGAGCGACGGCCTGATTCTGTGTGGTCCGCGGATGAGTACGCCGGAGCTCGCCGGCCTGGCCGAGCTCGACGTACCGATCGTCCTCGTCAACCGCAAACCGGACCGCAACCTGTTCCCGTCGGTCACCGTCGACAGCCAGGAAGCGGTCATGGACCTCTGCCGGCATCTCGACGGGTTCGGTCACACCAGCCTGTGCTACCTCGGTGGTCCTTCGCACGCGGCGGCGGAGGCCGATCGCTGGTCGGCCCTGCAGTCCTCGATCCGGAGCCGGACCAAGCTCTACCGGGTCCCGGCCGGCGCGATGCTGGACGACGGCCACGCCGCGGCCGAGGCCGCGCTGGCCACCGGTGCCACCTGCCTGATCGGCTTCAACGACCTGGTCGCGCTCGGCGCGGTCGCCAGACTGCAGGAGCTGGGCATCGCCGTCCCGGGCCAGATCTCGGTCGCCGGCTTCGACGACATCGTCTACGCCCGCTTCACCCTCCCCGGCCTGACCACGGTCGCCATGCCGCAGACCGAGTTCGGCCAGGAGGCCTGGCGTCTGCTCTCCCCCTACCTCCACTCCCGCAAGACCCGCCGCACCCGGACGCTCTCCGCCCACCTCGTCATCCGTGGCAGCACAGGGCCCCGACGGAATTGAGGCGCGCGGCGGCTCGCACGTCTAGGGTTCGGCGGGTGCGGATTGTGCGGGTGTTCGGGCGTGATGTTGAGGTGTTCGCGCGGTTCTTCCAGGTGCGGCGGGCGGAGCTGGAGTTCCGGTGGCGATGGCGCTCGAGGAAGCTCGGGTGCTGACGGCGGGGACGCGCGGGCGGACGGGATGGTCGACGGCGATCGGTGGGTGGGGATCGCCTGGCTGAACTGGTGATTGCTGAACAACACGCGGACAGTGGACGTCGAGATCGCGGTCGACCGGGAGCATCGGCGGCGTGGGGCGGCGACGCGGTCGCTGAAGACCGTGATCGGGCTACCACCCCGGCCTGAACCGGCAGCCGACCGCCTTCGACGTCTGGCCCGGTCTTCCGCCGTCGAGTGAGCCCGCCCGTCCCCGCGGCAACCTCCTCACCCTGGCGTTCGTGGTCGGCCTGCTCGCCTTCTTCCTCGCCGACGCCCTTCCCGGGGGTCCCAACGCGATCGCGACCTTCTTCGTCGCCACCGCCGCCGTTCTCGTTCTTTTTCTCCTCACCGTCGCCGTGGCCGCGGTCGCCGGACGGGTCCGCCGGGACGCGCCGAGGCCGTTCGGCCCGCTCCCTGCCCGGGCCCGGCGACGGCCCCGTGCCGGCGTGCGCGTGGACGTCGGATGGGGAAGCGCACAGGCAGCCTCACCCGCGGCCGCAGCGGACGTCGAGGAGGTGACCACGCCCGCGCCGCCCGGGTCGAAGCGGCACTTCCTGCAGGCTGTCGACGAACTGCTGGCCGTTGTCGACGCCCTGCCGGAGTCCGATGGCCGTGAGATCCAGGACGGTCTGCTGAGGTTCGCGACCTCGGCGGATGTCACCGATCTGGCCGAGCTCGTAGAACGGCGTCGGGTGCCCGAGCTCCGGCGATTCGCGATGCTTGCCGAGCAGCTCCCCAAGTCGCGCCTGCGCTACCTGGCCGTCGTACTCAGGGCCCGGAAGATCGTCCGGTGATGGGCGATTTGGAGCATTTGCTCAACCGGGTCTCCTCCCCCGCGGACCTGGCCGTCATCCTCGTGGCCGCCCCGCTCGCCTACGTGCTGGACGCCGGCCTCGACGTCATCGGATTCCTCGCACCGGGGTACGTCGCGATCAGCACCGCCTCGGTCGCGCTCGGCCTGAAGAAGGTCGTCGAGGTCCGTCTGAGCAGGCGCGGCCGGGTCCCCGTGCTGCAGCGGGCAGCCGCGCTCCGCGAGCATCTCGCGGCGGACGGAGGGTCGGATCACCTGCTCACCTTCCTGGACGCCGAGATCGCTCTCCACCGGCGCGGCGCCACCACGGAGGAGGACTTCGAGAGCGCGCTGAAAAGCTGCCTGACCCAGTACCGCGGGCGGAGCCTCGTCGAGCGCAGCGATGCGGGGATATCGGGGGGTCGGCGTTAGTCTGGTAGGCGCTCTGATCCCGACCGGAAGTGCCCATGACTGTCGAATCGCTGTTCCCGCGCCTGGAGGCGTTGCTGCCGGGGGTGCAGAAGCCCATCCAGTACGTCGGTGGTGAGCTGAACTCGGTCAGCAAGGACTGGGACGCGGTGAGCGTCCGGTGGGCACTGATGTACCCGGACGCGTACGAGGTCGGCCTGCCGAACCAGGGCGTCCAGATCCTGTACGAGGTGCTGAACGAGCGCGACCACCTCCTGGCCGAGCGGACGTACTCCGTCTGGCCGGACATGGAAAAAATCATGCGCGAAGGTGATGCGCTTGGTCCCATCCCGCAGTTCACGCTGGACAGCCACCGGCCGGTGCGCGCGTTCGACGTGTTCGGGCTGTCGTTCTCCACCGAGCTCGGCTACACGAACATGCTGACCGCGCTCGACCTGGCCGGCATCCCGCTGTACGCCGCCGACCGGACGGACGAGGATCCGATCGTGCTGGCCGGCGGGCACGCCGCGTTCAACCCGGAGCCGATCGCCGACTTCATCGACGCCGCCGTCCTCGGTGACGGCGAGGAGATCGTGCTGGCCATCTCGGAGGTGATCCGGGAGTGGAAGGACGAGGGCCGCCCGGGCGGGCGCGACGAGGTGCTGATGCGGCTGGCGGCGTCCGGCGGCGTCTACATCCCGAAGTTCTTCACCGTCGAGTACCTGCCCGACGGCCGGATCAAGCGGGTCGCGCCGAACCGTCCCGGTGTCCCGTGGCGGACCGCGAAACACACCGTGATGGACCTCGACGCCTGGCCGTACCCGAAGAAGCCGCTGGTCCCGCTCGCCGAGACCGTGCACGAGCGCTACTCGGTGGAGATCTTCCGCGGCTGTACCCGCGGCTGCCGGTTCTGCCAGGCGGGCATGATCACCCGGCCGGTACGCGAGCGCAGCATCACCACGATCGGCGACATGGTCGAGAACGGGCTGAAGCAGTCCGGGTTCGAGGAGGTCGGGCTGCTCAGCCTGTCCTCGGCCGACCACAGCGAGATCGCCGCCGTGGCCAAGGGCCTGGGCGACCGGTACGAGGGCAGCAACGTCTCCCTCTCGTTGCCTTCGACAAGGGTCGACGCGTTCAACATCACACTGGCCAACGAGTTCTCCCGCAACGGCCGGCGCAGTGGCCTGACGTTCGCCCCCGAGGGCGGGTCGGACCGGATGCGCAAGGTGATCAACAAGATGGTCACCGAGGAGGACCTGATCCGGACCGTCGCGGCGGCGTACAGCCACGGCTGGCGGCAGGTGAAGCTGTACTTCATGTGCGGCCTGCCGACCGAGACCGACGAGGACGTGCTGGCGATCGCGGACCTGGCCAAGAAGGTGATCGCGACCGGTCGCGAGGCGGCCGGCCGGCGGGACATCCGCTGCACGGTCTCGATCGGCGGGTTCGTGCCGAAACCGCACACCCCGTTCCAGTGGGCCGCCCAGCTCGGCGCCGAGGAGACCGACGCCCGGCTGTCGAAGCTCGCGGCCGCGATCCGGTCGGACAAGAACTACGCCAAGGCGATCGGCTTCCGGTACCACGACGGCAAGCCCGGCATCATCGAGGGCCTGCTGTCCCGTGGCGACCGCCGGGTCGGCCGGGTGATCGAGCAGGTCTGGCGCGACGGCGGCCGGTTCGACGGCTGGAGCGAGCACTTCTCCTACGACCGGTGGGTCGAGGCGACCGAGAAGGCGCTGGCGGACGAGCCGGTCGACCTGGTCTGGTACACCACCCGCGAGCGCGAGTACGCCGAGGTCCTGCCGTGGGACCACCTCGACTCCGGCCTGGACCGCGACTGGCTCTGGGAGGACTGGCAGGACGCGCTCGAGGAGGACGGCGCGATCGAGGTCGAGGACTGCCGCTGGACGCCGTGCTTCGACTGCGGCGTCTGCCCACAGATGGGCACCGAGATCCAGATCGGCCCGACCGGCAAGAAGCTCCTCCCGCTGTCCGTCCTCTAAC
>NZ_SMKR01000241.1 GCF_004348725.1 Kribbella turkmenica
GGGGTGAGGTGGGCGCCGTCGATGCGTTTGTGCGGGTTGGTGGAGCTGAAGGTCGGGCCGGCGTCGGCGCCGAGGTCGGTGAGGCCTTCCTCGGCGAGGCGTTTCCACACCGGCCCGTCGGGTTCCTCGTTGAGGTCGCCGACCAGGAGGTACGGCGTACCGAACGACCGGCAGCCCTTCAGCACCTGCTCGAGCTCGTACTGGCGGCCACGGATGTGCAGGCCGAGATGGCAGACGACCAAGGCAAGCTGCGTCGTGCCCAGGGTGGTCCGGCCGCCGACCGCCCCGCCGGGGAGCTGGGTCGCGATCAACCGGAGCCGGCGGCGGACGAAGGGCCGCCGGATCCGCCAGTGCGACGGCTCGGCCACTTCGATGCCGTCGGCAACCAGGATCGCGTTCCGCGCCGCTGCGGCGACGTACTTCATCCCGAAGCCGGCCGCCATCGCCCGCCGCTTCCGCCGGGTGCCGAACCAGGTCGGCGCCTCCTGCACGAGCATCACCGCCGGCGCACACGCCCGGACCACCCGCGCCAGCGCCTCCCGGTCGTCACCCCACCGATGCACGTTGTACGACAGCACCCGCAGTACGGCGGCATCGCCGGGCGGCCCCAGGTCGTCCGGCGTACCAGGGCCCCGGTCGGGACCGGGCATCATGCCTCGGGTTCGCCGTTCAGGTCGGCGTGGTGGAGGTCGGCCTCCGGGGTCGCCGCGCGCATCCCGGTCCGGCGACCGGCCGACTTGCGCGCCGCCCGCTCGAGCCGGGTCGTCCGGTTCCGGGCCGCGGCGGTCTTCGCCGTGACCGCGGTCGTCTTGACGCGCACCCGGCGCAGCCAGGTCGCCTCCTCGCGGGCCAGGTCGGCAGCCCCGACCATGCCCGCCTCCGGGCCGAGGACGGCGCGCACGATCCGCGCCTCGGGCCGGAATCCGCGACCGGTCAGCGTCCGCTTGAACGCCTCCCGGGCCGGCGCCAGCAGCAGCTCGCCGGCATCGGACACACCACCGCCGATGACGAACGTGCCCGGGTCCAGCGCCGCGGCCAGGTTGGCCAGGCCGATCCCGAGCCAGCGACCGACATCCTCCAGCAGTTCGACCGCGACCGGGTCGCCGTCCTTGGCCAGCTCGGTGACCATCGGCCCGTTGATCTGCCGCGGGTCGCCCTCGGCCGCCCGCAGCAGGTTGTGCGCGACCGGCGAACCCGACAGCGCCAGCTCCCGCGCTTCCCGGGTCAGCGCGTTGCCGGAGGCGTACTGCTCCCAGCAACCGCGGTTCCCGCACTCGCAGCGATGCCCGCCCGGGACGACCTGCATGTGCCCGAACTCGCCCGCGATGCCGAACTTGCCGCGCTGCAGCGACCCGTCGTTCAGGATCGCGCCGCCGATGCCGGTGCCGAGGGTGACACAGACCAGGTGGCTCTCCCCCTGACCGCCACCGAACCGCCACTCCGACCAGGCGGCCGCGTTCGCGTCGTTCTCGACCACCACCGGCAGCCCGAGCCGGCGCTCGACCGCGTCCCGCAGCGGCTCGTGCCGCCAGGCGAGGTGCGGCGCGAACAGCACCGACGACCGGGTCCCGTCGACGAAGCCGGCCGCGCCGATGCCGACCGCGATCACGTCGTGCCGGGACTCCAGGTCGCGGACGATCTCCGCGATCGCGTCCTCGGTCTCCTTCGGGTCCTTCGTCGGCGTGTCCCGGCGCAACCGGTCCAGAATGTTGCCTTCCGGGTCGACCACCCCGGCGGCCACCTTGGTGCCGCCGATGTCGATCCCGATCGTCAAAGCCTGCGTCAGAGCCACTGCACGAGCCTCCTCGCCGTACCCCCAGCCCCCGCCGGACCACGTCCAGTATCCCGCGCCCGCAGGTCCACCAGCCGGTACGCCGCGGTGCGGGGGGCGCCGTTCCCGGGCCGGCACGCCGTCATGCGCGGGCCGCGGTGACCGGACGGCGGGCCAGGTCGGCGGCGCCGATCAGGCCGGCGTCGTTGCCCAGCTCGGCCAGGCCGAAGCTCGGGTGCGGCCGGTTCGCCTTGGCCGGGAGGTTCCTCTCGAACGCGACCTGCGCCGACTTCAGCAGCAGCTCCTTGGCCGCGCTCACCCCGCCGCCGATCACGACGACGCTCGGGTCGAACAAGGTCACGATGCTCGCCAGGCCCTCGCCCAGCCAGCGGCCGAGGTCGTCCAGCAGCTCGACCGCGCACGGGTCGCCCGCCGCGGCGGCCTCGGTGATCATCGGCCCGGTCAGCTCGGCCGGATCGGTGATCCCGCAGACGCTCAGCATCTGTGCGGCCGCGAGCGACCCGGACTCCGCCTGCGCACGGCCTTCGCGCACGAGCGCACGGCCGGACGCGTACTGCTCCCAGCACCCGCGCGCACCGCAACCGCACCGATGCCCGCCCGGAACGACGCGCATGTGCCCGAGCTCGGCGCCGACGCCGTGCTCGCCGCGCAGCAGCTCGCCGTCGATGACGACCCCGCCGCCGATGCCGGTGCCGACGGTGATGCACACCATGTGCTCGACGTCCTTGGCCGCGCCGAAGGCGAACTCGCCCCAGGCCGCCGCGTTCGCGTCGTTCTCGACCACGACCGGGATCTTCAGGGTCTCCGCCACCCGGGCGCCCAGCGGTTCGTCCCGCCAGGCGAGGTTGGGCGCGAACAGCACCGTCGACCGGTCGGCCGAGACGAACCCGGCGGCACCGATGCCGACCGCCTGCACCTCGTGTCCGGCGATCAGTTCCGCGGCCGCGTCACAGATCGCCGCCGCGGTCTCGTCGACCGAGTTGGCCGGGGTGTCGCGATGCGTGCGCGCGCCGATCGTGCCGTCGGGGCCGACGAGGCCGGCAGCGATCTTGGTCCCGCCGACGTCGATGCCGATGGTCAGTCCCATGGTTCGGGGTCCTCACTCACGTCGATCCGGTCCACCCGGGACCGGCTCGGCTCCTCCTGCTGCTCTGAACGCGACGCTGCGTCCTCCCGCGCCTGCCGGGCAGCCTCCGCGGCCGCCTCCAGCAGGGATCTCACCGAGCCGAGCACGTGCGCGGCCGCGGTCGACAGCTGCTCGATCGTCTCCGGGCTGGTGTTCCGCACCCTGTTGATCAGCTGGCAGACCGGACACCACTGACACTCGGGTCCGCGCCCGATCCCGTGCTCGTGCTCAGGTATGTCGTCGGAGGCGTCCCGCCGGACGTCGTCCTGCGGCTCGTCCACCGGCGTTCCGGTCGGCGGCGTACGGGTGTCGGCCGCCTGCTGGAGGACGGCGAACAGCTTGGCGGCCTCCTCGGCGACGGAACCGATCGGCTCCTTCATCGGCCGCCCTCCCCGATGGCGGCCTCGCGTTCGAGGCGCTGGGCGTGGAACTCGGCCGTCAGGCCCTGCGCCAGCTCCTGCGCGGACTCCAGCGGCCCGGTGCCGTTCGGCAGGTCGGACAGGACCGGGCGAGCCGACTCGCGCGGCGCGAACCGCACCTGCAGCCGCCCGTCGTCCAGGCGCGCACCGGCGACCACTCCCCGCGCCAGCGCCGCCGGCAGCGGCAGCACCCGCCGGTACGACCCGACGGTGATGATCAGCTCGTCCCCGTGCCGCGCGAGCTCGAGCTCGGAGGCGGATGCCAACGGCAACGGCATGGTCAGGGTGTACGTGCGCCCGTCGGTGTCGATATGCCGGTCCACCCACAGCGAGGTCTCGTCCGTCGCCCGCGCGAACGGGTCGTCACCGCCGTACATCTCGACCGCGAAGGCGGCCAACTCCTCCACACCCACCGGCTCACACACCCGGTACGGCGACTCCCAGATCGGCAGCGGCCGGAACGAGTCGGAGACCTCCTCGAGGATCCCGCGCTGGGCCGCGACCCACTGGCGCCGCCAGGTGTCCGCGCCCGCGGCCGGGAACACCCGGTTCGCGACCACGCCGTCGACGCGGTAGCCGTAGAGCGAGAGCCGGGTCAGCGAACGCCGGGCCTCGGCGACGACCACGGCCTCCGGCGTGAGCACCAGTCGCACCGACGCGTCCGGGCCGGCCAGCAACGTGCGGATGTCGGACAGATCGCTCCGCAGCCGGCGGAGCGCGTCGAAGACGGTGTCGTCCGGCATCGGGAGGCCCGACGTCCGGCTGAGGAACGGCCGGAAGGTCCGCAGCACCTTGCGCTCGGCGTCGAAGATGCGGTCCATGTACCAGTTCAGCGCCTCCGGCAACGCGAGCAGGCGCAGGGTTTCCGCGGTCGGCGCGCAGTCGACCACGATCACGTCCCAGCGCCCGGACCGGACGTGGTCGCGCACCTCGAGCAGTGCGAGCACCTCCTCGGCGCCCGGCAGCACGGTCAGTTCCTCGGCCTCGATCGGATCCACGCCGACCGTGCTGAGCACCGACCGCAGGTACGCCTGGATGTCGCCCCAGGACCGCTCGAACCGCCGCTGGGCGTCGATCTGCTGGACGAACAGCAGGTCGTCGATCTCCGTCGGCTCACCGCCGACCTCGCTGTCGAACGCGTCCGACAGCGAGTGCGCGGCGTCGGTCGACAGCACCAGCGTGCGCAGCCCGCGGAGTGCGGCGAGCGTGGCCGTGCCGGCGGCGGAGGTCGTCTTCCCGACGCCGCCCTTACCCGTGTACAGCAGAACCCGAGTCACTGGATCAGGACTCGACGCGCTTCTTGAGCCCCTTCAGGGCCGTGTCGATGATGACTTTCTCCGCCTTGCGTTTGAGCATCCCGATCATCGGAATCGCCACGTCCACGGCCAGCCGGTACGTCACCTCGGTCCCCTCCGCACCCAGGTCGCGCAGCACATAGGCGCCGTCCATCCCCTTCACCATCTTGGCCTGCACCAGCGTCCAGGTCACCTCGTTGCGGGACCACGTGTAGTCCAGGGTGTACTCGTCGGAGATCGCCCCGGCGTCGACCCTGAACCGGACCTGCTTCGGCCGGCCCGCCTCGTCGGTGGACAGCACCTCGGTCTCCCGCATCGAGTCGGCCCACTCCGGGTAGGCCGCGAAGTCCGCGATCACCGTCATGATCTCTTTCGGGGTCGCGTTGACCACGATGGTCGAGGTGGTCTGTTCCGCCATCGATTCACCTCTTTGCTGCCGGGCCGGGACGTGCTGGGACTGCTGCGGGTCGATTCCCTCACCGGAGACTATCGCGGCTTCGGAGCCGGTACGGCGCTCGCCCGCGGCGCGGCCCGCCTCGACTTCGTCCTTGAACCGCCACAGCCGGTCCCGGTACTGCGCGACGTACCTCTCCCGCAGCCTGGCCAGGGCCTGGCCGCGGAGCGGTCTCACCGGGTCGACGCGCAGGTACCAGTGCACCACGACGCCATCCCGGACCTGCTCGAGCCACCACTCCGCCGTACCGGTCGCGGCACCGGTGACGGCCCAGCGGACTCCTTCGAGGCCGCGGTGCTCCGACGGCGTCAGCGTCAGGTCCGGCCACCACTCGCGCCACAGCGTGTCCGAGCCGAGCCGCTCGGCGACGTAGGCTGGATCAGCAACGACCAAGTCGTCGCAACTGATGTCGAGCGTGGGCATTGCTGAACACCTGTTCCCTGGGTCACATGAACCTGGCTACTTCAGGGTAGGTGACTGTAGCGTGCGCCGGACGTCGACAATTCGTGACCGACTGAGGAGACGACGCGGATGCGTGAGTACACCGTTCCTGCTGTGACCGAGCCGCCCACGGGGAGTCTGAGCGACCCCATCTGGGCGAACGCGTCCTCTCATCCTGACACCGCCGTGTTCAGCCGCCGGGTCGAGGGTGGCTGGCTCGACGTGTCCGCGGCCGAGTTCGCCCGGCAGGTGACCGGCGTCGCCAAGGGCCTGATCGCGGCCGGCGTGCAGCACGGCGACCGGGTCGCCCTGCTGAGCGCGACCCGGTACGAGTGGACCCTGGTCGACTACGCGATCTGGAGCATCGGCGCGGTCACCGTGCCGATCTACGAGACGTCGTCGGCGTCCCAGATCCAGTGGATCCTGACCGACTCCGAGGCGGTCGCCGCGGTGGTCGAGAACGCCGCCCACGGCGCAGTGGTCGAGTCGGCCCGCAGCGAGGCGCCGACGCTGCAGGAGGTCTGGCAGATCGAGGCCGGCGGGGTCGAGCAACTCACCGTCCTCGGCCAGGAGGTCTCCGACGCCGAGTTCGACAAGCGCCGGACTGCGATCCGGCCCGGCGACCCGGCCACGCTGATCTACACCTCCGGGACGACCGGTCGCCCGAAGGGCTGCCGCATCACGCACGCCAACTTCCTGGACGAGCTCAACCCGGCCGTGAAGGTGCTGGACGACCTGTTCGACGTCGACGGCGCGAGCACGCTGCTGTTCCTGCCGCTGGCGCACGTGTTCGCGCGGATCATCCAGGTCGGCTGCGTGATGATGCGAGTCAAGGTCGGCCACAGCGCGGACGTGAAGAACCTGGTCGAGGACCTCGGCGCGTTCAGGCCGACGTTCATCCTGAGTGTGCCGCGGGTGTTCGAGAAGGTCTTCAACTCGGCCAGCCAGAAGGCGCACTCCGACGGCAAGGGCAAGATCTTCGACGCCGCCGCCGACACCGCGATCGCGTACTCGCGGGCGCAGGACAAGGGCGGCGCGTCGTTCGGCCTGAAGGCGAAGCACGCGCTGTTCGACCGGCTGGTCTACGGCAAGCTCCGTGCTGTCCTCGGCGGCCAGGTGCAGTACGCCGTCTCCGGCGGTGCGCCCCTGGGTGACCGGCTCGGCCACTTCTTCCGCGGCATCGGCGTACCGGTGCTGGAGGGCTACGGCCTGACCGAGACCACCGCCGCGGTGGCGGTGAACCTGCCCGACGACATCCGCATCGGCACCGTCGGCCGGCCGCTGCCGGGCGTGTCCGTCGCGGTCGCTGACGACGGCGAACTGCTCTTCAAGGGCGGCCAGGTGATGCAGGGCTACTGGAAGAACGACCAGGCGACCGCGGACGCGATCGACGCCGACGGCTGGTTCCACACCGGCGACCTGGGTGAGGTCGACGTCGACGGCTTCATCCGGATCACCGGCCGGAAGAAGGAGATCCTGGTCACTGCCGGCGGCAAGAACGTCGCCCCGACCGTACTCGAGGACCAGATCCGGCTGCACCCGCTGGTCAGCCAGTGCATGGTCGTCGGCGACGGCAAGCCGTTCATCGCCGCCCTGGTCACCATCGACCCGGAGACGATCGTTCCCTGGGCCGGCCAGCGTGGCAAGCCGGCCGACGTCGCGTCCCTCACCGACGACGAGGACCTGCTGGCCGAGATCCAGAAGGCCGTCGACGACGCCAACAACGCCGTCTCCAAGGCCGAGGGCATCAAGAAGTTCAGCATCCTGCCGACCGACTGGACCCAGGAGTCCGGCGAACTGTCCCTCAAGCTCTCCCTCCGCCGCCACGTCGTCATGGACAAGCACGAAGCCGACGTCGAAGCCCTCTACGCAAAGTAACCCTCACCGCGTTCGCGCGCTCGGTCCCTGTTGCCACGTTCCTGAGCGAAGGTTCGGGGTACTGATGTTGTAGAAACGTTATCTGGTGAGGCAGAGGTGAGGTCGTGAAAGCATTAGGGCGTGCTGTTGCGGGGCCGCGGATCGTGGGATCCGTACGGCCGCCGACGGAGGTTCGGGGGCCGTTCGTCTGCGGCTGGAGCGCAGTCGGTGACTGTGCGGTGGTCCGGGTGGCCGGGACGGTGGACGAGGTGGCGGCGCCGGCCCTCGCGACGGAGCTCGCGCATGTGATTACAACGAAGCTTCCGCGTCTCGTGGTCGATCTGCGCCGAGTGACGGCGTTGGAGCCGGCCGGGGTCGACGTACTCACCGAGGCCGGGAAGCTGGCGGTTGAACATGGTGGCTGGCTGCGCACGTCCGGGACGGCGCAGTGGCTCGTTGATCTCCTGCGGAGCAGCGGGCACGATCACTTCCCCACACTGGCCGAGGCGCTTCCGGCGTACCGTCCCAGCTGACGACGGGATCAGCCGGGTCGGCTGGTCACGGCGGCGCTGGTCGTCGGCTCGAGTGCCTGA
>NZ_SMKR01000242.1 GCF_004348725.1 Kribbella turkmenica
GACACCCGGTCCAGCACCGCCACCTCCTCAGCCACCCGCAACGGCTGATGCAACGGCAACACCAGAATGTTCGTCCCCACCCGCATCCGCTCAGTCCGCCCCACCAACACCCCCGCCATCACCAACGGCGAAGGCAACATCCCATCCCCGGTCAAGTGATGCTCAGACAACCAAGCCCCCGCGAACCCCAATCCCTCGGCCCGCACCACCTCCTCAACCGTCTCCCCGCCGTACGCCCCCTCCCGGACATCCACCAACACCCCGAACTCAACACCCATCCACCCACCGTCGCTCAACCATGCAGCGTCGGTCCAATGCCAACTCCCCACCCACTGCATGCGGGACGAACATGGTTCAGCTGAGCCAGGTTGGTCTCAGGGGGAAGTGAGCGTCGGCGCTGTTGTCCAGTTTCACGGCGAGGACCTGGTGGAGTTGGGTGGTGTTGCGTTCGAAGCCCACTCGGCAGGCGGCGAGGTAGAGGCCCCAGATCTTGGCGGTGGCGTAACCTACTTCGGCCACGGCTTCGTCCCAGTGGTGGACGAGGTTGTCGGACCAGGCGGCCAGGGTGAGGGCGTAGTGCTCGCGGAGGTTCTCCTCGTGGCGGACCTCGAAGCCGGCGTCCTGGGCCTCGGTGATGATGCGGCCGGAGCCGATCAGCTCGCCGTCGGGGAAGATGTAGCGGTCGATGAAGGCACCCACCGGGCGGTAGCGGTTGTCCGGCCGGGTGATGCTGTGGTTGAGCAGCCGGCCGCCCGGCTTGAGGCGGTCGAGCAGGAAACCGAAGTACGCCGGGTAGTTGCGGACGCCGATGTGTTCGGTGAGGCCGATCGAGCTGATCGCGTCGAAGTCGCGTTCGGCGACGTCACGGTAGTCGAGGAAGCGCACCTCGGCCCGGTCCTCCAGACCCTCGCGCTTGATCGCCTCGGTCGCCCACTCGGCCTGGGCGGCCGACAGCGTGACGCCGAGCGCCTGGACGCCGTACTCGCGGGCCGCGTGCCGGACCATCCCGCCCCAGCCGCAGCCCACGTCGAGCAGTCGTTGTCCTGGGCGCAGATCGAGCTTGCGCGCGACCAGGTCGTACTTCTCGTACTGCGCCTGCTCGAGCGTCGCGTCCGGCGACGGGTAGACCGCGCACGTGTACGTCATCGACGGGCCGAGGATCCACTCGTAGAAGGTGTTCGACACGTCGTAGTGGTGATGGATGGCTGCCCGGTCCCGGGTCCGCGAGTGCCGCAGGCCCTCGAACGTGCGGCGCCACCTCGGCAGGTGCTCCTGCGGCGGCGGAGGCGGCGGCTTCAGGTGGCTCCAGCCCAGACCGCGGACGATCCGCAGCGCCTCGGCCGGCGCCGGCCGCCGGAAGTGCACCTGGTTGAGCATCATCTGCATCAGCGCGTACGGGTTGCCCGGATGTACGCCGGTCATCTCCAGGTCGCCCATCACGTACGCACGGACCAGTCCGAGGTCGCCGGGCGCGGTCAGCACGTAGGAGAGTCCGCGCTCGGAGGCGAGATGCATGTGGACAGACGAGTCTTCGGGTCCGGTCGCGCTGCCGTCGTACGCCGTGAACCGGAACGGCAGCCCGTCCGGCGTCACGGTCGTCAGTGCCTCGGCGATCGAGACACGGGTCTCGAGGGTGGTCATCGGCGTGTCACCGCCTTCTCGTAGAGCCCGGTGAGCCGGGCGTCGGGGTCGTAGCGTTTCTTCACCTCGGTCAGGGCCGGAACGTTGTAGAGCCGGTCGAAGGTGTCTCGGTCGTAGTACGCGTCGGAGTAGAGCGATTTGTGGCCGTCGAAGTCGGCGACGGCCTGCTCGATCCGGCGGTTCACGTCGCCGTCGCGCGCGCCGGGAGCGATCGGCACGGTGCCCCAGAAGCCGACGTTGACGTACGTCGTTCCCGGCTCGAGCGGGTACAGCGGCCAGGACGCCGCACCGCGGAGCCGCAGCGGGCACAGCCAGACCGGACGCATCCCGACCTCGGCGTCGAACCAGCGCAGGAACGCGGACAGCCGGCCGACCGGGATCTCGACGTCCTGGACGACGCGCTCACGGTCAGGGTGGCCGCGGCGCCGGTTGATGCGCGCGGCGACCTGGTGCCGGTTCTCGAAGGCCACGATCTTGTGGAATACTTCGCTGCGCCGCCAGCGCCGCGGCCAGAGCCGCCGTACCAGTGGCTTCTGCGCACCGAACGCGGCCGAGCACCAGAACCAGTCGGTGTCCCAGCGCCACAGGTAGTCGTGCGCGGTCAGGAAATCGGTCCCGCGCTGCTGGATCGAGCGGTAGTAGATCTGCTGCCCGGTGTAGTCGCTCGCCTTCCCCCGCGACGAGGACGGCACCGCGGCGTCGCTGTTGCGGCCCAGTGTCAGGTACGCCTCGGACGGGCTGAACGCGACCCCGTCGACGAAGTGCACCGGTTCGCCGTCGTACATGCCGGAGGCAACGATCTCCTCGATCGCCGGCGCCAGCCGGTCGAGGCCGAGCCGGACGTGCCGGAGCGCGACGTACGGCGAGATCCGGTCGAGCTCGATCCTCAGCCGGGTGGCGTACCCGAGGGTGCCGTAGGAGTTGGGGAAGGTGCGGAACAGGTCGGCGTGCTCACCCTCCGGCCGGGCGGTGACGACGGCGCCGGCGCCGGTGAGGACATCGAGCTCCAGCACCGACTCGTGCGGCAGCCCGGCCCGGAACGACGACGACTCGATGCCGAGCCCGGTGACCGCGCCGCCCAGCGTGATGGTCTTCAGCTGCGGCACGACCGTCGGCGTCAGCCCGTGCGGAAGGGTTGCGGCGACCAGATCCTCGTACGTGCACATGCCCTGGACGTCGGCGGTCCGCGCGGTCGGGTCGACGCCGATGACCCCGGTGAGCCCGGACACGTCCAGCCCGGGCCGGTCGATCTCCGTCCGCGGCCGGAACAGGTTCGAACTGCGCTTCGCCAGCCGGACCGGCTCCCCCTGCGGGATGCGCTGGTACGACGCGCGCAGTCGGCCCACGGCCTGATCGTGATCGACGGTCCTGGCCAGATCCGATGTCGAAGGCACCGATCCAATGTACGACGAACCTGTGGACGGCGGGAGGAAATTGCCGGACCGGGGCGGTGGCGCAGGAAATTGTCCGGCCGGCCGAGTAGGTTCTGGGACATGGCTGATCACGTGCTGGCATGGCTCCCGTGGAAGGACGCGGACTCCACCCTCGGCGGAGTGCCCGCGGGATTCGACGTGGAGTGGTACGCCGGTGGCGAGCGGCCGGCGTCGCTCGACCGGGTGGAGTTCTACGTCCCGTCGTACATGGGCGGCTCCGACGTGGTCGAGGTGGTCCGCGACATGCCCGCGCTGAAGGTGGTCCAGCTGCAGACCGCCGGCTTCGAGAACGTGCTGCCACACCTGGCCGAGGGCGTCACCTTGTGCAACGCCCGCGGGGTCCACGACGCCTCGACCGCCGAGCTCGCGGTCGGCCTGATCCTCGCGTCGTACCGTCGTCTCCCGCGTGCGGTCCGCAACCAGGACCAGCAGCTCTGGCCGGCGTCGTACGACGAGATGGACGACTCGCTCGCGGACCGGACGGTGCTGATCCTCGGGTACGGGTCGATCGGGGAGGCGCTGGAGCGGCGGCTGGCGGGGTTCGAGTGCGAGATCATCCGGGTCGCGCGGCGGGCGCGGGAGGGCGTGCACCCGGTCACCGAGCTGCCGGAGCTGCTGCCGCTGGCCGACGTCGTCGTCGCGCTGACGCCGGCGACCGCCGAGACCCGCGGGCTGGTGAACGCCGAGTTCCTGGGCCGGCTGAAGGACGGCGCACTGCTGGTGAACGTCGCGCGCGGTGTCATCGTCGACACCGACGCCCTGATCGCCGAGCTGGCGACCGGCCGGATCCGGGCCGCGCTGGACGTGACCGATCCCGAGCCGCTGCCCGCGGGGCATCCGCTGTGGTCGGCCCCGAACGTGCTCGTCAACCCGCACCGCGGCGGTGCCTCGACGGCGTTCGCGCCGCGGGTGGCCCGGCTGGTGCGGGCGCAGCTGGAGCGGTACGCCACCGGCGAACCATTGATCAACGTGGTGGGGGGTCCACCGCGATAAGGGAGGACGACGATGTCCGAAGCCGTACTGCTGATCGGGACCAAGAAGGGGCTCTGGATCGGGCGCAGCGACGCAGCGCGCCGGAAGTGGAGCCTCGACGGGCCGGTGCCGCAGTTCGAGATGCAGGGTGTGTACGCGGTCGGGATCGACACCCGGGGCGACCGGCCGCGGGTGTTCGCCGGTGGGACGAGTGAGCACTGGGGTCCGGCGGTGTTCCACAGCGACGACCTCGGCAAGACCTGGGACGAGCCGCCGGAGGGCTCGATCGGGTTCCCGAAGGACGCCGACACCTCGCTCGAGCGTGTCTGGCAGATCCAGCCAGGCCCGCCCGGCCAGCCAGGTGTCGTGTACGCCGGGTCGCAGCCGTCGGCGCTGTGGAAGTCGACCGACGGGGGCGTGACGTTCGAGCTCGTTCGCGGCCTGTGGGACCACCCGCACCGCAAGGAGTGGGGCGCGGGGTTCGGCGGTCAGGCGGTGCACACCGTGCTGCCGCACCCGACCGATCCGGGCCAGGTCAGCGTGGCCATGTCGACCGGCGGGGTGTACCGGACGACCGACGGCGGCGCGTCGTGGTCGCCGGCCAACAAGGGGATCAAGGCGTACTTCTTCCCCGACCCGTATCCCGAGTTCGGTCAGTGTGTCCACAAGCTGGCCGCGCATCCCGACGTACCGGAGCGGATGTTCGCGCAGAACCACCACGGCGTCTACCGGTCCGAGGACGGCGGGACGACGTGGGAGTCGATCGCGGACGGGCTGCCCTCGGACTTCGGGTTCCCTATCGCGGTGCACCCGCAGGAGCCGGAGACCGTGTACGTCTTCCCGCTGGTCGCCGACGGGAACCGGATCCCCACGGAGGCGAAGTGCCGGGTGTTCCGGTCCCGCGACGCCGGGTCCACGTGGGAGCCGCTGTCGGACGGGCTGCCCGACGTGCCGTCGTACGCACCGGTCCTCCGGGACGCCCTGTGTACGGACGCCGCCGAGTCGGCCGGGGTATACGTCGGTACGCGGGACGGCTGCGTCTACGCCAGCGCGGACGCGGGCGACACCTGGACCGAGGTCGCGCGGCACCTCCCGGACGTGCTGACCGTCCGCGCCGCCGTAGTGGGCTGAGATGGCGATCGGGGTCAAACTGCCGGCCGTGCTCAGACCGTTCGCGGGCGGCGCCGAGCGGGTCGAGGTCGACGGCGCCACCGTCGGCGAGGTCGTCGCCGCCCTGGACCCGGTCCTGCGGCGACGGCTCACCGACGAGCAGGGCGCCGTCCGGCGGCACGTGAACATCTACCTCGGTAACGACAACATCCGCGATCTGGACGGGCTCGGTACGCCGCTGACCGACGGCGACGAACTGATGATCCTGCCCAGCGTCGCCGGCGGCTGAGACCGGTACCGTCGGTCGGCATGACTGACGTGATCCTGCTGACCGGTTCGCCCGGGTCGGGCAAGACGACCGTGGCCGGGCTCGTCGCCACCGGCGCCGGGCGGCCGACGGTGCACCTGACCACGGACGAGTTCTACCGGGCGATCCGGACCGGCTTCATCGCGCCGTACCTGCCGGGATCCGAGCGGCAGAACACGATCGTCGTCGGCGTGATCGTCGCGGCGGTCACGGCGTACGCGCGCGGTGGGTACGACGTGGTCGTCGACGGTGTCATCGGTCCGTGGTTCCTGCCGCCGTTCCGCCGGGCCGCGGCGGACGAGGAGTGGTCGCTGTCGTACGTCGTCCTGCGGCCCGATCTCGAGACCACGCTCGCCCGCGCGCAGGGCCGGGCCGCCGGCGAGCTGAAGGACGTCGACGCGGTCATCGGGATGCACCGCGCGTTCGCCGACCTGGGCGAGCTCGAGCGGCATGTCCTCGACACCACCCAACTCGACGCCGCCGAGACCGCGGCCGAGGTGCGCAAGGCAGTTGCCGCAGGCACCTACCGCCTCAGTGCCGGAACAACCGGACCCCGGTCTGCGACAAGCTGATCCCCAGCTCGGCACAGGCCGCAGAGACCTCGTCGGACCGGACCGACTCACCTGGCTCGGCGAGGTGGCGGACGACGCCCTGCTGATAGGTCCGCTCGCCGGTGGTGCTCCACCCTCGCCAGTCGCGGTTCGTCGGGAGCTTATTGCACGAAGGTGCGCACCGGCTCGGAGCGGGGTGAGATCGGCCCGTGGTGCACCTCTGAGGTGTCTCCCATCCGTCCACGCTCCCGCCGGCGGCGTCGACCGACAACTAGAGTGAACTCATGGTCGATGTGAAGCCACGCAGCCGGACAGTGACCGACGGACTCGAGGCGACCGCGTCCCGCGGCATGCTCCGGGCGGTCGGGATGGGTGACGACGACTGGGCGAAACCGCAGGTCGGGGTGGCATCGAGCTGGAACGAGATCACCCCGTGCAACCTGTCCCTCGACCGGCTCGCGACGGCGGTGAAGGAGGGCGTGCACGCCGCCGGTGGGTACCCGCTGGAGTTCGGCACGATCAGCGTGTCCGACGGCATCTCGATGGGCCACGTCGGCATGCACTACTCGCTCGTCAGCCGGGAGATCATCGCCGACTCGGTGGAGACCGTGATGGAGGCCGAGCGACTGGACGGCTCGGTCCTGCTGGCCGGCTGCGACAAGTCCCTGCCCGGGATGCTGATGGCCGCGGCCCGCCTCGATCTGGCCGGCGTCTTCCTGTACGCCGGGTCGATCATGCCCGGCAAGCTCGGCGACAAGGACGTCACGATCATCGACGCCTTCGAGGCGGTCGGTGCCTGTGTCCGCGGCCTGATCACCCGGGACGAGGTCGACGCCGTCGAGCGCGCGATCTGCCCGGGCGAAGGCGCCTGCGGCGGGATGTACACCGCGAACACGATGGCCGCGTCCGCCGAGGCGCTCGGGATGTCGCTGCCCGGTTCGGCCGCTCCGCCCGCGGTGGACCGGCGGCGCGACGGCTATGCCCGCAAGTCCGGTGAGGCCGTCGTCGGCCTGTTGCGGAAGGGGATCACCGCGCGGCAGATCCTCACCAAGGAGGCCTTCGAGAACGCGATCGCCGTGGTGATGGCGCTCGGTGGCTCGACGAACGCCGTACTGCACCTGCTCGCGATCGCGCGGGAGGCCGAGGTCGAGCTGACCCTGGACGACTTCAACCGGATCGGCGACCGGGTGCCGCACCTCGGTGACCTCAAGCCGTTCGGCCGGTTCGTGATGACCGACGTCGACCGCGTCGGCGGGATCCCGGTGGTGATGCGGGCGCTGCTCGACGCCGGCCTGCTGCACGGCGACTGCCTGACCGTGACCGGGAAGACGATGGCCGAGAACCTCGCCGACATCGCGCCGCCGGACGTCGACGGCGTGATCATCCGCGCGCTGGACAAGCCGATCCACGGCACCGGCGGGATCACCATTCTGCACGGCTCGCTCGCGCCCGGGGGTGCGGTGGTGAAGAGCGCCGGCTTCGACTCCGACGTCTTCGAGGGCACCGCGCGGGTGTTCGACGGCGAGCGTGGCGCGATGGACGCGATCGCCACCCTGGTCCCCGGCGACGTGGTGGTGATCCGGTACGAGGGCCCGAAGGGCGGCCCGGGGATGCGCGAGATGCTCGCGGTCACCGGCGCGATCAAGGGCGCCGGCCTCGGCAAGGACGTCCTGCTGCTCACCGACGGCCGCTTCTCCGGCGGTACGACGGGACTCTGCGTCGGCCACGTCGCGCCGGAGGCCGTGGACGGCGGCCCGATCGCCTTCGTCCGTGACGGCGACCGCATCACCCTCGACGTGAAGAACCGCACCCTCGAGCTCCACGTGGACTCCGAGGAGCTCGCGAACCGCCGCCAGGGCTGGGCGCCGAAGGCCCCGGCCATCACCAAGGGCGTGCTCGGGAAGTACACCCGCCTGGTCCGCTCCGCCTCCGAAG
>NZ_SMKR01000243.1 GCF_004348725.1 Kribbella turkmenica
CCGAGGCGACACCCGCGGGTGACTCCCTGCGCGACCGGAGGTCGGTGCTTCGCTGCGCTGCCATGGTCGCGCTGGCCGGCGCCGGCGCGCCGATCCTGGCCGCCTGCGGCGGGGGAGAGGACGCGGGTTCGGCCGGGACCACCGGCACCTCGGCCCCGCCCTCCAGTGCGCCGACCTCGGCCTCCAGTTCGGCGCCGTCCTCGAGTGCGCCGTCCTCGAGCGCTCCGGCGAGCGGCACGGTGCTCGGCCCGGCGTCCGAGGTACCGGTCGGCGGCGGCAAGGTCTATACCGACGCCAAGGTCGTGGTGACCCAGCCGGCCGCGGGGCAGTACAAGGGGTTCTCCGCCGTCTGCACCCACCAGGGCAACCCGATCGGCTCCGTCGAGGGCGGCCAGATCGTCTGCCCGTTCCACAACAGCCACTTCAGCATCAGCGACGGCAGCGTGGTCAGCGGTCCGGCCCGGCGGCCGCTGCCGGGAGTCGACGTCGCCGTCCAGGGCAGCAACATCGTCCAGACGACCTGACCGAAGACCGGCCGCGTGCGGTCGCACGGGGAGCCACGAGAAGAGCCCGGCCTTCGGGGGCCGGGCTCTCCTCGGTGGTCGATCAGCTGGTGATCAGCGCGGGGCGGCCGGGTCGACCTTGCCGACGTACAGCAGCTTGTTCGGCGAGCCGGTGCCCGGGTCGCCCACCTTGTCCGGGGTGGACGCGCCGACCAGTGCGGTCGTCACGTCGGCCGGGGTGGCGTCCGGGTGGTCGGCCAGGTAGAGCGCGATCCCGCCGGCCACGTGCGGCGACGCCATCGACGTGCCGCTCATCGTGTCGGTCGCGTCGGGGCCGGTGATCCCGGCGGACAGGACGCCGACCCCCGGCGCGAACAGGTCGACGCACTTGCCCCAGTTGGAGAACGACGCCTTCTGGTCCCGGTCGTCGGTCGCGCCGACGGTGATCGCCGACGGCTCCCTGGCCGGCGAGCTCGCGCAGGCGTCCGAGCTCTCGTTGCCGGCGGCAACCGCGTAGGTGATGCCGGCGCCTACGGACGCCTTCACCGCGGCGTCCAGCGCGTCGTCGGCGACCCCGCCGAGGCTCATGTTCGCGACCGCGGGCTTCTTCGCGTTCTTGGTCACCCAGTCGATCCCGCCGATGACGGACTCGGTCGAGCCAGACCCCTGGCAGTCGAGCACCCGGACGCCGAACACCTTCGCGCCCTTGGCGACGCCGTACGTCGTCCCGGCGACGGTGCCGGCGACATGGGTGCCGTGTCCGTGGCAGTCGACGCCGTTCTGGCCGTCGCCGACGGTGTCGGCCCCGACCGCGGCCCGGCCGCCGAAGTCCTTGTGGGCGGCGTAGATGCCGGTGTCGATCACGTAGACGTTCACGTTCCCGGCCGTACTGGAGGCCTCGAATTTCTTGTCCAGCGGCAGGTCACGCTGGTCGCTGCGGTCCAGGCCCCACGGCGGGTCGTCCTGGCTGACGGTGATCTTCTGGTTCTGCTGGACGAACGCCACCCGCTGGTCGGCGGCCACCTTCTTCGCCTGCTCCTCGGTCATGCCGGCCGAGAAGCCCTTGATCGAGGCGGCGTACTGGTCGCGCACCTCGACGTCGTAGCTGCTCGCCAGGCTCGCGGTGGTGGCCCGCGTCTCGGCCTGGGTCCGCTGGCCGGCGAGGACGACGATGTAGCTGCCGGCGATGGCGTCCGGGCTGTCGGCACCGCGGATCGTCACCGCGGGCTCGTCGGCGTTGCTGCCGGCGGTGGTGACGATCGCGGTGGCGGCCAGTGCGAGCGCCGCGAGCACGGCGCGCGGTCGACGTACGGATGGGGACATGGGCGGCTCCCTCGAGTCAGCGCAAGGCCCAGTTGCCTTACGCAAAGGTCCTGCGCATCTACCCTGGGTCACACGCTAAGAAGTCCGCTCATCCCAACCGGGGGTCAGACCCGGCTTATGGGGCAAGCCGCAACACGACCGCAAGGCGTCAGTGCATTTGCCGTGCCCGATGCCGGTCGTACTTGCGGACGGCGAAGTCGTACGCCTCGGCCAGCAACGGCTCGAGCGGCGCCAGGTCCGTCGGCGAGACCATGGCCACCCAGTGCTGCGAGGCGTAGAACGGATGGGGCATCAGGACGCCGCGCTCGGCGTAGTCGCGACCCGAGTCCAGCACCCAGTCCGCGTCCCGTTCGGTCGGCACCGCCCCGAACAAGGAGGTGTACGTCGCCTTGGTCACCCCGATGTTGAGTCGCCAGGCCCCGGGCTCGTCGAGCCGGGAGACCTTCTCGTAGTGGTCGCCGGTCACGATCGTGGCGAACGGCTGCTGCCGTTCCGGCGGCAGGTCCGCCGCCGGGTCGTACAGGTAGAACAGGTCGCCCTGAGCCTCGAGCCGTCGGACGCCGTCGTACCTCCGGATCAGGAGGTCCATCTCGTCAACAGTCATGCCTTCAAGTGTGTCATTGAACTAGTTGTTGAGACTTCGGCGGAATTCCGGGATTGTCCGTGCGGCGAACTAGGGTGGATGAGTGGCTGATCCGTCGTCCTACCGTCCCACTCCCGGGTCGATCCCCGACTCACCTGGTGTGTACCGCTTCAGCGATTCCGCCGGGCGGGTGATCTACGTCGGCAAGGCGAAGAACCTGCGGGCCCGGCTGTCGTCGTACTTCCAGGATCTGGTGAACCTGCACCCGCGCACCCAGGCGATGGTGACGACGGCGGCGAAGGTCGAGTGGACCGTGGTCGGCAGCGAGGTCGAGTCGCTGCAGTTGGAGTACTCCTGGATCAAGGAGTACGACCCGCGCTTCAACGTGAAGTACCGCGACGACAAGTCGTACCCGTGGCTTGCGATCACCCTCAACGAGGACTACCCGCGGGTGATGGTCGGCCGCGGCCAGAAGAAGAAGGGCGTGCGGTACTTCGGTCCGTACAGCCACGCCTGGGCGATCCGGGAGACCGTCGACCTGCTGCTGCGGGTGTTCCCGATGCGCTCGTGCAGCAAGGGCGTCTTCAACCGGCACCGCCAGATCGGCCGGCCCTGCCTGCTCGGCTACATCGGCAAGTGCGCGGCTCCGTGCACCGGCCAGGTCAGCCAGGACGAGCACCGCAAGATCGTCGACGACTTCGCCGCGTTCCTCTCCGGCCAGACCGCGACCTACGTCCGCCGGCTGGAGAAGGAGATGAGGGCGGCCGCGGCCGAGCTCGAGTACGAGCGGGCCGCGAAGATCCGCGACGACCTGGCCGCGCTGGAGAAGGCGCTGGCCAAGAACGCGGTCGTCCTCGGCGACGGCACCGACACCGACGTGATCGCGCTCAGCGAGGACCCGCTCGAGGTCGCCGTCCAGATCTTCTACGTCCGCGGCGGCCGGATCCGCGGCGAGCGCGGCTGGATCGCCGACAAGGCCGACGGCACCGCGACCACCGGCGACCTGGTCTCACGGTTCATCCAGCAGACGTACGCCGGTGACTCCGGCGACGCGATCCCGCGGGAGATCCTGGTGCCGACCGAGCCCGAGGACGCGGACGCGCTGACCGAGTGGCTGTCCGAGCTGCGCGGCTCCAAGGTGTTCATCCGGGTCCCGCAGCGCGGTGACAAGAAGGCGCTGATGGCGACCGTCGAGCGGAACGCGCTGCAGACGCTCACCATGCACAAGACCAAGCGGGCCAGCGATCTGACCACCCGCAACCAGGCGCTCGAGGAGATCCAGGCCGGCCTCGATCTGCCGGAGGCGCCGCTGCGGCTGGAGTGCTACGACGTCTCCAACCTGCAGGGCACCGAGGTGGTCGCCTCGATGGTGGTGTTCGAGGACGGCCTGCCGCGCAAGAGCGAATACCGGCGGTTCGTCATCAAGGGCGTCGACGGGCAGAACGACGTCGCCTCGATCGCCGAGGTGCTCACCCGGCGGTTCAAGCGGCTGCTCGACGAACGGGCCACGCTGCAGGACGACGAGGACCCGGCGGCGAACCTGATCGACCCGGAGACCGGCCGGGCCCGCAAGTTCTCCTACGCGCCGGGCCTGGTCGTGGTCGACGGCGGGCCGCCGCAGGTCGCGGCCGCGCGGCAGGCACTGGACGAGCTCGGGCTCGGCGACATCCCGGTCTGCGGTCTGGCCAAGCGGCTCGAGGAGGTGTGGGTGCCGGACGAGGAGGACCCGGTGATCTTCTCCCGGACCTCGGAGGGCCTCTACCTGCTCCAGCGGCTACGCGACGAGGCGCACCGGTTCGCCATCACCCACCACCGCAACCGGCGGTCCAAGTCGATGGTGGAGAGCGTCCTCGACGACGTGCCGGGGCTGGGCGAGGTCCGCCGCAAGACCCTGCTGCGGCACTTCGGCTCGCTGAAGAAGCTGCGCGAGGCGACCGTCGACGAGGTCGCCGCCCTGCCTGGATTCGGCCGCCGTACGGCGGAATCGGTGGTCATCGCGGTGAACGCTGCGGCAACGGAGGCCGACACCGGCCGGTCGCCCGCGGTGAACATGGCCACGGGCGAGATACTGGAGGACGAGGTCCCGGCGCCTGCCGGGCAGCGGCCGGACAACGCGGCCGACGGGGATCCAGGGAGAACAGAGAACTGATGGCGGACCAGGGCGGCAATCTCATCATCGTGTCCGGGATGTCGGGCGCGGGACGGAGTTCGGTCGCGGACGTACTGGAAGACCTCGGCTGGTTCGTGGTGGACAACCTGCCGCCGATGTTTCTCACCACCATCGTCGAGCAGGTCGTCGACACGGGTGCGGCGCCACGGCTCGCGGTCGTCGTCGACGTCCGGACCGGGATGTTCTTCGACGAGTTGCCGCAGGCGGTGCACGACCTGCGGCTCCAGGGCCACCGGCCGGTGACGGTCTTCCTGGAGGCCTCCGACGACGTGATCGTCCGGCGGCAGGAGAGTGTCCGCCGGCCGCACCCGCTGCAGGGCGAGGGCCGGTTGCTGACCGGGATCCAGCGCGAGCGCGAGCTGCTCGGCGACATCCGGGCCGGCGCCGACCTGGTGATCGACACGTCCAACATGAACATCCACCAGCTCGCCGCGAAGATCGTGAACGCCTTCGGCGACGAGGAGAACGCCGAGCTCCGGGCGACCGTGGTGTCGTTCGGGTTCAAGTACGGCATCCCGGTGGACGCGGACGTGGTCGCCGACATGCGGTTCATCCCGAACCCGTACTGGCAGCCCGACCTGCGCCCGATGACCGGGCAGGACCATCCTGTGTCAGACTTCGTCCTCGGCCATCCGCTGGCCCAGCAGTTCCTGCAGAACTACGTGGACGTGCTGGACACCTTGCGGACCGGCTACCTGAACGAGGGCAAGCGCTTCGTCACCGTCGCGATCGGCTGCACCGGGGGTAAGCACCGCAGCGTCGCGATGGCCGAGGAGATCGCCCGCAGGCTGCGCGAGAAAGGGTCACCGACCTTGGTCGTACACCGGGATCTGGGGCGGGAGTGAGCCAGAGCTCCTGGGACAGCTCTGCCCGCGGAGAGCGTGGGCCGAAGGACTCCGGCTTGTCGCCTGGGGGTCACCCCCCTGGCCTCCGGTCGGCACCCCGGGTTGTCGCACTCGGCGGGGGACACGGCCTGGCGGCCTCCCTGTCCGCGCTCCGCCACGTCACCGACCAGCTGACCGCGGTCGTCACGGTCGCCGACAACGGGGGCTCGTCCGGCCGGTTGCGCCGCGAGCTCGGGGTGCTGCCGCCGGGGGACCTGCGGATGGCGCTGGCTGCGTTGTGCCGCGACGACGAGTGGGGCCGGACGTGGGCCGACGTGCTGCAACACCGCTTCCGCAGTGACGGCGCACTGCACGACCACGCGGTCGGCAACCTGCTGATCGTCGCGTTGTGGGAGTTGCTCGGCGAGGCGGTCGACGGACTGGACTGGGTCGCCCGGCTGCTCGGCGCGCAAGGCCGGGTGCTGCCGATGTCCGCCGTACCGCTGGACATCACGGCCAGGGTGCTCGGCCTGGACCCCGAGCACCCTGAGGCGATCACCGAGATTCGCGGTCAGGCCGAGGTGGCGACCACCGAAGGGCACGTCGTCGACGTCGCGCTCGACCCGGCCGACCCGCCGGCCTGCCCCGAGGCGCTGGTGGCCGTCGCGGAGGCCGACTGGGTCGTCGTCGGGCCCGGGTCGTGGTTCACGTCGGTGATCCCGAACCTGCTGGTCCCGGCGCTGTGCCGTGGCCTCGAGCAGACCAGCGCCCGCCGCGTGCTCACGCTGAACCTCGGCGAGCAGAAGGGCGAGACCGACGGCTTCTCGCCGGAGACGCACCTCGAGGTGCTGGCCGCGCACGCCCCCGACCTGCGGATCGACGTGGTCCTCGCCGACGAGGGCCACGTTCCCGATCCACAGTCCCTGCACCGTACGGCGGAGTCGCTCGGCGCCGACCTGGTCATCGCCGACATCGCCGACGACGACCGCCACCTCCATCACGCCCCCGACAAACTCGCCAAGGTCTTCAGGGAGATCTTCGCCTAGGCCGTGGCTAGCTCGCGTCGACGTCGTGCCTGGCGTCGTACACCTGCTTGCCCTGGGCATCGAAGCCGCGGACGCGCACGTTCTTGACGTCGGAGTTCCCGCCGGTCAGGCCCCAGAGGAAGAATCCGTTCGAGATCAGTGCGCGGACCGGGCCGCTCGGCAGGTCGACGACGATCTGCGCGACCCCGTCGGGGACCTGGCCCCACTCCAGGCCGACCCCGAACTTCCCGGTGGCCGGGACGGCGCTTCGTCCGTAGTCGTAGTGATCGGCCTGGCCGTACATGTGACACCAGGCAACGACGTTGTCGCCGGCTGAGACCAGCAGGGCGGTGAAGTCGATCCCGGTGCCCGTCTTCAGGACGACCTTCCAGTCCGGAGTGATCCTCCCGGCGTCGTAGGTCCGTGCGTCCTGCCCCGGCATCGGGCCACCGCTGCTGAAGTAGGCGTCGTCCGGCGTCTTGCACCGGGTCCGGATCGAGTCGTCGCCGACCGGACTGACCGGCGGGACCGGCCGCAGCGGCTTGCCGGTGGCCGGGTCCTCGGTGAGCACGACCTGCGGGGTGATCGGCGCGGCGAGCTCGATCTTCCGGTCCGCCGGCACGGTCGGCTGCGCAGGCGGTCACCCCGCCCGAAGGTTGCACGACCCGTAACAGGGCACCGTCCGTTCCGTTGGACTGGTGTGCCCGGAGGGTCTTTGACAACGGTGGGAGGATGCCTTCATGGCGATGACAGCACAGGTGAAGTCCGAGTTGACCAGTATCCAGGTCACGAAGCCCTGTTGCCGCAAGGCCGAGGTGTCGTCCGTGCTCCGGTTCGCGGGCGGTCTGCACCTCGTCTCCGGACGGATCGTCGTCGAGGCCGAGCTGGACAGCGGCGCCGCTGCCCGGCGGCTGCGCAAGGACATCGCCGAGATCTTCGGGCACCCGTCGGACGTGGTGGTCATCTCCCCGTCCGGTATCCGTAAGCAGACCAAGTACGTCGTCCGCGTCGTCCGCGACGGGGATGCGCTGGCCCGGCAGACCGGCCTGGTGGACAACCGCGGGCGTCCGGTCCGCGGGCTGCCGCCGGCGGTCGTCTCCGGCGCATCCTGCGACGCCGTGGCGGCCTGGCGCGGGGCGTTCCTGGCGCACGGCTCGTTGACCGAGCCGGGCCGGTCGTCCTCGCTCGAGGTGACCTGCCCGGGCCCGGAGGCCGCGCTCGCGCTGGTCGGTGCGGCCCGCCGGCTCGGGATCGGGTCCAAGGCGCGCGAGGTGCGCAACGTGGACCGCGTGGTCATCCGCGACGGTGACGCGATCGGTGCGCTGCTCACCCGGCTGGGTGCGCACGAGTCGGTGCTGGCGTGGGAGGAGCGGCGGATGCGCCGGGAGGTCCGCGCGACCGCGAACCGGCTGGCCAACTTCGACGACGCGAACCTGCGTCGTTCGGCCCGGGCCGCGGTGGCCGCCGGCGCACGCGTCGAGCGCGCGCTGGAAATCCTCGGCGACGACGTCCCGGACC
>NZ_SMKR01000244.1 GCF_004348725.1 Kribbella turkmenica
GAGGTGGAGTTGGGCGGTGGCGGCGAGCCAGCCGGCGGCGGCGAGTCCGAACGGGATGGCTGTGTGGATGAAGTACGACTCGCTCACCGAAGGATGGTCGATCAGCAGATACCCGGCCCAGCCGGCGATCAGCGCGCCGGCCAGGAACCACGCGATCGGATCCTGGCGCAACTTCGCGAGTACGCCGAAGCCGACCACCGCGGTCGCCTGATTGATCAGCAGCACACAGAGCAGGACCAGGGTCCCGGCGACGGCACCGTGCGTCAGCGCCGGCAGGATCAATCCGCCCTCTCCCGCCGGCGTCCTGTCCCCGGTCGCGGCGGCGTAGTCCCCGCTCGACTTCAGTACGGCGAGGAACTGCAACCCCGAGCCACTCGTGCTCCCGGCCACAGTGAGCATCGTCCCGACCCCGGCCGCCACCAGCAGAGCCCCACCGACAACCGCCCGCACGGGCAACCGCCGCGTCCGCACGAGCACCACCACGGCGGCGAGCCCCACCGCACCGACCAGAACCGGCAACACCGTCGGCTTCGACCCGCCGCCGACGATCGCCACCGCGAGCGCCACCGCCCACAGACCGCCGCCCGCACCCCGGAACAGCAACTCGATCAGCAAGACCGCCGCCGCGACACACGCGACCATCCCGAACATCTGCGACGGACTCAGGAAACTGAGCGGCGAGGACAGATTCACACTCGTGTCGACGAACAGGTACAACTGCGGCGCGGCCAACGCGACCGCCGCGAGGACGCCGGTCCACCACACTCGACTGACTGTGCGCGCCAACGTCGCACACACCACCAAGGCGACCACGAGCCACGGCAACAGCCACAGCCGGAACAGCACCATCTCCGGCGCCAGCCGGGTGATGTCCGCCGCCGCGGCCATGTCCGCATTGGCGAGCCAGTGGTACTCCAGCCGCTCCCCCGCCACCTGCGGAAGCTCCGGCGGGACCGTCCGCATCAGTTCGTTCACCATCGACAGGTGGTAGAGCAGGTCCTGGTAGTACGACGATCCCTGCGGTGGCAACTCGTGGAACGCCATCACGCCGAGCGTGGTTGCGCCCAGCACCACCGCGGAAGCAACGGCCAGTCCCCAGGTCCACCACACCGGCAACGGCTGTGGGTCAGCGATTCGCCAGCACCCACGCAAGCGTCGTACCAGTGCAAAGGCGATCAGGACCAGCACGGGCCAGCCGATCAGCCAGCGCTGCCAGCCGAGCGCGGTGAACGCTGCCCAGCCGATCAGCTGCCAGGTGGCGCCGACGACAGCTCCAAGCCCGAGGTCCTCGGCCCAGTTCCCCGTACTACGCCAGACCGCCCGCAGCAGCAGAGTGCCCGGAAGCGCGATCCCCAGGCCGAAGTACGCGCAGTACTTGACGATCGGCCCCGGCGGCACGTCGATCGCGACGAGCCCGCCGACCGCGACCAGGAACGGCAGCAGCCACGGGACCAACCGCCTCATCTCTGGCGGACCGGTTCCTGGTGTCCTTGGTCTTCGAGGCTGTCGTAGCCGACCAGGAACTGCGGACGGCGCTGGCTCGACTGGAACAGGCGCGCGACGTACTCGCCCAGCAGGCCGAGACACAGCAACTGGATCGCGCCGATGATGCTGACGGCCAGCACGGTCGACGTCCACCCCGGGATGCTCCGCCCGGTCAGCTTGATGATCAGCGCACCGACCACGAACACCCCCGACATCGAACCACCCAGCAACCCCAGCCAGGTCGCCAGCCGCAGCGGCGCGGCCGAGAACGCGGTCACGCTGTCGAACGCCAGCCGCAGCATCTTCGAGACGCTGTACTTCGTCGTCCCCGCCGCCCGCTCGGCCCGGACGTAACGCACCTCGGCGCTGGGAAACCCCAGCCACGGGATCACCAGCCGGAACACCCGGCCGTCCTCGGGCAGCGCGTTCACTGCGTCGACCACGCGGCGCGACACCAGCCGGAAGTCACCGGCGTCGAACGGGATCTGCTTGCCGACCAGCCGGCACATCAGCCGGTAATACATCCGCGCGGTCGTCCGCTTCGCCCTCGAGTCACTCGACCGGTCCGACCGGACGCCGTACACCACGTCCACGTCCCGCTCCCGCGCCGCCGCCAGGAACTCGGCGATCACCTCCGGCGGATCCTGCAGGTCCGCGTCGATCGTCACCACGTACTCACCGCGGGCCCGGCGGAAGCCCGCGGACTGCGCGGCCTGGTGACCGCTGTTGCGCAGCAACCGGACGACGCGCAACCGCGGCCAGTCCTTCGTCGCGTCCAGCAGCAGGGCCGCGGTCGTGTCCCGGCTGCCGTCGTCGACGACCAGCAACTCGTAGCTGATCCCGAGGCCGTCCAGCAGCGGGCGCATCCGCTCGAAGAACATCGGCAGCACGTCCTCCTCGTCGTACATCGGTACGACGACGGAGAGCTCGGGGTCAGGGTCCCGCATGCTGCAGACCTTCCAGTTCAAGTGGTGTCGAAGAGACGACCTTTTAACGACGCAGGCAGAAGATCGGCACGATCAGAGTGGTGGCGAGATCGCGACCGCACCGGTACGCCGGGGATCGCCGACCGCGAGCAGGCCCTCGGCCGGATCCCAGAAGGCGGCCGCGACGCCGCCGAAGTACATGGAGTGCGGCGGCATCGGCCGCGTCGGCAGTGCCGTGGACCCGGACACCGGCAGCTCGTCCTCGTAGTCGACGACCACGTCCTTGCGCACCCGGACGTGCAGCCGCGGGTGCTCGACCGCCTCCGCCAGCGGCAGCCCGCCGTGCGTGTAGAGCGCGTAGACCTGGGCCAGCGCCGTCGGGATCCGGTCCGAACCCGGTGAGCTGATCGCGAGCACAGCGCCGTCGCTGTCGCGGCGGGCGACACTCGGCGCCATGTTCGAGGTCAGCCGCGTCCCCGGCGCCAGGCTGTGGGGACCGCCGTGCAGCAACTCCTGCTCGCCGAGCGCGTTGTTCAGCCAGATGCCGGTCCCTGGGGTCAGCACTCCCGAACCGTAGCCGGACGACACCGTGATCGCGCACGCGTCGCCGTCGTCGTCGACCACGGAGACCGTCGCCGTACTGGGTGAGCCGAGCGCGCGGAGGTCGCCGGACGCGGCCAGCTCCAGCAGCCGCTGCGCTTCCAGCTGCCGCTTGTCCTCCTCGTCCACCTCGGCCAGCCGTGCCCCGAGAACGGCGTGCTGCACCTCGATCAGCCGCTCGAGCTCGGACTCACTCCAGCTTCCGTCGGCCGGTACGCCGTCCAGCAGCGCGAGCATCGCGGCCACCGCGACTCCGCCGACCGCCGGGGGCGGGTTGGTCGCAAGCCGCCACCCGTTCTGCCGGACCATGAGTGCCGGACGGACGACGGCCTCGTACGCGGCCAGGTCCTCGGCGGTGAGGATGCCGTCGTTCTCGGCCATGTCGCGGATGAGCAGCCGGGCCAGCTCACCGGTGTACATCGTCTCGGCGCCGTCGCGGCCGATCAGCTCGAGCGCCTCCGCCAGCTCGGGGATGACGACCGTGCTGCCGGCCTTGATCACCGAGCCGTCGCCGGCGTGCACGACCCGATGACTCGGCTGGTGCCAGCCGAAGATGATCTCGTGGGTGTACTGCAGGTAGTAGCCCGACGTCCGGCTCAACGGGAAGCCCTGCCGCGCGACCTCGATCGCCGGCTGGACCACCTCGCGCCACGGAGCCTTGCCGGAGCGCCGGTGGGCGAGGTCGAGCGCCTTCATCCCGCCGGGAGTCGCGACCGAGCCGTGCCCGACCGTGGTCGTCGTACCGCCGCCGTAGTCGGTGGTGATGTCCCAGACGCCGCGGCCGAACCGTTCGGTCGCCAGGCCGCGGCCGGGCATCTCCACCCAGCCGTCGATGGTGACCGCCTCGCCGCCGGCGACCTGCAGGGTGACGAACCCGCCGGAAGCCGGCGAGACCACGCCGATCTCGTTCACCATCGTCACCAGCGTGGCCGCGATCGCGGCGTCGACGGCGTTCCCGCCCTCGGCCGCAAGCCGCACCCCTGCCTCGGCCGCCGCCGCGTTCGGCGCGGCGACCGCCACCCTCGGGTGCCCGCCGCTCATCGCGTGCCGCCCCGGCTCATGGTCGCTAGCCGACTCGCTGGACGGCGCCGAAGCGGTCGACCGCCACCTGGACCGCGGCCTGGCGTGCGTCCGCCACCTCGTTCTCCTTCAGCGTGCGGTCCGGGGCCCGGAACCGGAGCGCGAACGCGAGCGACTTCTTGCCCGCACCGATCTGCTCGCCGGTGTAGAGATCGAACAGCCGGATCGACTCCAGCAGCGTGCCCGCCCCCTCGACCAGCGCCGCCTCGACCTCCGCCGCGGCCGCGTCGGCCGGGACGATCAGCGCCACGTCCTCCTTGGCCACCGGGTACGACGAGAACGGCTCGGCCGTGACCGACGACGGAGCGGCCGTGATCAACGCGTCCAGGTCGAGCTCGACCGCACCGGACCGCGCGGGCAGCCCGAACGCCTGGCACACCTTCGGGTGCAGCTCGCCGGCGTGACCGACGACCTTGCCGCCGACCGAGAGCTCCGCACACCGGCCCGGGTGCCACGGCGCCACCTCGACGTTGCGCACGACCGGCTCGACACCGACCGCGTTCGCCACGACCCGCGCGATCTGGACGGCGTCCGACCAGGCGGCGGGCTGGGCCTTGCCCCACCAGCCGGCCGGCGTCCGCGCACCGGTCAGCACGACACCGAGGTGCAGCGGCTGGTCGGGCAGTGCGTCGTACAGGGACTTGATCTCGGCGTCGCTCGGGCGCTGCGCGACCGAGGGCAGCGGCGCGGGCTTCGTCTCCGCCTTGGGCAGGAAGACCAGGCCGGTCTGGAAGATCGCCAGGTCGGTGTTGCCCCGGCCGACGTTGCGCTCGGCCGTCCGGAGCAGCGTCGCCAGCAGCGTGGTCTGCATCGACGGCTCTTCGTCGGACAACGGGTTCACCAGCTTGACCGTCGTACGGCGTGGGTCGTCGGCCGGCAGGCCCATCGCGTCGAAGTCGGCATCCCCGGCGAACGGGTACGAGACGACCTCGGTCAGGCCGGCGCCGACCAGCGCGGTCGCGATCCGGCGGCGGCGCGTCTGCGACACCGTCAGCCCCTGACCGCCCGGCGCGGGCGGCAGGACCGACGGGACGTTGTCGTACCCGAATAGGCGGATGACTTCCTCAGCGAAGTCGTTGGGATCCCGCAGATCCGGCCGCCACGACGGCGGCGTCACGGTCAGCAGGGCGTCGCCGGCCAGCGCCGCGACGCCGTGCGCCGTGTGCTCGCCCCCGACTGGCGCGCCGCCACCGACTGCGGCCGGTCCCGGCTCGCCTGCCGTTCCAGTGGCGGCCGCGCCGGAGCGGGGCTCGACGACGAGGGCGGTTGCGTGGACGCCCGCAGCGAGCAGGGCCGGTCGGGCTCCCGGCTCGGCCGGGACCACCGTGCAGCCGACCGACTCGAGGTGCCGGACGGTCTCCTCGACGGTGATCGGGGCACCCGCGACCCGCGCCGCGTGATCGGCCCGGAACGTCACCGGCTCGGGCAGCCGGTGGACGTCGATCAGCGTCTCGGCCGGCTCGATCGTGCCGCCGGCCAGGTCGCGGAGCAGGTTCGCCACCCGCTGCGCGGCGTACCGCGGCAGGCTCGGGTCGACGGTCCGCTCCCAGCGCTTCGAGCCCTCGGTGGACAGCTTGTGCCGCCGCGAGGTCCGCGCGATCACGATCGGATCGAAGTGCGCGGCCTCGATCACCACGTCCCGGGTGGTCGGCGACAACTCCGTGGTCGCACCACCCATCACCCCGGCCAGGCCGATCGGGCCGGAGCCGTCGGTGATCAGCAGGTCCTCGGGGCCGAGCTCACGGGTCTGGTCGTCGAGCGTGACCAGCTTCTCCCCCGGCTGCGCCCGCCGGACCACGATCTCGCCCGACAGCAGGTTCTTGTCGTAGCCGTGGATCGGGTTGCCCAGCTCGAGCATCACGTAGTTGGTGATGTCGACCGCGATCGAGATCGGCCGCATCCCCGAGGCGAGCAGGCGCTTCTGCATCCACCGCGGCGAGGTCGCGTCCGGATCGATGCCGGTGACGGTCCGGGCGACGAAGACGTCGCACCCGTGCTCGTCCTCGATCCGGACCGGGTAACCACCCTTCTGGTCCCCGTCGAGCGCCACCCCGGCCGGGTCCTTGAGCGGTACGCCGTACGCCGTCGCGGCCTCGCGCGCGACCCCACGGATCGACAGGCAGTAGCCACGGTCCGGCGTGACTGCGATGTCCAGTACGTCGTCGCGCAGCGAGAGCAACTCGATCGCGTCGTCACCCGGCTGGGCCTCACCCGGCTCCAGGACGACGATGCCGTGCGTGCCGTCGTCGCCCAGGCCGAGCTCGGAGCTGGAGCAGATCATGCCGTTCGAGACGTGTCCGTAGGTCTTCCGCGCGGAGATCGCGAACCCGCCCGGCAGCACCGCGCCCGGCAGCACGACCACGACCAGGTCGCCGACCTCGAAGTTGTGCGCACCGCAGACGACCCACTGCGGCTCGTCCTTGCCGATGTCCAGCGAGCACCAGCGGATGGTCTTGCCGTTCTTCTGCGGCTCGTTCTCGTACGTGAGCACCGTGCCGACCACGAGCGGGCCGGACAGGTCCGACTCCTCGACGGTCTCGACCTCGAGTCCGGCCCGGATCAGCTTCTCGGCGACATCGCGACCGGTCACCTCGGCCGGGAGGTCGACGTACTCACGAAGCCATGACAGTGGGACCCGCATCAGATCTCCATCCCGAACTGGCGGCTGAACCGCACGTCACCCTCGACCATGTCCCGCATGTCCTCGACGCCGTTGCGGAACATCAGCGTCCGCTCCAGGCCCATGCCGAAGGCGAAGCCGGAGTACCGGTCGGTGTCGATGCCGCAGGCCTGCAGGACGCGGGGGTTCACCACGCCGCAGCCGCCCCACTCGATCCAGCCCTCGCTGCCGCAGGTGCGGCACGGGCGGTCCGGGTTGCCGACGGACGCGCCGCGGCAGACGAAGCACTTGAGGTCCACCTCGGCCGACGGCTCGGTGAACGGGAAGAAGTTCGGCCGCAGCCGCGCCTCCAGGCCCTCGCCGAACATCGAGACGACGAAGTGGTCCAGGGTGCCCTTCAGGTGCGCGAGCGTGATGCCCTCGTCGACGACCAGGCCCTCCACCTGGTGGAAGACCGGCGTGTGGGTCGCGTCCAGCTCGTCGGTGCGGAACACGCGGCCCGGGCAGATCACGTAGATCGGCGGCTTGCGGGTCAGCATCGAGCGCGCCTGCACCGGCGAGGTGTGGGTCCGCAGCACGGCGCCGGACCCGGCCGGCTCGACGAAGAAGGTGTCCTGCATCTGCCGGGCGGGGTGGTCCGGCTGGAAGTTCAGGGCGTCGAAGTTCAGCCACTCGGCCTCGATCTCCGGGCCTTCGGCGACGTCCCAGCCGAGCGCGCTGAACACGTCCGCGACCTGCTCGGAGATCAGCGACAACGGGTGCCGCGCGCCGAGGCCGGGCGTGTGCCACGGCAGCGTCACGTCGACCCGCTCGGTGGCCAGCATCCGCTCCTCGTGCTCGGCCTCGAGCACCGCGAGCCGGGCCGCGAACGCCTCGTTGATCGCCTTCCGGGCCGCGCCGATCCGCTGACCGGCCTCCTTGCGGCCCTGCGGCGGCAGCGCGCCGATCTCGCGGTTGGCGAGTGCGATCGGCGACTTCTCACCGAGATGCGCGGACTTGGCCTCCTGCAGGACGGCCAGATCGGCCGCCTCGGCAAAGGCCTTCAGCGCCTCGTCCCTGGTCCGCTCCACCTCTTCGGCGTGCAACGGCGTCACTTCGACCGGGTCGTAATCAGTGTTGGGACCGGACATGGCTCGCTCTCGGTTTTCGGAACTCCTGCGGAAGCAGTCTAGGAA
>NZ_SMKR01000245.1 GCF_004348725.1 Kribbella turkmenica
GGGTGGGCACGCCGCAGTCCGCCGACGAACTGGTGCTGAGCTTCCCGGAGAACGACCAGTACTTCATCACGCCCGAGGTGTCCGAGGACGACCGGTATCTCGTCGTCCACATCACCGAAGGCACCGATCCGGCCACCCGGTTGTGGGTCTACCCGATCACCTCCGACGGGCTCGGCGAGCCGGTCAAGGTGGTCGACCACTTCGCGGACGAGATCGCGTTCGTGCGCATGTCGGGTGAGGACCTGGTGCTGCGCACGGATCGCGACGCGCCTCGTGGTCGCGTGGTGCTCGCCTCGCTGGACGGGACGTTCACCGACCTCGTCCCGGAAGGTCCGGACACCTTGCAGGCCGTCCGCGGCACGGCGTCCGGCCCCGCCACGCTGACGCTCGTGGACGCGCAGCCGGTGCTGACGCTGTACGCACCCGACGGTTCCGATGCGCGCGTCGTCGACGCACCGGGCGGGGGAGTGGTGGGCCTCGACGCCTCCCCGGAGTACGACGAGTTGTTCGTCGGCCTGTCGACCGCCACCGACCCGACCTTGTCGTACGTCGTCTCGGCTTCGACCGGCGACGTTCGCGCTCTGCCGGAACTCGTCCGCGGATCAGGCGGATTCGCCTCGCCGCCGATCACCGTCGAGCGCCGGCTCGAGCCTGGTCGCGAGGTGCCGTACTTCGTCATCAGCCGCGCCGACCTGGACTACTCGTCACCACGCCCGACCCTGCTCTACGGGTACGGCGGCTTCCGCATCCCGATCCTGGCCGATTACCGGCCCGGCTGGCCGGCCTGGCTGGCGGCCGGCGGAGTACTGGTGATCGCGAACCTGCGCGGCGGCGGCGAGTACGGCAGCGACTGGCACCAGGCCGGCCGGCTGAAGAACAAGCAGAACGTCTTCGACGACTTCATCGCCGTCGCCGAGCACCTCCGCGACACCGGGGTGACCACGCCTGCGCAGCTCGCGATCCACGGTCGCAGCAACGGCGGCCTACTCGTCGGCGCGGCGATGACGCAACGCCCGGACCTGTTCGCGGTCGCACTGCCAGGTGTCGGCGTCATGGACATGCTCCGCTTCCACCTGTTCACGGTCGGCGCCGCATGGGCGTCGGACTTCGGGCACCCGGGCGACCTGGAGCAGTTCGAGGACCTGCTGGCCTACTCGCCACTGCATCGGCTGTGCGACGGAACGTCGTACCCGGCCACGCTCGTGGTCACCGGTGACCACGACGACCGGGTGGTGCCATTGCACAGCCACAAGTTCATCGCAGCGCTGCAACATGCGCAGTCCGCGTCCGTACCCGTCTTGACCCGCATCGAGGTCAACACCGGCCACGGCTTCGGAAAGCCGGCCGCGATGATCGCCTCCGAATGGGCGGACCTGCTGGCGTTCGCTGCTCACCACGTAGGTCTCGTGCCTCCTGAGCAGTAGGAGGGGAGGGTCACCAGATCCGCGGGGCCCGGAGGTCGCGCGGATCGTCGGCCGGCTGACAGCCGTGCGCCGACTCCGCGTACTCCGACCGCGGTCCGCTGGTGGCCAGCGTCCGGACGGCGGCGACGAGGCGGTCGACGTGCTCTCGCGTCGTCCCCAGACCGAGGCTCGCCCGGACTGCGGTGCCGTGCTCGGGCGAGTCGGCGAGCAGGTGGCCGACGAGCGGGTGCGCGCAGAACCTGCCGTCCCGGACGCCGATCCCGTACTCGGCGCTCAGCGCGGCCGACACCAGCGTCGAGGTCAGCCCGGCGACGGTGAAACACACCGTGCCGACGCGGTCCGCGTCCTCACCGAAGATCGAATACGTCGTGACGCCGGGAATCTGGGCGAGGCCGGTCCGGAGCCGGGCGAGCAGGCTGCGCTCGTGCTGCTCGATCGCGTCCCGGTGGTTGCTGATCGCCGCACAGGCCGACGCCAGGGCGATCGCGCCGATGACGTTGGGGGAGCCGCCCTCGTGCCTGGCCGGGCCGGTGGCCCAGACCACGAGGTCGCCGGTGACCGCGGTGGTCGCGCCGCCGCCGTACAGGTAGGGCTCGGCGGCGTCCAGCCAGTCGGCCCGGCCGATCAGCGCGCCGGCGCCGTACGGGGCGTAGAGCTTGTGGCCGGAGAGCGCGACCCAGTCGACGTCGAGCCCGGCGATGTCGACCGGCCGGTGCGGCGCCAGCTGGGCCGCGTCCAGGCAGACGCGGGCGCCGTGGGCCTTGGCGACGGCGGCGATCTCGGCGATCGGGAAGATCTCGCCGGTGACGTTGGACGCGCCGGTCACGACGACGAGCCGTGGACCCTCCGGGGCGTTCCGCAGCGCGTCGGCGATGTTGCTCACGGCATCGTTCGGCCTCCGCGGCGCCGGCAGCCGGACGGTCCGCTCGGCCGGCCAGGGGAGCAGCGCGGCGTGGTGCTCGGACTCGAACACGATCACCGTCGCGTCCGCCGGGACGGCGTGGGCGAGCAGGTTGAGCGCGTCGGTGGTCTGCCGGGTGAAGATCACCTGGTCGTCGTCCCGGGCTCCGACGAACGCGTGCACCTCAGCGCGGGCGCGCTCGTACCACTGCGTGGTGATCCGGGAGGCGTACCCGTTGCCGCGATGTACCGACGCGTACGACGGCAGCGCCGCCTCGACGCTGGCGCGGACCGACTCCAGGCACGGCGCGCTCGCACCGTGGTCGAAGTTGGCGTAGTCCGTGACCCGGCCGTCGGCCAGCGGGACCAGCAGGTCCGAGCCGACCGTGGCGGGGATGCTGCCGGTCGCGTGCCGGGCCACCGCCGGCCGCGCGGTCGTCGTACTGGCAGGCTCGAGGATGGAGAGGATAGACATGCTGCTGCTCCCGAGAAGTCCGCGCTTGCCGAGCGGGGTATCCGCACGGCCTGGTCTTCACCCGGGGCACCCCACCGCGGAGGAGGGTTGCCGGCCAGCGAGCCGGGGCTTGACGCTGGCACTCATGACCTGCCGAAGACGGTAACGAACGGGATATGTCAACGCCAGTGGTCATCTCATGTGATGAGATAGGTGAACACATCGTGGACAACGCAGCGAATGAGGACGCATGACCTGGAGAGCACCCGCCGTCGACCGGCCGAGCGGCTCGTTGACCGCGCCCGAACGCGACCTGCTCCAGGGCTATCTGGACTTCTACCGAACCACGTTGCTGTTCAAGTGCGCCGGGCTGACCGCCGAGGAGCTGGCCGCCAGGCCGTCGCCGCCGTCCAACCTCTCGCTGCTCGGCCTGATCCGGCACCTGACCAAGGTCGAGCGGATCTGGTTCCGGATCCACTCGGCGCCGGGGGAGCCGGCCGAGCCGGTGTTCGCGCCGGACCTGGGCAAGGACGCCGACTTCGAGCGCATCGACCCGGCCGAGGCCCAGGCGGCGTACGACGGCCTGATCGCGGAGTGGACGTTGTCCGACGAGGCCGCGGCCGGGCGTTCGCTGGACGAGGCCTTCACCTTCGACGGCACCGAGTCGACGCTCCGGATGGTCTACATCCACCTGATCGGCGAGTACGCCCGCCACTGCGGCCACGCCGACCTCGTCCGCGAACAACTGGACGGCACCACCGGCGCCTGATTGTTGCCTAGGGCGACCTTCGGGGGTCCTAGGCTTCGACCGTGCCCTTCACGCTCGCGCACCCCGCCGCCGTCCTGCCCCTCGTCCGGCGCCCGCTGATCGCCTCGGCTCTGGTGGCAGGTGCGCTGGCTCCCGACCTGCTGTACGTCGACCCGGTCTACCGCTTCGCCACCCAGCAGATCCACGGCGACTTCACCCTGACGCTCACGCACGAGTTCTCGTCCGCCCTCTGGCTCGACCCGCTGATCGCCATGATCCTGCTCGCGGTCTTCCACTCGGTGATCAGACGCCCGCTCACGGCCCTCGCCCCCAGCGGCCTCGCCGCCCGCCTCCCCGTCCCGCCGCCATTGTCCGTCACCGTCCTTCTCTGGGCCGCCTTCTCCGCCGTCCTCGGCGCCCTCACCCACGTGCTGTGGGACTCGTTCACCCACGGCGACGGCTACTTCGTCCGCCGGTTCCCCGACCTCTTTCGCGCCGGCGTCACCGCCACCTGGGACGTCAACCGCGTCCTCCAGTACGTGAGCACGGTCGGCGGTTGCCTGATCCTGGCTGCCTGGCTCTACCGCTGGTACCGCCGCACCGCACCGGTGAATCGAACCGATCAGGTCCCACCCTGGGTGCGGTACGGCGTCCTCGCCGGAACGCTCGCGTTGGGTGTCGCGGGAGCCGCCGTACAGCTCGGGGGAGCGGAGGAACTTGCCGGCGAGACCGCCGTACGGCTGGTGCTGACCGGGCTCGTCTTCGGGGGGCTCGCCGCGCTCGGGTGGTACGTCGTGCTCTGGCACCTGGCCCGGTGGCGGCGTCGTGACGCTACGGATGGGGCAGCGTGATCGGCGTGTGACACGTGTGACTCGAGAGGTAATCGGGGTAGCCTGCTGAACATGGCGACCCGCACGTCTTCCCCGGCGCGGGCGCAGAAGTCGGCAGCCAAACGGCCGAGCACGGCCCGTTCGGCTGCTGGTGGACGCTCCCGTCCGTCAGGCGCCCAGAAGCGTGGGCAGAGCGCGAAGCGCGGTGGTTCGACCGCCGCGCGGACCAGCACGCCCAAAACCAGCGGAGCGGGCCCGTTCGCGGCCGCCATGATCGCTCTCGGCCGGGGTGTCGTGAAGATCTGGATCGGCATCGCGCACCTGCTCGGCGGCATGGTCCGCGGCATCGGCAACGGCGCCCGGGACCTGGACCCCGAGCACCGCCGCGACGGCGGCGGCCTGTTCCTGATCGGCCTGGCGGTCGTGGTGGCCGCCGCGATCTGGTGGGACCTGCCAGGTGCCGTCGGCAAGGGTCTGCGGACGGTGGTAGGCGGCAGCGTCGGCATGCTCGGCTGGGCCGTCCCACTGATGCTGCTCTTCATCGCGCTGCGCACGTTGCGCCACCCGGACCGCAACGGCCCGGCCGGCCGCCAGGTCATCGGCTGGACCGCGGTCTCGCTCGGCGTGCTCGGCCTGGTCCACATCGCCAACGGCCTGCCTCGTCCGGGCAACCCGGCCGACGGCCCGCTGCAGGACGCCGGCGGCGCGATCGGGTACGTCGTCTCCTCGCTGTTGTCCGACCTGTTGACGCAGTACGTGGCGGCGCCGCTGCTCGTCCTGCTCTCGATCTTCGGTGCGCTCGTGATCACCGGCACGCCGGTCTACGCGATTCCACTCCGCGTCCGCGCGGCGTTCGACGTACTGATGGGCCGTACGGCGCTGCCGGAGGACGCACCGTCCGTCGCGGGCGCGCCGACCGACGACACCGTCCGGCTCACCCGCAAGGAGCGCCGGGCGAAGGCCGCCGCGGAGGAAGAGGACGGCGAGCCGACGGTCAAGCCCTACGACTCGCCGGTGCTCGAGGGGCGTGAGCTCACCAAGCGCGGGCGCAAGTCAAAGGCGGCCCCCGTTTCTGAAGAGGACGCGTACGACGTCGACGCGGCTGCGGCTGCGGCCGCTGGAGCCGGGCCTGCGGCCCTGGGCATCGCCGCCGGTGCCGGCGGGGGTCCCAGCAAGTCGGACTCGGCACCCGAGCCGCCTCCGCACACCCCGATCCCGCAGCGGGTGGAGCAGCTCAGCCTGTCCGGCGACATCACGTACACGCTGCCCGACGGGCAGATGCTCAAACCGGGTTCGGTGCACAAGGCGCGGACCAAGGCTTCCGACGCGGTGGTGGATCGCCTGACCGAGGTCTTCGACCAGTTCGGCATCGACGCCCAGGTCACCGGCTACACGCGCGGCCCGACAGTCACCCGGTACGAGGTCGAGCTCGGTTCCGCGGTGAAGGTCGAGAAGGTCACCGCGCTGTCCAAGAACATCGCGTACGCGGTGGCGTCGGCCGACGTCCGGATCTTGTCGCCGATCCCCGGCAAGTCCGCGATCGGTATCGAGATCCCGAACACCGACAAGGAGATCGTCAGCCTCGGCGACGTGATCCGGTCGGCGACCGCCCGCAACGACCATCACCCGATGGTGGCCGGGCTCGGCAAGGACGTCGAGGGCGGCTTCGTGGTCGCCAACATGGCGAAGATGCCGCACCTGCTGGTCGCCGGGGCCACCGGCTCGGGTAAGTCGTCGTTCGTCAACTCGCTGATCACCTCGATCCTGATGCGGGCCACGCCGGACGAGGTGCGGATGATCCTGGTCGACCCCAAGCGGGTCGAGCTGAACAACTACGAGGGCATCCCGCACCTGATCACCCCGATCATCACCAACGCCAAGAAGGCGGCCGAGGCGCTGCAGTGGGTCGTCCGCGAGATGGACATGCGGTACGACGACCTGGCGGCGTTCGGGTTCCGGCACGTCGACGACTTCAACAAGGCGGTCCGGGCCGGCAAGGTGAAGCCGCCACCCGGGTCCGAACGCGTGCTCTCGCCGTACCCGTACCTGCTGGTGATCGTCGACGAGCTGGCCGATCTGATGATGGTCGCCCCGCGCGACGTCGAGGACTCGATCGTCCGCATCACCCAGCTGGCGCGTGCGGCCGGCATTCACCTGGTGCTCGCCACCCAGCGGCCGTCGGTGGACGTGGTCACCGGTCTGATCAAGGCGAACGTGCCGTCGCGGCTGGCGTTCGCGACCTCGTCGCTCGCCGACAGCCGGGTCATCCTCGACCAGCCGGGTGCGGAGAAGCTGGTCGGCCAGGGTGACGGCCTGTTCCTGCCGATGGGCGCGAGCAAGCCGATGCGTATCCAGGGCGCGTGGGTGACCGAGTCCGAGATCCGCGGCGTGGTCGACCACTGCAAGGAGCAGCTCCAGCCGACCTACCGCGAGGACGTCACCGCGGTGGCGGGGCCGAGCAAGGAGCTCGACGACGAGATCGGCGACGACCTCGACCTGGTGGTGCAGGCGGCCGAGCTGATCGTTTCCACGCAGTTCGGCTCCACGTCGATGCTGCAGCGTAAGCTCCGGGTCGGTTTCGCCAAGGCGGGCCGGCTGATGGACATCCTGGAGAGCCGGGGCGTGGTCGGCCCGAGCGAGGGTTCCAAGGCCCGCGACGTCCTGGTGAAACCCGACGACCTTGAGGACTTCATCGCCACCCTGCGAGGAGAGTGACGTGACCGCCGCGAGCGCTTTGCCCAGGCAAGAACGCTTCGACCTCGACGCCGAGCCGGTGCCGTTCACCGTCCGCGCCTCCCAGAAGGTGCACGGTGGGCTGGCGGTCGGCGCCGCCCTGGTCGCGGTCGGCTTCGCCGCGTCCGCGTCCACCAGTCCGACCGGCGTACTGCGCTGGATCGCGGCCGGTGCGTTCGCCGTCCTGGCCGTGGTCTGCGCGCGGGCGCTGACGGTGGGGGACATGCTGGTTGCCGACGACGTCGGCATCCGGCTGCGGATCCGCAACGAGTGGATCGGCACCCGGTGGGAGGACATCGAGGAGGTCACGGTGCTGAAGCGCCGGCACCCCCTGGAGGACGGCCGGATCGCCGTTCATCTGCACGATCCCGGCCCGGTGCTGGCTGCGATGCCGAGTTCGACCCGCAAGACAACTGACGCGAATCGTCGGTTGACCGGCTCCTCGCTCGCGGTACCGTTCGGATTGACGGCGCGGCCGTCGCACGGGGAAGTGGTGCAGGCACTGCACATGCTGGCGGACGCCAGGTGTCCGGTCAGGGAACAACTCTGACTCGTCCGTGACCTCGTCGTACCAAGGCCGTTGAGATCATGACGACGGTCATTCCGCCGGCGTCGCCGAGGTCGTCGGTCCGCTGAACAGTCGGGCGATGGAGAGGACGGTGGGGACGTGAGCATCGGCAGCGAGCTCACGGCGGCCCGCGAACGGGCTGACATGTCGATCGAGCAGCTGAGCGCCGCGACCCGGATCAGAACCGGTCTGCTCCTCGCCATGG
>NZ_SMKR01000246.1 GCF_004348725.1 Kribbella turkmenica
GCGGGGCGTGGGGCACTCGGCCGTCGTGGCGAGCGCGGCAGATGCCGCCAGCGCCGACCTGATCTGCACCTGCACGTCGGGCCCCGAGCCTGTGCTCTCCGGGATGTCAGCTCGCACCCAGCTCAACGCGGTCGGGTGCGGTGACCTGCCGATGGGTCGTGTCGTCGACGACCTGAGGGCTTTGGCTCGGGCTGAGGTCCGGCGCGGAACCTTGGACGGGATCACGATCGTCGTGGCGGCCGGGCTCGCAGTGAAGGACCTTGTGGTGGCGACACTGGTGGCGCGGAACGCCGGTCTCATCGGCTGACACGACACGCCCGGTCGACGGAACCGCGGCTACCGGTTCGTGAGCGACTGCGGGAAGTCGGTGATGATCCCGTCCACCCCGAGGTCGTCCACCCTGCGCATCGTGCCGGGTTCATTGACCGTCCAGACGTTGATGTCCATGCCGAGCTGGTGGACGCGGGCGACGAGCGCGCTGTCGGTCACGGTCCACTGGGGGTTCACCTGATCGGCCCACCCGCTGAGCTCCACCAGTTCGGCTTCCGTCGGACGGTCGGCGTCGAGCAGGCCGATCGGGATCCGCGGCTGCAGCGTCTTGAAGGCCTTGGCGTCGTCGACCTCGAAGGACTGTACGGCGAGCTCGCCTGCCGCCAGGGCCTCGTCCACGTAGCCCGGGATCGAGCGCAGCTCAGCATCGAGGTCCGCCGGCAGACCCTCGTAGTGTCCGCACGGGCTGATCTCGGCGAGCAGGCCGGTCTTACCGTCGACCTGCTTGATGACGTCGCCGACCGAGATGATCCGCTCGCCGGCGAAGTCCGGGTGGAACCACGAGCCGGCGTCGAGCGTACGCAGCTCGGCCCAGGTGAAATCCGACACCCGGTACGACGGGCGGCCCGGGAACCGTTCCTCGACGTCGGTGGTCCGGACCAGCGTGCAGTCGTGGAAGTTCACCAGGCGGCCGTCCTTGGAGCGTTGCACGTCGATCTCCACGAAGTCGGCATCCTGCTGCACCGCCGCCTTGATGGCGGCTGACGTGTTCTCCGGCGCGACTCCGGAAGAACCGCGGTGTGCGATGACGTCGACCGCGAACTCGCTGGCCACCGTACTCGAGACCGCGGCGATCTGGGCGCGCGCCGCGGTGGCCGTGGCCGGGGCCGCCGCGAGCAGCAGCGGTACGGCGATCAGCGATGCGACGAGCCGGCGGGGTGATCGAGAGGAGCGCATGGATGGCCTTTCGGGCGGATCAGAGTCAGCCGCCAGCCTGTCTACCCGCGATGACCGGCGGTCAAACGCGCGTTTGCCCGTGCGTGAAGCACCGAGATCAGACCTGGGTCAGGACCGGACGGGCCGGCGCAGCCGCAGAGCGAGCTGGATCTCCAGGGAAGTCCGGCCTCCTGCCAGTCGTCGCCGAGAAGTTGCGACACCGGGTCGAGGCGCTGGGCAACGGTATTGACGTGCACATGGAGATCGTCCTTTGCGCGGGTTAGGTTTGCCCCGTTGGCGAAGTACGTCTCCAGCGTCTGGATCAGCCCGGTTCCACGAGGTTCGTCGTACTCGGTAACGGACCGAGTACGCCGTTGACGAACCACTCGACGCCTCGGGCTTCACCGAGCAGCGCCCCCATGCCGTAGCGCGTATGGACTTTGATCGTGTTCTCCCGGTCAGCCGGGTCTCGTCATGCCCAGTACGCCTGCCACCTCGACACCGTGCGTACGCGAGTCGCCCTCGATCTCTAGACGGCGGGATCAATGGCCACCGGTCGAGCTCTAGCCTGGCGCCATCGAGTTGGAAGCTGGCCCGCCGATTCTCCTGATACGACTTGGGCTCGAACCCGATCCGCCGCATCAGCGAGTAGCCTGCGCGACGCCCACCGGCACGTACGGTCGCGTCCGTCGTCGTTCCGGCTCAATATCCAACACCTTCGCCTCAAACTCGACCGGCATGACACATCGCCGGCTTTGAGGGTTTCCAACGCGGTCTGGTGTGGAGCAGATGACGTCTGCTGCGCGCAACTCCCCTGCGCTGGCAAGCGCACGTCGAACGACAGGTGGTCGCCTATCGCCATCGGCGGCGACCGTGCGGGGTTTTCGATGTCGAGGTTCAGGTGGATATCGGTTGCGTCGACCAGGACCGAACCGGCGAGCTGCTGCGGTCGTTGCGCGGCGTAGGTCAGCGAGATGAGAGCCCCGAGCGAGTGGCCGACGAGGACACCGGGCAAATTCCAGCGGCCAGAACCAGTCGGTTGCCTCCTTCGCAGCTGCGCCGATCGAGCGGGTGTTGAGTCAGCCCGGTGTATCGCTCCCGCCGGTTCCGGCGCGGGCGTAGGTCACTAGGTTCACTGAGGAGCCCAGAGCGATTTGACTGCGGCTCATGAGTCGCCCGCGTCGCAGCTGCCGGAGCCGAAGGCGACCGCCGGCGACCCACCCCCTGAAATCTCCGCCGCGAGTTTGTCAGTGCCGACATCGAACTTGGTAGCCGCCATGACGACGAGCCAATGGGGTTGGGTGACCAATCCCGGCCGCGCACTCGGTACGTACTCGAAACTCAGAAGGATGAGTAATCGAACTGAGTGGATTCTTCTGTTGGACATGTCAGCGGGGACGCGGGAGGTTGGAGGGTATGGACTTTACTCAGCTTGGGCGTACGGGACTGAAGGTCAGTCGGGTTGTGCTGGGGACGATGAACTTCGGTCCCCATACGGAGGTTGCGGAGGCGCACGCGATCATGGATGCGGCGCATGAGAAGGGAGTCAACTTCTTCGACACGGCCAACGGGTATGGGCGAGCGATCTACCCGGGGCGGACGGAGGAGATCATCGGGGAGTGGTTCGCCAAGGATCCCGGCAACCGGGAGAAGACGGTGCTGGCGACCAAGGTGTACGGCGACATGGGGCAGGAGTGGCCGAACACCAGCAGGTTGTCGGCGCTCAACATCCGCCGGTCGCTCGACGCGAGCCTGAAGCGGCTGCGGACGGACTACGTGGACCTGTACCAGTTCCACCACGTGGATCGGGCGACGCCGTGGGACGAGATCTGGCAGGCGCTGGAGGTCGCCGTACAGCAGGGCAAGGTGCTGTACGCCGGGTCCAGCAACTTCGCGGGGTGGCACATCGCGCAGGCGCAGGAGGCGGCGGCGCGGCGGAACTACCTGGGGCTCGTCAGCGAGCAGTCGCTGTACAACCTGATCCAGCGTGACGTCGAGCGGGAGCTGCTGCCGGCGGCCCAGGCGTACGGGCTGGGTGTGATCCCGTGGTCGCCGCTGCACGGCGGACTGCTCGGCGGCGTCATCCGCAAGGAGAACGAGGGCGTACGGCGGCTCGAGGGGCGCGCGAAGGAGACGCTCGAGAAACTGCGGCCGCAGATCGAGCAGTACGAGGCGTTCGCGGACGAGCTCGGGCACGAGCCGGGTGAGCTGGCGCTGGCGTGGTTGCTGCACCAGCCGGCCGTGACCGGTCCGATCGTCGGCCCGCGGACGATGGAGCAGCTGGACTCGGCGGTGCGCGCGGTCGACATCAAGCTCGACGAGAAGGCGCTCGCCCGCCTGGACGAGATCTTCCCGGGCTACAAGACGGCCCCCGAGGACTACGCCTGGTAGGAGCAGCTAACGGTGGCCGCGACACCGAACATTCGGCGCCGCGGCCACTGGGCCCGGACGGCCGTCGCGGTGGTGAACGACGGTCTGGCTCGTCTGCTGGTGGCCGGCTCACAACTGAACGACTCAATGCCAGGTGTCCGAAGGCGGTCACTTTCGTTGACCTTTCTGTGCGCAGCCGTTACCTTCCGAATGGAAAGCGCATTCCCGCCATACCGCTCGCCTCATTGCCATGGACAGCCGATGCCCGCGGCTTTGCCGAGAAGCGCTACACACATCCTCGTCAAGCCTCGGGGAAGAAGGCAGGCTGGCATGTCCATGTCCATGTCCATGTCCAAGTCCAAGTCGACGTGCCGAAACCGAACCACCAGCGCCTCTCGCTTCATCCGATGGTGCACCGCCGCGGCAGCAGTGGCGGCCCTCGGCCTAACCGGCGGTGCCGTCAACGTCGCCGCCGCGGAGGAGCTCGGTAGCAACGAGCTGCTGAGGCGGATGGAGTATCTCGATCGCGGCCTTGTCGCCGTGAAGGTCGGATCCGGCGTCTATCTGAGCTGGCGTTTCCTCGGAGACGAGTCCGAGGCCACGACCTTCCGCGTCTACCGCGACGACATCGCGGTCGCCGACGTCGCCGACTCGACGAACTATTCCGATACCGTCGGCACGCCGACCTCCAGCTATTCGGTCGCCGCTGTGGTCGATGGTGTCGAGGGTGAACGATCGGCTGAGCTGACGCCCCGGTCCTAGCAGTTCTTCGACATCCCGCTGCAGCGCCCCCCGGCCGCGGTCGCCCCTCGGCTCGAGACATTCAACCGAACCGTCACCGGCAAGGTGTACGAGCCGGTGGACATGCAACTGCTCCGGGACGTGCGCGAGGCCCACGAGAACGAGGCTGGGCTCCGGCCCTCCGAATACAACGCTCTCGTCGACCGGTTCCGGACGCATTTCGGCGACCCGGTGTGGAAGCCGAAGACGAATTTCGCGGACCCGCAGTACATGGTCACTCCGGGCCGATTCCGCATGAGCGATGCGCTGTTCGCCGAACTCGACGCGGCGTTCACGCGGTACGTCGACGAGCTCGACCGCGGGCCGCGCCTGAACTGGCTGAAGAACCCCGACGGCTCGATCGCGACCCAGACCGCCACCTACACGCCCGGCGATTCGACCGTCGGTGACCTCGACGGCGACGGCACGTACGAACTGGTCCTGAAGTGGAATCCGTCCAACCAGCGGGACTCCTCGCAGTACGGGTCCACGGCTCCCGCGATCGTCGACGCCTACAAGCTCGACGGGACCCTGCTCTGGCGGGTGAACGTGGGGTACAACATCCGGGCCGGAGCCCACGACACACAGCTCGTCGTGGCCGACTTCGACGGCAACGGCAAGGCGGAGCTGATCATCAAGACAGCCGATGGCACGACGACCGGGAACGTCGTCGGCGGGCAGTACGTGGTCAACGACGTGATCGGCCGTACGGCGGCCGCACCGAACAGGATCGCCGAGTACATCGCCGCGGGCGACGAGGCGTCGCTCGACGAGTACTACGACGGGCTCAACACCTATGCCGTCAGTTGGGTCATCCCGGGTGGCTCCACGCCGCCTGAGCAGAACGTGCGGCAATGGGGCAAGGTCTACGTCCACGGCGTCATCGGGACGAGCAATGAGTACCTGACAGCGTTCGACGGCGAGACCGGCCGGGTCATCGATACCGTCGACTACGCCTTCCCGTACGGCGAACCGAACTGGGGCGCTGCGCCGGTCGACCACCGTGGTGCCTCGTTCCTCGGCGCGGTCCGCGACGGCGGTACGGGCGAGGGTGCCCAAGTGCCGATCCCGCCCGAGGAGATCCCCGACCCGTACTGGGTGAACGAGGAGACTCGCTGGGGCCACTACCCGTGGGGCGACCACCAGGGCAACCGGGCGAACCGCTTCATCGCGGGTATCGCCTACCTCGACGGCAAGCGACCGAGTGCCATCATGGGGCGCGGGTACTACGCTCGGGCGACGGTGGCGGCGTACACCCTCGAGAACGGCGAGCTCGTGCTCGGTGACACCTTCGACTCCGAGACCCACCCCGATCCGGAGCTGTATCACCACAAGGGCGCGCAGACGATCACCATGTCGGACGTCGACCTCGACGGCAAGGACGAGATCGTCTTCGGCGCACTGATCCTCGACGACGACCTCACGCCGAAGACCGTCGCCGGGACCTGGTTCCCGTTCCCGGTCCCGGAGGTGAACGTCAACCTCACCGAACAGATGCACAACCCGGATGCCGACGACCGGTTCACTCACCTCGGACACGGCGACGCCTTCCACGTGGGCGACTTCGACCCTGACATCGCGGGGCCGGAGGTGTTCCTCACCGCCGAGCAGCCGGCCGACTTCCAGACCGTCGGCCGCGACGGCCAGAAGGGGTTCGGCTACCGGCCGAGCGCCGCGATCTACGACCCGAGGACCGGTGAGGTGCTCGTCGGCATGTACTCGCTCGCGGGCGACCTCGAGCGGGGCGTGGCAGCGAACATCGATCCGAACCAGCCCGGCGCAGAGTACTGGACGAACGGGTTCGTATGGAGCGCGATCACCGGCGAACGTCTGTACGCGAACGCGGCGGGATCCGCGGGGCTGCCGCACAACTTCCTTCTGTACTGGGACGGGGATCTCCAGCGCGAGATCCTCGACGGCGCGACGATCTCGAAGGCGAACACCGATTACGAGTCACGTCCCGAGGTCGTTGGAGACGCCAACCTCCTGGTCGCGCCCGGCGCTACCGGCACGAACGACGGCGGGCGCAACAGCCCGATCGTGTCGGCGGATCTGTTCGGAGACTGGCGCGAGGAGGTCGTGTGGCGCGTCGGCACCGACAGGCTGCGCGTCTACACGACCACCATCCCGACCGAGCACCGCATCCGCACGCTGATGCACGACCCGCAGTACCGCCTGAGCGTGGCCTCGGAGGGCAGCGTCTACAACCAGCCGCCGCATCCGAGCTTCTTCCTCGACGACGACACCACGACGTACCCGTTGCCCGCGCAGCGCAACGACATCGATGTGTCGCCCAGAGGAACCGCGCCGAACTGACCCTGTGTCCGGTCAGTCCGTGCTGGGCCAGGCGCAGTGCGGCCCGGGCCAAGGTCACACGTTGTGATGTCGGCTTCGCGGACCGGTGGTGGATGCCTGGCTCGTCGATGGAGGCGCCGAGGCGGCGGAGGACCGCCTTGGTGCCCCAGGCCGCATCGTTGGCCATCCACGGGGTCACGGTGTTCCATCGAGGTCGCCCGACCGATCGCGGTGAGCAAGTCCGCGACCGTTGCGTCCGCGTCGTCCTCCGTGGATCGAGTGGGGCGGAGTGCACGACCGCGCGGTGGGAGTACGAGCTTTCCGCGGTACTTGCGCAGCAGACCCACGGCCTGCGCCGTTTCCCGCAGGTGCAGGACGGGCAGGGTCTGGATCTCGCGGTTCCCTTTGCCGATCCACTCTTCGCCCAATCCGAGTTCGGCCATGGCGCCCTCCACCTGGACGGGCGGCAGGTAGCCGGCGCTGGTCAGCTTGATGCCGTCCGGCCCGACGCGCTCAAGCAGCCAGCTGTACGGCGAGACCATCCGGGCCGCGGTGTCCGCGTCGATCTCGACGGGATCGTCCAGCTTCGCGTCTTCGATCATCTGCTCGAAGTGCTATCTCGCAGCTATGGAACGGAAAGCGAAGGTGAGTTCACCCGGCGGTCCAGGAAGATCTGATTCACCGTGGCCAGGCCGGGCCAGCGCCTCGTTGACCTCTTCCGGTTCGAACCGGGTTGGCGCATAATCGCCGAGGTCGACGTCGTCGCCATACATCCGGGCACAGTCGACGACCGCCTCGGCATGCTCGGAAGGGTGGGATCGAGGGCAGCCGTGATCAGCTCGTAGCCAGACACTCCGCCGCAGTCCTCCCTCGGGCAGGACGTCGACCGTCGGTGCAGACAGCCCTGGGAGCGGAATCGTCCCGTGGCTGCACGGTTTCGAGCGTGATGACGTGCATCCAGTCGTCGCCGAAGCCGGAGGCCCAGGCGCACGCCGACGCTGTCAGCCAGCGCGCTCAATACGACTTCACGGTGCTCGGTGAGCGGCGCGGAGCCGCAGTACGCGTGAGCTAGTGCCGCGTCCAGAAACGTTGAGGTCGTAACCCGCGTTGGCTGCAGTTCGACAGGACGTATGCGCCCACTGCCCCACGACAAACGCCTGAGCAGACCAGCAATCCGGCTCGATCGCCGGACACC
>NZ_SMKR01000247.1 GCF_004348725.1 Kribbella turkmenica
CTCCAGGTGAACGGGTACGCCGGGTTCGACCTGAACGGCGACGACCTGGAGATCGACACCGTCGTCGGACTGCGTGCGGCCTTGAGGCTGGTCGGTGTCACGACGTTCGTGCCCACCCTGGTGACCGCGAGCCCCGACCGGATCAGCCACGCGCTGGCCATCGTGGCCGCGGCGCGTCGTCGCCATCCCGAGATCGCCCAGGCGATCCCGTTCATCCACCTGGAAGGACCGCACATCTCGGATCAGGAGGGGCCGCGCGGGTGCCATGACGCGGCGTTCGTCCGGCCGCCCGACCTCGCCGAGTTCGAGCACCTTCAACGTGCCGCGGGCGGCCTGATCGGTCTCGTCACGCTGTCGCCACACTGGCCGGACAGCACGGACTACATCGCCGCGGTGGCATCCAGCGGAACCCGGGTCGCGATCGGCCACACCCATGCCGACACCGTCCAGCTCGGCGCCGCGGTCGATGCCGGTGCGACGCTGTCCACCCACCTCGGCAACGGTGCCCACGCGCAACTGCCGCGGCACCCCAACTACCTGTGGACGCAGTTGGCCGACGACCGCCTCAGCGCGGGCTTCATCGCCGACGGTCACCATCTGCCGGTCGAGGCGTTCGTGGCGATGGTCCGGGCGAAGGGCATCGAGCGATCGTTCCTGGTGTCCGACTCGGTCGCGCTCGGCGGTCGGCCACCGGGGGAGTACTCGACTGCGGTCGGTGGAGACGTCGAGCTCACCGGTGACGGGCGATTGCTCGTCCGGGGTACGCCGTACCTCGCCGGGGCGGTCGCGCCGCTGTCGACCGGGGTCGCCTGGGCAGCCGCCGCCTTCTCGTTGCCGGAGGCGCTCACCATGGCGACCACCAACCCCGGCCGCATCGTCGGCGGCGCGGTGGGGCAGTTGCGTGCGGGAGTCTCTGTCTCGAGTGTGATCACCTTCCACTGGTCAGGTGGCGAACTGATCTGGGAGCGCTTCCAGACCTGAGTGTAGGTACGCCGCAGGAGTCTGAGAAGACGAAAAGCCTTGCGGGACCGAAGTCTTGACGAACAGCTGTCACCTCGGCACGATGCCTGGAAGACCGCTGCAAGGCTCGTCTGATTGAAAGCGCTCCCGGACTGTCTCCCGCCCATCACCAGACAGGAGAGCACTCATGCGATGGATCATCCGTGGCCTGCCGGCGGCCGCGCTCGCTCTCGGCGTCGTCGTACCGGCCAGCGCGCTTGGCGCCGCTGCGGCCACCGAACTCGTCAAGAACGGCACCTTCGACACCAGTACGACGAACTGGTGGAGCCTCGCGAACACTCCGATCAGCGTCGACGCCGGCCAACTCAAGGCGGTCGTCCCCGGCGGTACGGCGGAGCGATGGGACGCGATGCTCGGGCAGAACGTCCCGGCCTTCCCGATTCACCAGGGTCATCGGTACGTCCTGTCCTTCGACGCCCGCGCCACCGCGACCCGGCAGCTCCGGACCACGGTGCAGCACAACACGGCGCCGTACCCGTCGACGCTGGACCGGCTCTTCACCGTCGGTACGACGAAGCAGCGGTTCGCGCTCGGGTTCACCGGGTCGCTGGAGACCGCGCAGGCCGAACTCACCTTCCAGTTGGGCGATCACCCCACCGGGTACTCCGTCTGGTTCGACAACGTCTCGCTCGTCGACACCTACGGCACCGTGGCCGGCAGTCCGATCTCGCTGACCAACGGCTTCTACGTCGACCCGAAGTCCAATCCCAAGATCTGGGTGGACAACAACCCGGGGACGAAGGCAACGGCCATCAACGCGGCGATCGCGACCAAGCCGATGGCGCGCTGGTTCGGCAACTGGAACACGAACATCGCCGACGCGGTCCAGCAGTTCGTCGGGCCGGCCGACGCGGCGGACAAGGTGCCGACGCTGGTGGCGTACAACATTCCCGGCCGGGACGCGTGCGGCGGTCACTCCGGTGGCGGGGCGGGGACGGAGGCGGCATACAAGGACTGGGTCCAGACGTTTGCTGCTGCTATCGGGAGTCGGCCGGCGCTCGTGATCCTGGAGCCGGACTCGCTCGGCGACTTCCAGTGCATGACGCCCGAGAAGCAGGACGAGCGAGTCAGGATGCTGCAGTTCGCGCTCCAGCAGTTCAAGGACTTCGCGCCGAACACCTGGGTCTACCTGGATGCCGGGAACAAGGGTTGGGGGACCGCGAGTGACATGGCGCAGCGGCTGACCCGGGTGGGCGTCGGCAACGCTCACGGGTTCTCGCTGAATGTGTCGAACTACTACACGACCGCGGAAACGATCCCGTTCGCGGACGCGATCAACGACGGCCTGGCAGCCGACAAACCGTTCGTGATCGACACCAGTCGCAACGGCGCCGGGGCCGGGACGACCTGGTGCAATCCGCCGGGACGCAAACTCGGGGTGACGGCGCGGGTCGGCGGTGGCGCGGAACTGCTGTTGTGGGTCAAGGTTCCGGGCAACTCGGACGGCGTGTGCAACGAGTCCAGCTTGCCCGCGGGACAGTTTGACCCTGACCTGGCGATCAAGCTGATCCCGTAGTGGAGCGACCGGGCCGGGGCGCCAGAACCCCGGCCCGATCCCATTCGGCGCGAGCTCCTCGTCGGTCGAGCGGGAACGACGGACGTACTGCGTGCTACTTCCTCAGAGCCGCGGCGATCGAGTCGGCGATCGGCGTGGTCGGGCGGCCGATCAGGCGGCTGAGGTCGCTGCCGCGGCCGGCGAGCAAACCGCGCTCGATCGCGGCGTCCACGTCGACCAGGATCGGGGCGAAGGACTCCGGGACGCCGGCCCCGACCAGGATCCCGAGCAGCGTCTCGCCGGGAACGTTGTTGTAGGCAACGTCCTTCCGGGCCAGCCGGGACACCTCGGCGGCGTACTCGGTCAGCGTCCAGGCGGTGTCGCCGTTCAGCTCGTACGCCTTCTTCTCGTGATTCTCGCCGGTGAGGACCACGGCCGCGGCGGCCGCGAAGTCGCGCCGTGCGGCCGAGGCGATCCTGCCGTCGCCGGCGCTTCCGACCACGCCGTGCTCGAGTTGTACGGCGAGTTGGTCGGTGTACACCTCGTTGTACCAGCCGTTGCGCAGCAGCGTGTAGGTCAGGCCGGACTCGAGGATCGCCTGCTCCGTCGCCCGGTGGTCGGCGGCCAGCTCGAAGTCGGCGTCCGGTCCGCCGAGCACGCTGGTGTAGGCGATCCGGGCGACCCCGGCTTCCTTCGCCGCGTCGATCACGGTCCGGTGTTGGGCCAGGCGGTTGGGCTCCAGGCCGGAGATCAGCAGCACGGTGTCACCGGTGCCGAAGGCCTTGGCGACGGCGGTTGGGTCGTTGTAGTCGGCGATCCGGACCTCGACGCCGCGCGCCGCGAGGTCGGCGGCCTTCTCGGCGTTGCGGGCGACCGCGACCACCTGGTCCGCTGGCACCCGCTCCAGCAGTTCGTCGATGACGAGGCGGCCGAGGTGGCCGGTGGCGGCGGTGACGACAATACTCATGGAGGGCTCCTAGTAGTTGAGTTTTGCATCACCGACAATAGGCAGGTGCTGTGGAGCGGCTCTATGTCCATTCGGCGCTCATTCATGTCCGATCGTCTTTGGCTCGTGGCGTATCATGCTGGACATGGATGTTCTCGCCGACGTCGTCACCGCGATGCGGTCGGGTCCGGCCGACTCCCGGCGGACCGACGTGCGCGGGCCGTGGGGTCTGCGGTTCACGCAGTCCGCGGGAGCGACGTTCCATCTGGTGCTGCAAGGGAGTTCCTGGCTGCTGCCACCCAGCGGCGAGCCGATCGCCATGGGGCCGGGGGACGCGGTGCTGTTGCCGCGCGGGCTCGAGCACGGGCTGGCGGACCACCCCGAAACACCGCTGGTCGAGTTCGACCCGGAGGTTGCCGACCCAGCGCTGGGCAGCACAGGAGCCCGGTCGCTGTTGCTGTGCGGGACGTACCTTCTCGACCGGCAGCGGCCACATCCGGTGCTGAGCGACCTGCCCGACGTCGTGCACGTGCCGGCGGATCCAGGCCGTCACCGGACCCTGCACGCCACGATCGGCGTTCTCGGGGAGGAGCTCGACGCCAATCGCCCGGGCGCGGCTGCCGTCGTACCGCCGCTGGTCGACGCGCTGCTGGTGCTCATCCTGCGGGCCTGGCTCGAAGACCGGCGCTGCCCGACCGAGAGCGGCTGGTCGCGGGCGCTGACCGACACCGCGGTCGCCCGGTCACTCGAGCTGCTACACGCCGAGCCCGGCGCGACCTGGACGGTTGCCGACCTCGCCTCGGACGTCGGCCTGTCGCGGGCCGCCTTCGCCCGCCGGTTCACCGAGGCGGTCGGCGAGCCGCCGCTGACGTACCTGTCCCGCTGGCGGATGACGACCGCCGCGCGCCTGTTGCGTGGCCACGACCGGCCGTTGGCGGCCGTGGCCAAGGAGATCGGGTACACCTCGGAGTTCGCCTTCGCGAAGGCGTTCAAGCGTGACTTCGGGATCGCGCCCGGTGCCTACCGCAAGCAGTCGGCGGTCAGTGGTACGTGAGGTCGTCGGGTCGCAGCGTCGCCACCAGTTCACCCCGGCTGCGCACGCCGACCTTGGTGAACGCGGACTTCAGGTGGTCCTGGATCGTGTGCGGTGAGATCGACAGCCGGTCGGCGATCTCGGTCGTGGTGTGACCGGAGATCACCTCGAGGCAGATCTCCCGCTCCCGGGCGGTCAGTCCGTACGCCGCCAGCAGCATGCCCACCAGGTGACGGCCGGACGCCGGTTCGATCGTCACCACCACCTCCGTCTGGCCGTCGTCACTGATCAGCCGACTGCCCTGCATGACCACCCAGCCACCGGTCGCGGTCTGTACCCGCGCCTGGAAGGTGCCGTTGGCGGCCGCCCGGGTGCCGGTCACGACGGCCAGCAGCAGCGTGTCGAACCGACCGGGGGCGATCTCGTTCAGCGCGTCCTGCCAACTGCGCGCGGCCGCCGTGACCGCACGCGGCGCGCCGCTCGGTCCGGTCACGACGATCGACGGACCGACCCCTCCTCGATAGCCGTGGGCATCGGTTCGCACCGCCACCCGCGTTGCCGCGCCGATCGCCGGCGCCACCGATCCGAGGAACTCCACCTCGCGGTCGGTGAACTCCGTCCCGCCCCGGACGAATCCGGCCGCGCCCCAGCAGTCGCCGTCGACGCTGAACACGGCCCGTAGTTCGTGCTCGATCCCGAGCGGCCGCCACACCTCGTTGAGCCGGCGGTGGCCGACGACCTCGCGGTACGGCAGGTCGGACAGCCGGGCCACCGGGTACGGCCGCTTGGCCAGCTCGGCGAACGAGTTCGGGTTGTCCGGCGAGTACTCCGTCTCGGCCAGCCGGGGCTCGTACTCGGCCGGGATGCGGGTCCGGCCACTCGTCATCGAGCTGATCACCAGCGTGCCCGGATCGATCGCCGCCCAGCAGGTCAGATCGTCGCCGATCACCTGCTCGACCACCTCGATCGCGGCCGCGTGCAGCTCCGCGACGCCCAGTCCTGACGTCGCCAGTGCCGCGATGTCCCGCCGCGCGGCCCGCGCCCGGCCCTCCCACATGCGCTCAGTATGCGCCGCCGGCAACGGCCCGCCCATCCCCGGAATGTGGGGATTCCGCGCCGCGGGAGAGCCCAGCCGGCCGGGATGGTTCCGGCCCGCCCCGCTTCCTACCTTCAGGTCAACGACTCTCGGAGGAGGACATCATGACCGAATCGGTGCACCTGAGTACGGCCGGCACGGGCGCGGAGTACGCCGCTCCGGACGCGGTCGTCACGGTCAAGGTCGGCGGTGAGCACACCGGCGCGCAGTACGAGATCTTCGAGGTCGACGCACCCCGCGGGCCGGCCGCGCCGCCGCACAGCGAGACTTGGAGCAAGGCCTTCTACGTCCTGCAGGGCCGGATCCTGGTCCAGGCCGGCGACCAGGGCTACGACCTCGGGCCCGGCGCGTCGATCAGCATCCCGGCCGGGACGCTGAACACCTTCTCGGTGCTGACGCCGACGGCGAAGTTCCTGACCGTCAGCCAGACCGGGAAGATGGGCGAGTTCTTCGCCGATCTCGCGACCGTCGATCCGGCCGACTTCGCCGCGCTGGGGGAGATCTCGAGCCGGCACGGGGTCACGCTCGCGGGAGCACCGTCATGAGCACGGCGGCGCAGGTGCTCGCGGTGGCGATCGCCCTCATGCTCGGCGTCGTCTTCGTGATGGAGTCGTTCCTGTACCGGCACCCGCGGCTCTATCCGATGTTCCTGACCAAGCCCGGCGACTTCGACGCGGTCCGTCTCTGGACGGTGAACATGGGCTGGTACAACCTGACCACCGCGGTCGCGCTGGTGGCGGGCGTCATCCTCGTCCGGACCGACCATCTGCCGCAGGGGGAGGCGCTGATCATCTTCACTGCGGCCCAGCACACATTCATGGCGGTCGTCCTGGTCGTCTCGCAGCCCAAGCTGTGGTTCAACGCCGCTCTCGAGGGTGTGCCTGCCGTGATTCTGCTCGCCCTTGCCTTCAACTAGGCAGGTGCGAGCGGTAGGAAAGTTACACAAATTGTCTCACCATGGGCATCAAGCACCACGCACTCTCAAGGTTCCCCGGATGGCTCCGCCGGCGTCATCCGTCCGGGGAGCCCCCGCCCTGAGTAGTAGTGAAGGTGAGGCCCATGAGCCCAATCAGTCGCAGAACCCTTGTCCTCGGCGGACTTGCCGCTGCCGGTGTCAGCGCTCTCCCGGTCCGCTCGGCCGTGATCGCGGCGACCGCTGCCGTCCCGTACCCGTTCCAGTTGGGAATCGCCTCCGGTGAACCGGACACGAACAGCGTCGCGCTGTGGACCCGGCTGGCGCCATCGCCCCTCAACGCCGACGGTCAGGGCGGGATGACGAACACCAACGTGACCGTCGACTGGCAGGTCTCAACCACCGACACGTTCAGCACGCTGGTCGCGTCCGGCTCGGTCACCGCGACGTACGCGAACGCGCACTCGGTCCATGTGGTTGCCGGAGGCCTCAACGCCGACTCCGACTACTTCTACCGCTTCCGTGCCCAGGGACACCTCTCACCGGTCGGACGCACGCGGACGACCCCGGCGATCGGCACCAACGGCCGTGACCTGGTGATGGCCTTCACTTCCTGCGCGCACTACGAGGAGGGCTACTACACCGTCTACCGCCGGATGGCCGAGGAGAACCCGGGGCTGATCCTGCACCTCGGCGACTACATCTACGAGTACGGCGCGGTCGCCGGCCGGACCCGGACACACGCGGGCACCACGGAGATCGTGACGCTGGCGGACTACCGTCGCCGGTACGCGCAGTACAAGTCGGACCCGGACCTCCAGGCCGCGCACGCGGTCGCGCCGTGGCTCGTCGTCACGGACGACCACGAGGTGGAGAACAACTACGCCAACATGGTGCGGGCCGACAGTACGCCGTCCCTGACCAGTGCGCAGTGGACGGCCCGGCGGACGGCGGCGTACCGGGCCTACTACGAGAACATGCCGCTGCGCCCGGCACAGGCGAACAGCGGCAACAGTATCCCGCTGTACCGCCGGCTCCGGTGGGGGAGCCTGGCCACCTTCCACATGCTCGACACCCGGCAGTACCGCCACGACCAGGCGTGCGGGGACGGCTGGAAGGTCTGCTCGGACGCGGATCTGGCGTCGCGCAGCTTGCCCGGCAACGCTCAGGAGACCTGGCTGCTCGACGGGCTCGCGCAGCACTACGGCACCTGGGACATCCTTGGCCAGCAGGTGTTCTTCGCCCGCCGCTTCAACTCGGCAGGCGCCGCCAGCATGGACTCTTGGGA
>NZ_SMKR01000248.1 GCF_004348725.1 Kribbella turkmenica
CCCCCACGCCGACGCCGACCTCGACGCCCCCGACGGCCACCCCGTGGGCACCGAACACGACGTACGCGACAGGCGCGCTGGTGAGCTACAACGGCCTCACTTACAAGTGCATCCAGGGCCATACCTCCCAGACCGGCTGGGAACCACCGAACGTCCCCGCACTCTGGGGTCAGGTCTGATCACGTACCGCCCACTGATCGGAGCATCATGAAACGCATCTCGATGGCCATAGCCGCCATCACCGCAGTAGTCCTCTCCCTACTGGTAGCACCGGCAGCCAACGCCGCCACGGTGACCGCGGCCTTCACCAAGGTGTCCGACTGGGGCAGCGGCTTCGAAGGCAAGGTCACCGTGACGAACGGCACCACTGGCTCACTGAGCACATGGTCGGTCGCGCTCGACTTCCCGTCCGGCTACACCGTCAGCACTTCGTGGGACGCGACCCGGAGCAGCAGCGGCCAGACGCACACGTTCACCCCGCCGAGCTGGGCCGGACCGCTCGCACCCGGCGCGTCCGTCACCTTCGGATTCAACGGCAGCCCGGGCAACTTCCCCGGTCTGACGGCCTGCCGACTCAACGGCGGCTCCTGCTCCGGTGGCGGCGGCACCGCCCCCGGCGCACCGACCGGTCTCTCCGGTACGGCGACCTCGTCGTCGGTGAGCCTCACGTGGTCCGCACCGAGTGGTGCGACCAGCTACAGCGTCTACCGCAACGGCACGAAGGTCGGCTCCCCCACGGGTACGTCGTACACGGACTCCGGGCTGACCGCGAACACGACGTACAACTATCAGGTAAGCGCGTCGAACAGCGCCGGCGAGGGTCCGAAGAGCGGCACGATCGCCGTGAAGACCACCGGTGGCGGTGAGCCCAGCACCCGGCGGGCGGCGCCGTACCTGTACATGGGCTGGGGTGATCCGCCGAACCCGGCGACCGTCATGAACGCGACCGGCATCAAGTGGTTCACGATGGCGTTCATCCTGTCGTCCGGCGGCTGCAACCCGGCGTGGGACGGCAGCCGGCCGTTGCAGGGCAGTGCGGACGCCACCGCGATCGCGCAGATCCGGGCGGCCGGTGGCGACATCGTGCCGTCGATCGGCGGCTGGAGCGGCAACAAGCTCGGGCCGAACTGCAGTACGCCGGAAGCACTCGCCGGGGCGTATCAGCAGGTGATCAACGCCTACAACCTGAAGGCGATCGACGTCGACATCGAGAACAGCGACGAGTTCGAGAACGAGGTCGTCCAGGACCGGATCCTGAACGCGCTCAGGATCGTCAAGCAGAACAACCCCGGCATCCAGACGATCCTCACCTTCGGTACCACGACCAGTGGCCCGAACTTCTGGGGCAACCGGCTGATCGAGCGGTCCAAGGCCCTCAACGCGAACATCGACATCTACACGCTGATGCCGTTCGACTTCGGCAGCTCGAACATCCAGCAGGACACGATCAACGCGTCCGTCGGCCTGAACAACAAGCTGAAGGCGACCTTCGGCTGGACCACCGCGCAGGCCTACGCCCACCAGGGCATCTCCGGCATGAACGGTCTGTCCGACCAGCAGGAGATGACCACGACGGCCACCTGGCAGAACATCACCAACTGGGCCAAGTCCAACGGTCTGGGCCGGCTGGCGTTCTGGTCGGTGAACCGTGACCGGGGCTGCGCCGGCGGCGGAGTGGTGTCGAACTGCTCCGGTATCGCGCAACCCGACTGGGAGTTCACCCGGATCACCGCCGGGTTCTAGGCACCCCAGTGGTACGGCGGCGTGCGGGCGACCACCCGTACGTCGCCGTGCTCAGCCTGACTTGAGGGCGTCGACGATGAGGGCGTTGCGGGCGTTCTGGCCGAGCGGGATCGACGGGTGCAAACCGTCGCGCAGGTAGTTGGCGAGGCGGTTCGGCTTGGCGGCGAGGTGCTCGGCCCAGTGGATGATGCGCAGGTTCGCGTGCCGGCGCTGAGCCTCTGCCAACTGCAGGTTGATCCACGCGCTGTTGCGCTGGTCGGAGACCTGGACGGCCGGACCGTGCCCGGTCCGGGCAGCCTGGATGTTCACCCAGAAGACGGTGCGGTCCTCGCCGACGATCTGCATCGTCCGCTCGACCTGAGCGGCCACCGCCGGTGGCGTGAAGATGTCGTTCGAGCCGACCGACATCAGGATGCGGTGTGGCAGGCCGTAGTCCTGGGCCCAGGTGTCGAGCGCGTCGACGGCCGGAGTGACAGGTCGCCCGGCCCAGTTGTGCACAGCGACCTTGATGCCGTGGGAGGACAGCTGCCGGGCCAGCGACGGGCCGTCCTGGACGCCGATGCTGTCGCCGAACATGAAGACGCCGTCGGTCTCCCGCGCCTTGCGGATCTGCGAGACGCCCGAGATCGCTCGCGCCTGCCGCTCCCACGCACCCAGCACGCCGGACCCGTAGGCGCCGGCCCCCGCGAGCTCGGCGGTGGCGGCCGCCGACGCCGTTGCGGCGGACGCAACAGTCGATGCCGCGGCGGCCGTGCCCGCCGCGAACAGCAGGCGCCGGCTCGGGCGAATCGAACTCAGACGCTTCCTCACGGAGGAAACTTTGCGGTGGAGAGCCCTCTGTCTGCAAGTCGAGACCGGGAAAACTGGACGAACGCTACGGAAGTCGCCGACGGCCTAGGAGGATCGGACCGGCTGGGACCGGACGAACGTCCGGAACCGCTCGGCGGCCGGTGTGAGCTGCGCGCGCAATCGCCAGGCCAGGCCGATCTCACGACGTGCCCGGACACCGGCGAGCGGGATCGACACCGCTCCGCTGTCGTTCCCACGGACCGCACCGGACGGCAGCACCGCCACCCCGAGGCCGGCGCCGACCAGACTGTCGATGGTGGCGAGGTCGGTCGCCTCGAAGGCGAGTCGAGGAGTGAACCCGGCGGCGCGGCACAACTCCTCGGAGATCCGGCGGAAGCCGAAGCCGGGCCGCAGCCCGACGAACGACTCGTCGGCGGCCGCCGCCAGCTCCACCCGGCGCCGCGAAGCCAGCGGATGACCGGGCGGGACGTGCAGACACATCCGCTGCTGCTCGAGCAGGTGCCAGCCGAACACCTCCGGATCCGGCCGGGGCCCGATGATGCCGATCTCGGCCTCACCGCTCTCCAGGTCCTCGACGATGTCGTGCGCCGGCTCCTGCCGCAGCGCGAAGCGAACCGCCGGAGCCTCCTCGCGGAACGCCTTCAGCAGGTCAGGCAGCAGACTGGTCGCGACGGAGTGCAGGAACCCGAGCCGAACGGTTCCCGACTCCGGGTCGAGCAGCGCTTCGATCCGCTGCCGCGCCGAGTCGACGGCGGCCGAGCCCGTCCGTGCCGCCTCCAGCACCACCCGCCCGTACGGGTTCAGCCGCATGCCTCGATGCTCACGCTCGAAGAGCTGGACACCGAACGCGCTCTCGACCCGGCGCAGCGACCGGGACAGATTGGGCTGACTGGTGCCCAGCGCCGCGGCCGCTTCGGTCAGGTGCTCGGTCTCCGCGAGTACGGCGAACCAGCGCAGATCCCCGACATGCATACCAGAATCGTATCGATGCCCGCCGAGATCGACATTTTACGTATCGTGCTCAGCATGGCACGGTCGAAGCCATGCACACTCCCGTCGTGGTCCAGCCGGGTTACCGCCCGGGCGATCCGGGCTACCGCAGGCTGTCGGTCGCTCTCTTCGCGGCCGGTCTGGCGACGTTCGCGCTGCTCTACAGCACGCAGCCGCTCCTCCCCGAGCTCGTCGACGCGTTCGACGTCTCTCCCAGCCAGAGTGCGTTCACAGTGTCGCTGGCTACTCTCGGCCTCGGCATCGCCCTGCTGATCGCCGGCCCGGTCTCAGAAGTGATCGGTCGGACCACTCTGATGCGCTGGTCGGTCGCAGCCACTGCTGGCATCGCGCTGCTATGTGCCGCGGCTCCGACGTGGCACACGCTGCTCGCGCTCCGCGGACTCCAAGGGGTCGCGATGGCCGGACTGCCCGCAGTAGCCATGGCCTACCTCCGCGAGGAGGTCCACCACGACAGCCATGCGCGTGCCAGCGGTCTCTACATCGCCGGTACGGCGGTTGGCGGCATGGCCGGCCGCCTCATCGCGGGCGGTCTCGCCGACCTCGGCGGCTGGCGAGTCGCGTCTGGTGGCATCGCACTAATGGGAGTCCTGTGCGCCGTCGTGGTCTGGCTGCTTCTCCCGGCGTCGCAGAACTTCCACCCGAGCCCTGCGGGCCCGAAGCAACTTATGACCCAGACAGGCCGGGTACTGCGTGATCCGGCCTTGCTGGCGCTCTACGGCATCGCCACGACCGCGGTCGGTGCATTCGTCGCCGTCTACAACGGAGCCGTGTTCCGGCTGTCCGGTGCGCCGTACGACCTGAGTGCTGGAGCGACCGGGCTGGTGTTCACGGTCTATCTGCTCGGGTCGGCCGGTTCGGCGACAGCGGGGTGGCTCGCTGACCGGTACGGGCGTCGCGCCGTCGTTCCGGCCGGGTGTTTGGTCACTCTCGCCGGGGTGGCGATTTCTCTGGCCGCACCGCTGCCGCTCGTCATCGCGGGACTCGCGGTCATGACTGCCGGGTTCTTCGCCGTACACGGCGTGGCCAGCGGCTGGGTGGCCGCGCGGGCGCACGCCGGGGGCGGTGGGACGGGCCAGGCCGCCAGCCTCTACCTGTTCTCCTTCTACCTGGGGTCGTCGGTCTTCGGCGGGCTGGCCGGCGCCGCATGGAGCCACGGCGGTTGGAGCGGAGTGGCGCTGGAGGCCGGCGTGCTGTTCTTCGTCACGCTTCTGCTGGCCCTACTCCTCAAGAACGTACCCAGCAAGGTGCGAAACTAGCCAGGTGACCAAAGCGATCGAGGCGGCTGACCAACTGGGGCTGAGCTACGAAGTGACCAGGCACGGACGGGTGAACTCGCTGGAGGAGGCTGCTGCCGCCCGCGGAATCGAGCCGGCCGACCTGATCAAGACGATCGTGGTCAGGCTGTCCGACGACGACTACCGCTTCGTGCTGGTGCCGGGTGACCGGGAGATCGCCTGGCCGAAGCTGCGCGCGCTGCTCGAGGTGAACCGGATCTCGATGCCCGACAAGGACACCGCGTTCGCCGTCACCGGGTACGTTCGCGGCACCATCACCCCGCTCGGCAGCACACATGCCTGGCCGGTCGTCGCCGACGAGCGGATCACCGGGACGATCTCCATCGGCGGTGGCGACCACGGTGTCGGCATCACCGTGATCGCCGAGGACCTGCTCAAAGCACTCAGTGCAACCGTGGCCGACGTGACGGAGTGAGCCGACCGACGTACGGCTCAGGCGAGTAGTCCGCGTTGACCGGCTCGTAGGCCGGCCTGGAAACGTGTGGTCGCGTCCAGTGCCCGGAGGATCCGCTGCATCCGTCGCTCGACCGTCCGCTGCGCCACCCCGAGCCGCCGGGCGATCGCCTGGTCCGTCAGCCCCGCCGCAGCGAGAGCCAGCAACTGCTGGTCCTCACCGCTGAGCGGTCCCTCCGGAGCAGATGGCGACAACGGACTCGCCTGCTGCCACAACAGCTCGAACAACCGCAGCAGAGCATCCAGCAGGCTGGACGGCCCCAGCTCGACGATCACGTCCGGCGTCGTCGGCAGCAGTCCGGTACGCCGGTCCATCAGCACCAGCTTCAGCGGTACGTCGCGCAGGATCCGGCAACCGGCGGACCGGGCGGCTACCAGGTCACCCGGCTCCGACAACGACGCCATGTCGTAGATCGTCCGGTAGGACACCCCATGCGCACGCCGGGGCTCCACCGGCAGGACGACGTACGGCGGCCGGTCGAGCACGAGCACCTCGGTCCGGGCGCTCTGCTGCGCTTGGTAGAACCTCTGCGCGACAGCCTCGGTCCCCCGGATCACCGTGAACGAGTCCTGCCGGCGGAACTCCGAGCTCAGCACCGAGGCACCGAGCCTGGCCTCGAGGATCGCCGCCTGCTTCCGCAGTGCCAGGAGCTCTACCGCTGCCTCGGGCACGGCCGGCACGTACACGGCCGGCCGGCCGGAGGTCCGTGTGGCGAGGCCCAGGGAGAGCAGTGACTTCAGGTGCCGGCCGACCCGGGTGGCCGGCCAGCCGGTGTCGCGGGTCAGGTCGGTCGTCGTCGACTCCGGGCGGGCCAGAAGCGCCCGGTAGAGCTGCTCGTCCTCGAAGCAGACACCGAGCGCTTCCAGCACCGGAGCCGGTCGGTAGCTGTGCATCAGCGCATCAGGGCAGTGAGTGGACGTGGGCGCCGACCTGGTTGGCGAACGCGTTGCCGTTCAGCGCGTCCCAGTTGGTCGACCAGGTCATCGCGCCGCGCAGCGACGGCCACGTGGTGCTCGGCCTGAAGTTGCCGCAGTTCGTGCCGCGGGTCAGGCAGTCCAGGGCGTTGTTGACGATCTGCGGGGACACGTAGCCGCTGCCGGCCGCCCGGGACGACGCCGGCAGGCCGAGGCCGACCTGGTCGGGCCGGAGGCCGTTCTGCAGCATGATGCAGGCCTGCGCGGTGATGAAGTCGACAGTGCCCTGCGAGTACACCTGCCCGTCGCACCCGTTCATCGAGCCCGAGTTGTAGTACTGCACGTTCACCACGGTCAGGATGTCCTTGATCGCCAGCGCGAGCTTGAAGTACTCGAACGACGTGCTCTGCATGTCGATCGTCTGCGGTGCCATGGCGATGATCAGGCCGCTGCCGAACTGGCTGTGCAGGCTCCGCAGGGCCTGACCCATGTACTGCGCGTTGACGCCGTTCTCCAGGTCGATGTCGATCCCGTCGAAGCCGTACTCGCGCAGGACGGTCAACGCGGTGTTCGCGAAGTTGGTCGCGGCCTCGGAGCTGCCGACCGAAATGGTGCCGTTCTGGCCGCCGACCGACAGGATCACCCGCTTGCCGGCGGCCTTCTTGGCCGCGATGTCGGCCTTGAACTGGGCGACCGTGTAGCCACCCAGCCCGGCGGAGTCCAGGTTGAAGGTGATCGCCCCCGGCCGCGACGGGTCGGCGTCGGCGAAAGCGACCGCGATCAGGTCGTACGCCGCGTGCACGTCGCTGATCCGCTGAACCGCCGCACCGTTGTCGAAGTTCTGCCAGTAGCCGGTGAGCACGTGCTTGGGCAGCGTGCCGTCGGCCGGCGGCGGAGTGGTGGTGGGCGGTGTGGTCGTCGGCGGCGTGCTCGGCGGGGTGGTTGGATCCGGAGTCCCGCCAGGACCGTCCAGTACGACGTCATCCGCCTGGTACGCCGGTAGCCCGTACCACCCGTGCAGATAGATCGTCAGCCGGGTCTGCGCCGCGGTCGTCGTGTAGGTGGTCGTCAACTGGTTCCAGGTGGTGCTGGTGCTCCAGGTCGACGTTCCACCCTCGAAGCCGAGGTAGACGTTCGAGCCTTTGACCCAGGCGGACAAGGTGTACGTCGTACTGGACTTGACCGGTATCGACTGGGTGCATCGGGCGTTGTCGGACGACGTCGGCGTGGCCTGGAGCGCGTAGCTGCCGGTGCGGGCCGAGGTGGTCGCGGCGCCGGCGGCGCAGGTCCAGCCGGAGAGGTTGCCGGTCTCGAAGGTTCCGTTGGTGACGAGGTTGGTGACGGCGGACCCGGTCGCGGGGACCAGGAGCAGGCCTGTGAGGGCGACGAGCAGCGTGGTCAGGGCGGGAATGATCGCGGCCCGGGGGCGGAGTGCACGCGTTTTCATGACTTACAAACTGTGACTGCCTAACTACATTGTCAAGAGCCTGCATAATTTGAAAGCGCTCCCACAGGCAGAAAACTGAGCATCCTTGTAC
>NZ_SMKR01000249.1 GCF_004348725.1 Kribbella turkmenica
GTGCTCAGAAGCCCCGGAGCTTGTCCGGGGTGATCCGGATGACGACCGAGTAGTCCGCGTGGAACTGCTCGTTCGTCATCCCCAGGTGGGCGATGTCGTCGGCGTACTTGGCGTCGTACGCCGCCAGTTCGTCACCGCCGATCGGGTTGTCGTCGATCGCCGCGGTTCCGGAGATCACGCCGACGTCCCCGCCGCTGTGGGTGGCGTTGAAGTGGACCGCGACCCGCGGGTGCGCGGTGATGTTGTGCAGTTTCGCCTTGTCCGGCTGGCTGGCGATCAGCAGCTGCCCGTCGTGCCAGAGGAACCAGACCGGGTTCGGCGCCGGTGTCCCGGACCGGCCGACCGTGGTCAGCCAGACCACGCGTTCGTCGTCCAGCTGGCGCTCGATCCGCTTGCCGAAGTCGGTGGACGTGTCGATCGTGATCATCAGAACCTCTCGGTGATGACGTCAGGACGGACCCAGGCGCCCCCACTCGATCGCCGGGCACCGGTTCATCACCATCGTCAGACCGGCGGCCGTCGTTCGCGCGTACGCGTCCGGATCCACTACATCGAGCTGGAACCACACCGCCTTCGCGTTGATTCCCACCGCCTGGTCCGCGATGTCGCCGGCCAGCTCCGAGCGGACGAACACGTCGACGCAGTCGACCGGGAACGGGATGTCGGCCAGCGTCGGGTAGCCCTGCTCGCCGTGCACGGTCTCCGCCGACGGATGCACCGGCACGATCCGCTTGCCGCGCCCCTGCAGGAACCGGGCCACGCCGTACGCCGCCCGGCTGGTGTTGTTCGACAGCCCCACCACGGCCCACGTCGGGCAGTCGGCCAGGATCTTGCGGATGTCTTCGTCCATACGCCGATCCTCTCTCAGCGCCGCAAGTCTGTGAGCACGGCCGAGACCCGGCGATCGAGACCGTCGCCGAGATGGGGCTTGGCGAAGATCTGGCCGACGTGCTTGCGGACCGCCGCCTCGCTCACCACCAGCTGCTCGACGTATCGGGAGACCGTGAGGGCCAGCAGGCGGCGGGCGTCCGTGCCGGCAACCGCATCGGGCGGATCCTGCTTCTCCGGGTACTGCTCCGGCGGGCGATAACCGCCGGGATGGCCGACGTACCGGTGACGGTGCCGTGGGGTGTCCGGCTGGGGATCGCCGCTATCTGTCTGACCCTGGCGGTAGGGTCCGCTCTGGCCCGACGACGTACATCCTGCGCCGGTCGCAGCCGTCGGCCGCGGTGGAATAGACCACAACGGCGGCGGTTGACCGGCGCGAGGGCGGGTCGTGGCACGGCAAATCGCCGTTCAGCAGGGACAATGGGCACGGCGCCGGACCGTCGCGGCGCCGTACCGGTTCGATCGAGGAGCAGTAGAACCCGCATGGCACGCCGTTCCAGCACCACCGCCGAACCCGAGGACTTCGAGGAGCGCATCCTCGACGTCGACGTCTCGGACGAGATGCGCAGCAGCTTCCTGGAGTACGCCTACTCGGTGATCTACTCCCGGGCGTTGCCGGACGCGCGGGACGGGCTGAAACCGGTCCAGCGGCGGATCCTGTTCTCGATGGCGGAGAACAACATCCGCCCCGACCGCAGCCACGTGAAGTCCGCCCGCGTCGTCGGTGAGGTGATGGGTAAGTACCACCCGCACGGTGACGGCGCGATCTACGACGCTCTGGTCCGGACCGCGCAGCCGTGGTCGATGCGGCTGCCGCTGATCGACGGCCACGGGAACTTCGGCTCGCTCGACGACGGCCCGGCCGCGATGCGGTACACCGAGTGCCGGATGGCGCCGTCGGCGGTGGCGATGACGGCCGGCCTGGACGAGAACGTGGTCGAGTTCCGGCCGAACTACGACGGCCAGGAGGAGGAGCCGTCGGTCCTGCCGGCGGCGTTCCCGAACCTGCTGGTCAACGGCGCCGCCGGGATCGCGGTCGGGATGGCGACCAACATGGCGCCGCACAACCTGGTCGAGGTGGTCCAGGCGCTGCGGCACCTGATCAAGAGCCCGGGCGCCGACCTGGACGACCTGATGCGGTTCGTGCCCGGGCCCGACCTGCCCACCGGTGGCAAGATCGTCGGCCTGGAGGGCATCAAGGACGCCTACGCCACCGGCCGTGGCAGCTTCAAGATGCGCGCCACCGCCCGGATCGAGAACGTCACCCCGCGGCGCAAGGGCATCGTGGTCACCGAGTTGCCGTACACGGTCGGCCCGGAGAAGGTGATCGAGAAGATCAAGACCCTGGTCCAGTCGAAGAAGTTGCAGGGCATCGCCGACGTCAAGGACCTGACCGACCGGACCAACGGCACCCAGCTGGTGATCGAGGTCAAGAACGGCTTCGTCCCCGAGGCCGTGCTGGAGCAGCTGTACAAGCTGACGCCGCTGGAGGACTCGTTCTCGATCAACGCGGTCTGCCTGGTCGACGGCCAGCCCCGCACGCTCGGCCTCAAGGAGCTGCTCGAGGTCTACCTCGGCCACCGGTACGACGTGGTCCGCCGGCGCAGCGAGTTCCGCCGGAAGAAGGCCCAGGACCGGCTGCATATCGTCGACGGCCTGCTGATCGCGATCCTGGACATCGACGAGGTCATCCAGGTCATCCGCAGCAGCGAAGACGCGGCCCAGGCCCGCGGCCGGCTGATCGAGATCTACGACCTGTCCGAGGTCCAGGCCAACTACATCCTGGACATGCCGCTGCGTCGGCTGACGAAGTACTCCAAGCTCGAGCTGGAGACCGAGAAGGGCGAGCTGGAGCGCGGGATCGAGCGGCTGACCGCGATCCTCGAGGACGAGAACCTGCTCCGCAAGACGGTGTCCGACGAGCTGGCCGACATCGCCAAGACCTACGGGACCCCGCGCCGGACCGTGCTGCTGGAGTCGTCCGGCGCGACCAAGACCGCTGCCGTGGCGCTCGAGGTCACCGACGACCCGTGCTGGGTGCTGATGAGCTCCACCGGCCTGCTCGCCCGGACGAACGGCGTCGAGCCGTTCGGCACCGGGGAGACCCGGGCCAAGCACGACGCGATCGTGTCCGCGGTCAAGAGCACGGCCCGCGGCCAGTACGGCCTGATCACGAGCGCCGGCCGGCTGATCCGGCTCGAGTCGCTCGACCTGCCCGCCGTGCCGACGACCGCGAACGCGCCGAACCTGCAGGGTGGCGCGCCGGTGGCGGAGTTCGTGTCGCTGGAGCCCGGCGAAAAGGCACTCGCGCTGACCACGATGGACCCCGACTCGATCGGTGTCGCGCTGGGGACGGCGGGCGGCGTGGTGAAGCGGGTCGTCCCGGACCACCTGAGCAACCGGGACGCGTGGGAGATCGTCCGGCTGAACGACGGCGACGAGGTCGTCGGCGCGATCGAGCTGACCACGGGCGACGAGGAGCTCTGCTTCATCACCTCCGACGCGCAACTGCTGCACTTCCCGGCCTCGGCGGTCCGGCCGCAGGGCCGGACCGCGGGCGGGATGGCCGGCGTCCGGCTCGCCAAGGGCGCCAAGGTGGTGTACTTCGGCGCCGTCGACACCAGCCGCGAGACGCATGTCGTCACCATCGCGGGCTCGTCGTCGGCGCTGCCGGGGACCGAGGTCGGCGCGGTGAAGGTGACGCCGTTCAGCGAGTATCCGGGCAAGGGCCGCGGCACCGGTGGTGTCCGCTGCCAGCGGCTGCTGAAGGGCGAGGACGGGCTGCTGCTCGGGTTCGTCGGTGCCGCCCCGGTCCGGGCCAGCGCGAACAGTGGTGCGCCGGTGGAGCTCCCGCCGATCGACCCACGGCGCGACGGCTCCGGCGTACCGGTTGCGCAACCGATCGCCGCCTGTGCTCCGGACAGTGTCAGTTACATGGCAGGCTGACCACATGAAGAGACTGCTCGCGCTGGGCGCGGTGCTGCTGCTGGCGCTGGCGGGCTGCAGCGACGACAAGAAGGACACCGACGGAGGCGACGGACGGCCGGCCGAGGACCCGGTCGCGCTCCTGACGGCTGCCAAGAAGACGATCGACGAGGCGGCCAGCGTGCACATCGTGCTGGCCGGCCGGGACATCCCGGAGACCGCGCAGGCACTGTCGAACGGGGACGGTGTGGCGACGCACGCGCCGGCGTTCAAGGGCAAGTTGACCGTGCGCACAGGCGGTACGCCGATCGACGCCGAGGTGGTCGCGGTCGGCAGCAAGGTCTACGCGAAACTGCCGTTCACGACGACGTTCGCCGAGTTGCCACCCGAGCAACTGACCGCCATGGGCGCGCCGGACCCGGCGATCCTGCTGAACCCGGCCAAGGGCCTGACCTCGGTGCTGCCGACGCTGAAGGACCCGAAGATCAAGGGCGAGACCCGTGACGGCGCCAAGGTGCTGACCGAGATCACCGGCACGGTCCAGGGCAAGTCCCTGCAGGGCATCTTCCCGAAGGCGCCCGCCGACCAAGACTTCCCGAGCACCTTCAGGATCGACAAGGACTCCAAGCAGTTGGTGTCGGCAACGATCACCGGCCCGTTCTACGACGGCGCCACCAGCAGCTACGACGTCACCCTGGACCGGTACGGCGAACAGGTCGAGATCACCAAGCCGTGAGCGCGGACCCGCCCGTGGGCAGCCCGAGGGTCCGGCTCACGCTCGCGTCGATCGCGGTCGCGTTCGCGGCGGCCGACACCTACGTCGTCGTCCTGGCGCTGCCGGACATGATGTCCGGGGTCGGCCTGTCCGCGGACGAGTTGCAGCGGGCCGCGCCGATCGTCTCCGGGTTCCTGCTCGGCTACATCGCCGTGCTGCCGCTGATCGGGCGGATCGCGGACGTGGTCGGCCGGACGCCTGTCCTGGTCGGGGCGCTGATGCTCTTCGCGGTCGGATCACTGGTCACGGCCGGCGCCTACGACCTGCCGCTGATCGTCGTCGGGCGTTTCCTGCAGGGTGTCGGTGGCGGCGGCCTCGTGCCGGCCACGCTCGCCCTGGTCGCCGACCTCTGGCCGACCGATCGTCGCGGGCTGCCGCTGGGCGTGGTCGGCGCCGTCCAGGAACTCGGGTCGGTGCTGGGCCCGCTGCTGGGTGCCTTGGTGCTTGCAGTAGCCGACTGGCGGTACATCTTCTGGCTGAACCTGGTCGTGGCGCTGGTCCTGGCCGTGCTGCTCCGTGGCCTTCGTCCGCCACCACTCTCGGCCGCCGTCGGCTTCCTCACCTGCGTGGCACTCGGTCTCACGCTGACCGCACCGGAGCGGCTCGCGACCGGCGTCACACTCGGCGTCCCGTTCGTCCCGTTCTCCGGCGACTCGCGGCTGCTCACTCCGATCGGCGTGGTCAGCGCGGTCCTGCTCCTGCTCTGGATCGCGCTGCTCCTGCCCGGAGCCCGGCTGCGGGAGATGCTCGCGCAGGTGGACCTCGTCGGTGCACTCCTGCTCGCGCTCGCACTCGCCGGTGTCGTGCTCGCCTTCGCCACCGCCGATCCGGAACGCGAGCTGATGGCGCCGGCCGGGCCGTGGCTCCTGGTCGGCGCCGCCGCATTCGCCGTCGCGTTCGCCCTCTGGCAGCGGCGTACGGCGCGAGCGATCGTGCCGCGCGGGCTGCTCGGTCCACGGCCGGCTTGGGGATCGCTGGCGGTCAGCTTCCTCGTCGGCTGTGCGCTGATCGCCGCGCTGGTCGACGTCCCGGTGTTCGCCCGGACGACGCAGGGCGGCGGGCAGTTGGCGGCCGCGCTGGTGCTGCTGCGGTTCCTGGTCGCCTTGCCGGTCGGCGCGGTCGTCGGCGGGTGGCTGACCCGGCGGTACGGGCTCGGGCTGATCACCGGTGCCGGGCTCGCGCTGGCCGGGGCGATGTTCGTGGCGATGGCGTTCTGGGGGCGGGACGCGCTCGACCACTGGCCGGCCACCGTCGTCCTGCTGCTCTGCGGGTTCGGATTCGGGCTGGCGTTGTCACCGGTGAACACGGCGATCCTCGGAGCCACTCCCCCGGACAGCCACGGACTGGTCAGCGCGCTCGTCGTCGTCGCCCGGATGGTCGGCATGCTCGTCGGGGTGTCCGCGCTGACCGCGATCGGCCTGCGCCGGTACTTCGCGATCGTCGAGGACGTCCCGTCGCCGAACGAGCTGTGCCCGGCCGCACCGGGTTCGTGCCGCCCGTTCGTGGACGCGCTCCGGGACGCGGCCGTTTCACAAGTTCACGCGATCTTCGCCGGGGCCGCCGGCTGCGCGTTCCTGGCCGCAGTTCTCGCCGTACTGCTGCTCGGGAGACGTGGCGTTGTGCACAGATGATGGTCATCGTGGCGGAGACCGGTCCCGGCTGCCGTACGGTGATGACGTGACCGCACGACTCGACGCGACCGGACGCCCGGGCCTGTGCTCGACGTTCTGCCGCGAGCTGCGTGAGCCACTCCCCGGTACAGCGGTCGTCGCCGCCGGTTGGGTCCTGGTCGAGCAGCCCGGCCCGTGGGGTGCCAAGGCGCCGACCCAGAGTCACCTGGACCCCGGCTTCGGCGGTGCGTTCGACTCCGCGTGCAAGAAGGCGGACCTCCGGTTCGGGCTGATCCGCTCCCCCGGCCGGCACCCGGACCAGGACGGCCGGTCGCACCAGGTGTACGTCGCCTCGACCAGGCCCGGAGGGACCTGGCTGCTCGGCGCCGGGATCACCGATCTACGTGTGCTCGAGAACCTGGACCTGGAGGCGGTCGGCCGCGGCGATCTCGCCGCCGTGACCGACTCGCTGCCGGCGCTGACCGCGATCGACGAGCCGGTGATGCTGGTCTGCACCAACGGCAAGCGGGACGAGTGCTGCGCGCTCCTCGGCCGCCCACTGGTGACGGCGCTGTCGGAGGTCGCACCAGGGCAGGTCTGGGAGGCGAACCACCTCGGCGGGCACCGGTTCGCACCGACCGCTACGCTACTGCCGGCCGGCACGATGCACGGTCACCTGACAACCGCGACCGCGGTCGCGGTGCTCGAGGCGGGCCGTCGCGGCGAGACCGTGCTCACCGGGCTGCGCGGCCGGTCCACCTGGACCAAGCACGGTCAGGCCGCGGAGATCGCCGTCCGCGAGCTCACCGGCGAGCTCGCGCTGGACGCCCTCAGTGTCGTGGGCGAAGACCTGGGCACCGTAGTCGTGGCACACCGCGACGGCCGATCCTGGACCGTACCCGTCACCAGCGCACCCGCCGATCCACCTCGTCCGGAGTCCTGCAGAAAGGAGCCGTTCGCCATGTCCATCCTGCATGCCGGATCCCCAGAGCCGGGTGACGTCCGATGACCAGCGGATTCGAGGACCTGCTGGCCGCCAACGCCGACTACGCGGCCGACTTCCACTACGGCGGGTTCGACGGCATCGCGCACGCCGGGATCGGCGTCGTCACCTGCATGGACTCGCGCATCCCGCCGCTGGAGATGCTCGGGCTGAAGCCGGGTGACGCCAAGGTCCTGCGCAGCGCCGGCGGCCGGGTCACCGAGGTCACGCTGACCGGCCTCGTGCTCGGCGTCCAGCTGCTCGGCGTCCGGCGGATCATGGTCATCCCGCACACCCGCTGCGCGATGGCCGCGATGTCCGAGGACGACCTGCGCGCCAAGGTGGAGACCGCGGCCGGCAAACCGGCCGGCTACTTGCCGATCCACGTCATCCCGGACCAGCTCGAGGCCCTCCGCCACGACGTCACCGCGGTCCGCGAGCACCCGCTGATCGGCGACGACATCCTGGTCGGCGGCTTCATGTACGACGTCGACACCGGCCGCCTCACCCAGATCGTCTGACACCCCGGGGAGCTGCCGACGTGCCGGGTACCGCCCTCATCCCGCCCGCCCTCCGCC
>NZ_SMKR01000024.1 GCF_004348725.1 Kribbella turkmenica
TGGCGGCGCTGTTCGACTCCGGTGTCGCGGCCGGCCGGGCGATCACCGAGATCATCCGCAGCGGGGTGTCGCTGAGTCTGCTCGAGATCATGGACCGGACCACGATCGCCGCGGTGAACCGGTACAAGCGGATGGACCTGCCGACCGAGGCGGCCGCGATGCTGCTGGCCCAGTCGGACGCAGGCGGCGAGGCCGGGGCGGCCGACGTCGCGACGGTCGCGAAGCTGTGCCGCGACCACGGCGCGATCGAGTGCATCGAGGCGGAGGACCCGGCCGAGGGCGAGCTGCTGCTGGAGGCGCGGCGGGCCGCCCTGATCGCGCTCGACCAGCTCGGTACGACGATGATCGACGACGTCTGCGTGCCCCGGTCCCGGCTGGCGGAGTTCATCGGGATGATCGAGGTGTGCGCGACCGAGCTGGACATCACCGTCGGGGTGCTCGGGCACGCCGGTGACGGCAACATGCACCCGACCGTGGTGTTCGACGCGTCCGACCCCGGCCAGGCCGAGCGGGCGCAGCAGGCGTTCGACCGGATCATGGAGATCGGCCTCGAGCTCGGCGGCACGATCACCGGTGAGCACGGCGTCGGCGTTCTGAAGCGGACCTGGCTGGCCGAGGAGATCGGCCCGGTCGCGATCGACGTCCACCGGGCGATCAAGGCGGCGATGGACCCGAAGAACATCCTCAATCCCGGCAAGGTGGTGGCCGACGAAGCGCTGTGACTCAACCGCAACGGAACTGCCGAGGCCATTCGACGTCCATGGCCGTCGAATGTGACGTCCGGCCAGCACTATGGAAGGTAGTTGTCTGAATCTCCGGGGGATCGATGAGGCAGGGTAGGAGGCGCCCTATGCGCATGCGGCGAATCGGGCGCGCCGTACCCGGTGTGTCCCGTGCGGGCCGCCGTACCCTGCTGCCCGGGCTCGTCACGCTGACCGCCCTGGTCGGCCTGGCCGCCTGCGCGAACGGCGGCGGCCTGCGGGTCGAGGGCGCGGACGCGCCGGCCACCAGTGCCACGCCGTCCGCCCGGCCGTCGCTGATGGAGGGGGTCGCCCCGGAGCCGAAGCGGACACCCGCGGTGGCCGTCGACCTGCGCCAGGTCCGGCTGAAACTGCTTGCCGACAAGCACCTGCCGACGTACGCGCGGAACGTGCTGGCGAATTGCACGGTGATTCCGCGTTGCCTCAGCCGGGGTAAGACCGTTGATGTATTGCACAGCGGTACACCCCAGCAGATCGTCCTGATCCACACCCTGGACAATTTCGTCTTCGGTTTCTTCCTGATCGCGGTCGAACCCACCGGCCCGCGGCCGATCTGGAACCTCAAGGCCGATCTGCCGACGGTCAACGCCAGTCCGCAGGGCGACCTGGTGGTCGAGTCGAAGATCTTCACGATCGAGGACGCGGTCTGTTGCCCGTCGGGCCGGCGGGTCGAGGTCTACCGTTGGAACGGCCGGCAGATGATCAAGGTGAGCTCGACGGACAACAAGGGAGACTGAAGTTCGGTGGTACCCGAAGAACCGGCAGCGCGCATCCTCATGGTCGAGGACGACGCGGTGATCCGTGAGGCGACCCAGTTGACCCTCGAGCGGCACGGCTACGACGTCACCACGGCCGAGGACGGCCTGGAGGCGATCGAGCGTTTCGAGAAGATCCATCCGGACGTCGTGATGCTCGACATCATGCTCCCCGGGCTGGACGGCATCTCGGTGTGCCGGCGGATCCGCGAGACCAGCACGGTCCCGATCGTGATGGTGTCCGCGCGCGGCGACGCGCTGGACGTCGTCCTCGGGCTCGAAGCGGGTGCCGACGACTATGTGACCAAGCCGTTCGACACCCAGGTGCTGGTGGCCCGGCTGCGCGCGGTGATGCGGCGCGCGGTGTCGGACCCGGAGCGCCCGGCGCCCGCGGCCGGGACCGGGGTGGAGTCCTTCGGCGACCTCGAGCTCGACCGGGAGGCGCTGGAGGTACGCCGGGGCGGCGCGACCGTCCAGCTGACGCCGACCGAGCTCAAGCTGCTGATCGAGTTCGCCAACAACCCTGGTGTCGTGCTCAGCCGGTCCACCCTGCTGCAGCGGGTCTGGGACTACGAATGGGGCGGCGACGGCCGGCTCGTCGACGTTCACCTGCAGCGGCTGCGGACCAAGATCGGCGCGGACCGGATCGAAACGGTCCGCGGGTTCGGGTACAAGCTTCGGGCATAGTGTCCTCCGGAGAAGTGGCACCGACTGCCGACGGAAGGCACTGACGTGGGACTGCGCGGGAAGCTGGGTCTCATCTTCCTGCTGGTCTCCTCGCTCGCGATCCTGGTGCTCTGCGTCGCGGTCTACACCCAGGCACAGTCGTCCCGGCTGGACCGGACCCGGAGCTTCGCCGACGAACGGATCCAGTTCGCCGCCGACAGTTACGACCGCAGCGGCGTCACCGTGTTCGGCTCCCGGCTGGACGATCCGGACCTGCCGCCGCAGCTGCGGGAGGCCGTGCTGCAGGGCAAGCGGGCCACGTTCAAGACCGGTTCACCGAACGCGAAGATGTGGGCGGCGGTGATGGTCGAGGACGGCCAGATCCTGTCGATGGTGCAGGACTACGAGACCACCGACGACTCGATGAAGGCGCTCCGGCAGGCGCTCGTCCTGGGTGGCATCGGCACCGTCGGCCTGCTCGCGCTGGTCAGCGTGATCCTGGCCGGGAGCCTGTCCAGACGGATCGTCGCCGTCGCCGGTACGGCGCGCCGGATCGCCGCCGGCGACTTGGACGCGTCCGCCGCCGAGGCGGTCGGCAAGGGCAAGGACGAGGTGCAGTCGCTCGCAACCGCCCTGGACACGATGGCCAGCTCGCTGCGCGGTCAGCTCGAGGCCGAACGCCGGTTCACCGCGGACGTCGCGCACGACCTGCGGACGCCGGTCACGGGCCTGACCACGGCCGCCGAGCTGCTGCCGCCCGGACGTCCGAGCGAACTGGTCCGCGACCGGGCCAAGGTGCTGCGGCGGCTGGTCGAGGACCTGCTGGAGATCGCCCGGTTCGACTCGGGGGTGGAGCAGGCCGACCTGGAGCTCGTCGGGCTGGGCGCCTTCGTCGGCTCGGCGGTCGGCCGGCTGCGAATGCAGCAGGCGCTGGCCCCGGACAGCGTGGTCGTCCACCGGACCGCGCCGGAAGTGACGGTGTCCACCGATTCGCGCCGGATCGAGCGGATCCTGGCCAACCTGATCGTCAACGGGCTGCGCCACGGCAAGCCGCCGATCGACATCACGGTGTCCGGCCGGACCGTCGAGGTGGTTGACCACGGCAACGGTTACCCGGAGGAGCTGATCGCCGAGGGCCCCCGCCGGTTCCGCTCCGGGATGGCCGAACGCGGTGTCGGCCACGGCCTCGGCCTGACCATCGCCGCCGGCCACGCGAAGGTCCTCGGCGCCGAACTGACCTTCGGCCAAGCCCCCGGCGGCGGCGCCCTCGCCCGCCTGGTCCTCCCACCCGAGCCCGGGGCGCGGTCGTGACACCACCAGTGGGTGAACCCAGAGACCCGGGGCCTTGCACAGGCAATAACGTGTGCAAGGCCTCCAGTTCGTGGTCCAGGCCCCGTTACCAGGCCCGTTATCTGGTCAGGCGGGGACGATTCTGCCGGTGACCTCGCCCAGGCCGAGGCGGCCGGTGGGCGTGTTCGCCCAGGCGGTGATCGTGAGCACGTCGCCGTCCTCGAGGAAGGTGCGCTCCTTGCCGTCCAGGACGAGGGGTTCGCGGCCGCCCCAGGTGAGCTCGATGAAGGAGCCGCGCTGGTCCGGCTCCGGGCCGCTGATCGTGCCGGAGGCGTACAGGTCACCGGTCCGGATCGAGGCGCCGTTGACGGTCAGGTGCGCCAGCATCTGGGCCGGCGACCAGTAGGTCTCCTGGTACTGCGGACTGCTCACCCGGTGGCCGTTCAGCAGGACCTCGAAGGTGATGTCGTAGTTGGGCAGGTGCTCGCCCGCGAGGTACGGCAGGACCGGCGGGTCCTGCGGGGGCAGTGGGACGGCGGCGGCGTCGAGGGCGTCGAGGGAGACGACCCAGGGGGAGATCGAGGTGGCGAAGGACTTGCCCAGGAACGGCCCGAGCGGCACGTACTCCCAGGCCTGGATGTCGCGCGCCGACCAGTCGTTGACGATCACCACGCCGTACACGTGGTCGCGGAAGTCCTCGACCGGGACCGGCCTGCCCAGCGTCGACGGCGTACCGACGACGTAGCCGAGCTCGACCTCGACGTCGAGGCGCTGTGACGGCCCGAAGACCGGCGCGGCCGCGTCCGGGGGCTTCCGCTGGCCCGACGGGCGGACGATGTCGGTGCCGCTGGCAACGATCGTGCCGGCCCGGCCGTGGTAGCCGACCGGGAGGTGTTTCCAGTTCGGCAGCAGGGGTTCGGAGTCCGGGCGGAAGAGCCGCCCGAGGTTGGTCGCGTGGTGCTCGGAGGCGTAGAAGTCGACGTAGTCGCCGACCTCGAACGGAAGCTGCATGGTCACCGCGGACCGCGGGATCAGGTGCGGCTCGACCACGTCCCGGTCGTTCTCGTTGCGGACCAGGTCGAGCAGCCACTCGCGGGTGGCACGCCAAGCCGGGCGGCCGAGCGCGAGGAAGTCGTTCAGCGACGGCCGGGCGAACAGTTGGGACCCGTCGAGCATCTGCGCGGACGCGACCGGCGCGAGGTCGATCACCTGGTCACCGATCGCGGCACCGACCCGCGGCTCCTCGTCCCCGAGCCGGAACACGCCGAGCGGCAGGCTGTCCGGCCCGAACGGCGAGCCGGCGGGGATGTCGAGCCAGGTCACAGGGCCTCCAGCAGCTTCAGCGTGGTCAGGTCGTGGCGGGGTTCGTCGATGCTGCAGGAGCCGAACGAGGTGAACCATCGGCGGGTTCCGGCGGCCTGGTCGCCGGACAGGGCAGCGGCCCGGGCCGCGAGTTGCGAGGCGTCCCGGGACGCCAGGACGGCGGCCACCTCGTCCTGGGCGGCGCCGTCGAGGGACGCCCGGGTGGCGAGCAGCACGTTGACGAACCCGTGATGCTCGTACCCGGTGTCCGCCGCGGTGTGCCGGACCGCGTTGTGCAGGCCGGCCGTGCACTTGAAGGCGACTTCGCGGTCCAGGCATGCGGTGATGAAGGCCGCGACCTGGTCCTCCGACGGGAACAGGGCGGCGTCCAGCCCGCCGGTCCGCAGCTTGGCGGCGTACCCGGCGTCGGCGACCACGTCGAGCGCGCGTTCCCACGCTCCCTCCAGGCCGACCTCGACGAACGCGTTCTCCACGTCCAGGCAGTCGTCGCACGCGCGGACCACCCGGAGCGCGTTCCGGGACAGGTCGTCCTCGGCGCGCAGCCGGACCTCGACCGCGGTCACCTCGACGTCCGGTGACCGGTCGCCGTAGCGGATCGCGGGCTCGATGCCGCCGGCGCCGCCGGTGACCACGACGGTGACCGCGAGCGGGTCCGGCCCGGTGCGGGCGGCCTCCGCGGCGACCTTCGTCAGGTCCTCGTCGGTGCACACGAACGGCCCGACGAGGTCGGCGTACGCGGCCTGGCGATGCGCCCGGTGCGCGGCGACCGCCTCGGCCAGGGGCAGGTTCCCCGGCGGGAAGGTGGCGGCGTCGTCGACCAGGTGCCGGAACAGGGCAGGGACGGTTGACATGGGTCCGAGCCTAACGGATGCTTTCGGTAAGCGGACGCATGCGTTCGACTATCGTACACTGGAGCAGGAGCAATGGCGTTCTACCGGCAGGTCGGGCAGGTTCCACCGAAGCGGCACACTCAATTCCGGAGACCGGACGGCGGACTGTACTACGAGGAGCTGATGGGGGAGGAGGGGTTCTCGTCGGACTCGTCACTGCTGTACCACGCCGGCGTACCGTCCGCGATCGTCGACTCGCAGGTGTGGGAGCTGCCCGACCTGTCCACGGTCCCGAACCATCCGCTGACACCGCGGCACCTCAAGCTGCACGACCTGTTCACCGAGACGTCGAAGAGCAACGCCGTGGAGGACCGCCGGCTCGTACTCGGCAACGGTGACGTCCGGATCTCGTACGTCGTCGCCGAGCAGCCGTCGCCGTACTACCGCAACGCCATCGGTGACGAGTGCGTGTATGTCGAGAAGGGGTCGGCGACCGTCGAGACCGTGTTCGGCGTGCTGAACGCGGTCGAGGGCGACTACGTGATCATCCCGCGGGCGACCACCCACCGCTGGCTGCCGGACGGGAACGGCGTGCACGCGTACTGCATCGAGGCGAACTCGCACATCGCGCCGCCGAAGCGCTACCTGTCCCGGTACGGGCAGTTCCTCGAGCACTCGCCGTACTGCGAGCGGGACCTGCACTCGGCGGCCGAGCCGTTGGTTGTGGAAGGCGATGACGTCGAGGTGCTGGTGAAGCACCGCGGCAACGGGCCGGGCGGGATCGTCGGGTCGCGGATGGTCTACGCGACCCATCCGTTCGACGTGGTCGGCTGGGACGGCTGCCTGTACCCGTACACGTTCAACGTCAGCGACTACGAGCCGATCACCGGGCGGATCCATCAGCCGCCGCCGGTGCACCAGGTCTTCGAGGGCCACAACTTCGTCGTCTGCAACTTCGTGCCGCGCAAGGTCGACTACCACCCGCTGTCGGTGCCGGTGCCGTACTACCACTCGAACGTCGACTCCGACGAGGTGATGTTCTACTGCGGCGGCGACTACGAGGCACGCAAGGGTTCCGGGATCGGGCTGGGCTCGATCTCCCTGCACCCCGGCGGCTACGCGCACGGGCCGCAGCCGTCCGCGATCGAGGCATCCCTCGGCGCCGAGCGCTTCGAGGAGCTCGCCGTCATGGTCGACACGTTCCGCCCGCTGGAACTGGGCGAGGCCGGTACGGCGGTCGACGACGGCGTCTACGCGTGGACCTGGGCGGGCCGCCGCAACTCCTGATCCGCCGCGGCCCGGGATCGTGTGGGATTCTTGGGCGGTGAGTGCGGACGGGGCGTTTGTCGTGGGCATCGATCGGGGTGCGGTGCTGCACCGGCGGGAGATCGTGCGCGCCGTGCAGCGGCGCGGAGCGTGGATCACCCTCGTGCTCGGTGCCGTCGGCATCCTGGCCGCGGTCTACGCGCTGGTCGCGTTCCGGGGCGCCGGGCTGTGGCCGTTCGCGGTGCTGCTGATCGCGGCGATGGCTCCGCTCGTGGTGAGCACGATGCTCGCGCTCCGGCTGCAGACCGAGCGGCAGCGCTGGTACGACGCCAACGAGTTGCAACCGATCGCCATGAGGATGACCCCCAAGGCGCTCGAGCTGGCCTGCGAGGGAGCGGCGTACCCGGTGGTGCTGCCGTGGTCGACCGTCCGCGGGTTCCGGCAGGAGAAACTCTTCGGCCAGTACGCGCTGGAGCTCGAGCTGACGCCGGGCGTGGGCGCCACGACGGCCGGGGTCCGTGGCCTGGACCAGCCCGCCGTCCGAACGGTCGTGAAGCCGAACCCACTGCTGCGTCCGACCGGGCTCTTCCTGGTCAAGTCGCTCGATCAGCCGGTGCACGTCATCGACCAGGCGCTCCGGCATTTCTCCGGCGGCACCGCCGGCGTGACCACCTAGTGTCCCGAGTCGGAAGGTCAGCGGGGCACTAGCAGGGCAGGGCGCGGTAGGTGTAGCCCTGGCGGCTGAGTTCGGTCAGCGCGCTGTCCAGGGCGGAGACGGTCTCGGCGCGGTTGCCGCCGCCGTCGTGCATCAAGATGATCGCTCCGGGACGTGCACCCTGCAGGATCGCCTGTTCGACCTTCGCCGTCCCCGGCCTGGACCAGTCCTTGGTGTCGATGTCCCAGAGCACCTGGCGCTGGTGGTACGCCGCCGCGACCGCCTCGACGTGTGCGTTCGTGTCCCGGAACGGCGGCCGGAAGCACTTCGACCTCACTCCCGTCGAGATCTCGCGGCGGAGCTCGGCCGGGGCGAGCTTGGTCAGCACCGGGTGGTCCCAGGTGTGGTTGCCGATGCGGTGACCGGCGGCCCGGGTGAGCGCGACCAGGTCGGGATGGGCGGCCGCCTCCCGGCCGAGCACGAAGAACGTCGCCTTGGCCCGGTGTTTCGCCAATACCCGCAGGACCTTCGGCGTCCACTCCTGCTGCGGCCCGTCGTCGAAGGTCAGGTAGAGAACCTTGCCGTGCTTGGTCAGGTTCCAGTCGTCGGCGACGGCGGTGGTCGACGCACGGCGGTGCGGTGGTCGTTGCTGCCGTTGCTTGCGCGGCGCGGCCCGCACCGGCTGCTGTGTCACCGGGATGCTCAACGGAGCATGGGCCGACGCCTTCACGGCCGGCGCCGCGGCGGTGATCGAGTGGTCGGCCGGTTCGGCGGCCTGGGCGAGAACGGCACCGCAGAGGAGGGCGGCGACCAACGGCAGAAGCTTGCCGGGCGGCCTGGTCACGAGGCCGCCCGGCCTGGACTGAGGAGCGGAGGGAGCGAAGCGACTGGAGCGACGAGGGAAGGGCGGGTGCCGAAGCCCCGTGACCCGCCGCGCCGGAGGCGCGCCATGAGCACGGTCATGACGCGCATCCTCTCGTAACGGGTGGGCCAACCCGGCATCGAAGCGGGGTGTGTCGCCCGTATCGTGTGCGGTCCAGGCAGGCGAGTACGTGAGGCGGGCGAATGAGCGGTGAGCGGACGGTCCGCCTGACGGTCATGGGCACGACCGACCTGCACGGCAACGTCTTCGACTGGGACTACTTCCGGAACACCGAGTACGACGACGCCGCGCACAACGACATCGGCCTGGCCAAGGTCTCCACGCTGGTCACCGCGATCCGGAACCGGATCTCTGCCGACCCCCACGCGCCACGGCCGCTGTTGCTGGACGCCGGCGACACGATCCAGGGCACCCCGCTGGCGTACTACTTCGCGAAGATCGAACCGATCACCGGCGGCCGCCCGCACCCGATGGCGGTCGCGATGAACGCGATCGGGTACGACGCCGCGGCCCTGGGCAACCACGAGTTCAACTACGGCCTCGACGTCCTGCGCGAGTTCCAGCGGCAACTCGACTTCCCGCTGCTCGGCGCGAACGCCCAGGACTGGACCACCGGCCTTCCGGTCTTCCCGCCGTACGTGCTGAAGCGGGTGCACGTGCCGGGCGAGGACCCGGTCACCGTCGGGATCCTCGGTCTGACCAACCCGGGCATCGCGATCTGGGACAAGGCGGTGGTCGAGAACCGGATCAGGTTCGGCGGCGTCGTCGAAGTGGCCAAGGCCTGGGTGCCGCGGGTCCGCCGTGCGGGCGCGGACGTGGTGGTCGTCGCCGCGCACTCCGGGATGGATCTGTCCTCGTCGTACGCCGACGCCCTGCCGGTGCCCGAGAACGCGTCGGCGTTGATGGTCGAGACGGTCCCCGGGATCGACGCGGTTCTCGTCGGGCACGCGCACCAGGAGATCCCCGAACGGCTGGTGACCAACCAGCAGACCGGTGAGCAGGCCGTGCTGACCGAGCCGCTCAAGTGGGGCATGCGGCTGGCGCTGATCGACCTCGACCTGCGCAAGGAGCGTGGCCGCTGGAAGGTCGTCGGCCGGCAGGCGCAGGTGCTGAACGCGAACACCGTCGACGCCGACCCGGAGGTGCTCGCCGTCCTGCAGCGGGACCAGGACACCGTGATCGAGTACGTGAACTCGAGGATCGGCATGTGCACCCAGGCGATGTCCGCCGCGACCGCGCCGTGGGAGGCCACCACCGCACTCGACTTCGTCAACTTCGTCCAGGCCGACACGGTCGCGAAGGCGCTCGCCGGTACGCCGGAGGCCGCGCTGCCGGTGCTCGCGATCGCGTCCCCGTTCAACCGGGCGGCCGCGATCCCGGCCGGCGATGTCTCGATCCGCGACGTGGCCGGGCTGTACGTGTTCGACAACACGCTGCTCGCGGTGACGATGACGGGCGCGCAGGTCGGCGAGTACCTGGAGTTCTCGGCGCAGTACTTCCAGCAGGTCAGCGGGACCGGCCCGTTCACGCCCGACCAGGTCACGAACGCGCCGACGCCGACCGCGCCGAACGGCACGCCGGACTACAACTACGACATGGTCGGCGGACTGACGAAGCCGCTGACCTACCGGATCGACATCGCCAAGCCGCCCGGCTCCCGGATCACCGACCTCGCGTACGGTGGAACCGCACCGGCGCCGGACCAGCAGTTCGTGGTGGCCCTCAACAACTACCGGCAGGCCGGCAGCGGCAACTTCCCGCACGTCACCACCGCGCCGGTCGTCTACAACCGCCAGGTCGAGATCCGCCAGCTGATGATCGACTACGTCATCGCCACCGGCACGGTCGACCCGTCGGCCTTCCGTACCGGAGCCTGGTCCCTGGTCTCCGGCGGTGCCCCCGTCGTCGTGACGCCCGGGTGAGCCATTCGCCGAAGCCGCAGTCGGCACAGCCAGCGGCCACCTGCCTGCGCGGAACTACGGTCCGAGCCATTGACGTAGGAATGGCTAAGTGATTTAGTCAGTTTGTGAGTTACTCAGTAGAGGTTCCGGTGAGTCTGTCCGATCGGTTGACCGAGTCGATTCTCGGGATCATCCGAGAGGGCGGGCTGCGGCCTGGCGATGCGATCCCGTCGGCGCGGGAGCTGGCCAAGCGGTTCGCGATCACCACGCCGACCGTGCGGGAGGCGCTGCGGAAGCTGGAGGCGACCGGGGCGGTGGAGTTCCGGCACGGGTCCGGGACGTACGTCGGGCCGACGATCAACAACGTGGTCCTGGCGAATCCGCACCGGCCACCGATCACGAAGGAGTCGGTGCTGCAACTGATCGACGCCCGCCTGGTGATCGAGCCGGCCGTTGCCGTGCAGTCCGCGACGGCCCGTCAGCCGGAGAATCTCGAGCGGCTGGAGGCGGCGGTCACCAACGCGCTGGTCCCGCCGGGGGGACCGGCCTTCGCCCTCAACTTCCACGTCGAGCTCGCCGCGGCCGCCGGCAACCCGTTGCTGCAGGAGGTGCTGGCCTCGCTGCTGAAGGTCCGCGTCCGCGAGCAGCAGCGGATCCGCACGCTCTACGACAACCGCGAGCGCGACCACGAGGAGCACCAGGCGATCCTGGAGGCGATCCGTTCCCAGGACGCGCCGGCCGCGGAGCGGCTCACCCGCGAGCACCTGGGCAACATCCGCAGGGCTGTCGAGGCCGCCGACTTCCCGGAGCTGTCGTGAAGCTCGCAGAGATGACGACCGACGAGGCCCAGGCGGCGGTACGGCGTTCGCCGCTGGTCATCATCCCGGTCGGGGCCCAGGAGCAGCATGGCGGCGGGATGGCGATGGCCACCGACACCGTCCGGGCCGTAGGGGTCGCCGATCGGGTGGCCGAGCGGCTGGCCGGTCGCGCCGTGGTCGCGCCGGTCGTGCCGTACGGCGTCTCGCCACACCACATGGCCTTCGCCGGCACCGTGTCGTTGTCACCGGCAACCTTCATGAACGTGCTCCGGGACGTGATCGCCAGCCTGCGGGCGCACGGCTGGCGGCAGTTCCTGGTGCTCACCGGGCACGGCGGCAACAACGCGGCGTTGTCCGTGCTCGCGCAGGAGTACGTCCGCGAGGAGCTCACCTTCGCCTGGACACCGATCACGTCCGTGGTGTCCGACCTGATCGTGGACGTGAGCGAGGTCCACGGTCACGCCGGCGAGGCGGAGACCGCGCAGATGCTGTACCTGGCACCGCAGCTCGTCCAGGCCGACCGCCTGGAGCCCGGCGCCACGACGCTCGACGAACTGACCACACCCGCCCGGCTGTCCCGGCAGGCGCGTGGACCGCGGCTGTCCGTCGGGTTCGACGCGTACCACAAGCGTGGCGTGCTGGGAGATCCCCGCCGCGCCACCGCCGACGACGGCCGTCTCCTGGTCGAGACGGCCGCCGACCGCATAGCCGCCTTCGCCGACGAACTGCTCTCGGCCTGACCATTCCCTACCATCCCCTTTCCCCACTGGACCCCGCCCGGTCCAGGCGCGAGCCTGCCCGCCCGCAGGCCGTTTGCCCGAGGAGGCACTCGATGAACCTCGCACGCCCGAAGACCCTCGCCGTGCTGGCGATCACGGCCGGCCTGCTGACCGTTGCGTTGCCATCGGCAACCGCTGCCGCACCGGCCGCTCGCAGTGCCGGTTGTGGCCGGCAAGCACCGGCCACCGGTGACTACGAGGTGGTCAGTGGCGGGATCACCCGCACCTACCGGCTGCACGTGCCCGAGGAGTACAGCGCCACCGAGGCGTCCCCGCTGATCGTCGTGTACCACGGCCGGGGCAGGACCGGCGCGCTGACCGAGGCGTTCTCCGACCTGTCGAGACTCGACGCGATCGTTGCCTACCCCAACGGTGTGGTCGGGGACGAGAACAAGCAGGCCTGGCAGGGAGCGCCGTACTCCGCCGACGGTGTGGACGACGTCAGGTTCACCGCCGACCTGCTGGACAAGCTGGAGAGCGAGCTCTGCGTCGACACGACCGCGGTCTACGCGACCGGGAAGTCGAACGGCGCCGCGTTCACCGGGATCCTCGCCTGCGAGCTGGCGGACCGGATCGCCGCGATCGCTCCGGTGGCGGGCGCGTTCTACCAGCAGGGCAGGCGGTGTGCGCCGAGCCGGCCGGTTCCCGTCCTCGACATCCACGGCACTGGCGACACCACGATCCCGTACGACGGCGACGGCCAGCGCGACCTGCCGAGCGTCCAGACCTGGGTCCGCGACTGGTCGGTCCGCAACCACTGCGATCCGGAGCCACGGGTGTCCCAGCAGGGCGACGACGTGCTGACGTACACGTACAAGGGCTGCAGGGCCGACGTAGTCCATGTCGCTGTCACCGACGGCGGGCACACCTGGCCCGGGTCCGACGCCTCCTCCGGGCCGGGCTACGTCACCCAGACGTTCGAGGCGCACGAGCTGATCGGTGCGTTCTTCACGGCACACAAGCTGAGGTCATGAGATGAGTACGACGACGACCGACGTGAAGGAGCTGCCACGCCTGGTCCGGGCGATGGCCGTGATCGAGAAGGTCGGCAACGCGCTGCCGCACCCCTTCTGGTTGTTCTGGATCCTGTCCGCGATCCTCGCCGTGGTGAGCGCCGTCCTGGCCGCGCTGGACGTGTCCGTCGTGTCGCCGAAGGACGGCAAGACGGTCGCGGTGCAGAACCTGCTGTCCGGCGAGGGCCTGCAGATGGCGGTCTCGACGGCGATCTCGAACTTCGCCGAGTTCCCACCGATGGCCACGATCGTGGTCGTCATCATGGGCGTCGCGCTGGCGGAGCGCACCGGCTTCCTGCAGGCGCTGATGCGGGTGAGCGTGTCCCGGGTGCCGCAGTCGATGGTGGTCTTCGCGGTCGCGTTCGCCGGCACGATGGCGCACGTCGCGTCGGCGGCGGCGTACATCATCCTGGTGCCGCTCGGCGGGCTCGCGTTCCGGGCCGTCGGCCGGTCGCCGATCCTCGGCATCGTGGTCGCGTACACCGCGATCGCGTCCGGGTACGACGCCAGCCCGATCCCGACCCCGAACGACGCGATCTTCGCCGGGATCACCACCGCGGCGGCGCGGACGGTCGACCCGGACGCGTACGTCTCGCCGCTGTCGAACTGGTTCTTCAACATCGCGTCGTCGGTCCTGCTGGCGCTGGTGATCACGCTGGTCACCCGGCTCGTGCTGAGCAAGCGGCCCGACCTGGACGCCGACCCGGACGCGCCTGGTGACGATCCGGACCAGTTGAAACTGTCGGACGCCGAGCGCACCGGCCTGCGCCGGGCCGGGATCGTCTTCCTGCTCGCGGCCGCCGCGATCGTCGCCGTCCTCGGGCCGCACGGCTCGCCGCTGCGTGGCGAGAACGGCAGCATCGTCGAGTCGCCGTTCCTGGACGGGATCGCGATGGTGGTGGCGATGCTGTTCGGCCTCGTCGGCATCGCGTACGGCGTGACCGTGAAGGCGATCGGGACGGCGGCCGACGTGCCGCGGCTGATGGCCGAGGGGATCAGGCAGATGGCGCCGGTGCTGGTGCTGTTCTTCGCGATCGCGCAGTTCCTGGCGTACTTCTCCTGGAGCCGGATCGGCGACCTGCTGTCGGCGGAGTCCGCCCGCGTGCTCGGTGACCTGGGCGCGCCGACGATCGTGATCTTCCTCGGCATCCTCGCGTTGCTGACGCTGATCAACGTGCTGGTGACCAGCGGATCGGCGATGTGGTCGCTGACCGCGCCGATCCTGGTGCCGATGATGCTGCTGCTGAACGTGCCGGCCGAGACCACGCAGGCGTTGTTCCGGATCGCCGACTCGGGGTCGACCGCGATCACGCCGATGAGCCCGTACTTCGTGATGGCTCTCGGGTTCCTGCAGCGCTACCGCAAGGACGCCGGCGTCGGCACGCTCGCGTCGTACACGGTCCCGCTGGCGGTCTCGATGACAATCGCGTGGACGTTGCTCTTCCTGGCATGGTGGGCGCTGGGGATCCCCCTCGGCCCGGGCGCTCCGATCCGGTGACCCCCCGTACGCCGGCCGCCCGGTCAGCTCAGGTGGACACCGGCGGCGCGGAGCTCCGACAGCGCCTGCTCGGTGGTCCCCGGAGCGACTCCCGCGGTCAGCCTCGTCAGCACCGTCGTCCCGAAGCCGGCCTGCTGGGCGTCGAGCGCGGTCGCGCGGACGCAGTAGTCGGTGGCGATCCCGCACACGTCGACGTCGGTGACGCCCTTGTCCCGCAGCCAGTCGGCGAGTGCGCGCCCGTCCTCGTGGGACTTGCCCTCGAAACCCGAGTAGGCGGCCGCGTACTCGCCCTTGTCGAAGATCGCGTCGAAGGGCTGCGGGTCCATGTTCGGGTGGAAGCTGACGCCGTCGGTGCCGGCGACGCAGTGCCGGGGCCAGGAGTTCACGTAGTCGGGGTCGATGGAGAAGTGGTCGCCCGGGTCGATGTGGTGGTCCCGGGTGGCCACGACGTACTCGTACTTCTTGTCGGCCGGCTCGGCGTCGTACCACTTGTGCAGCAGTTCACCGATCCGGAAGGCCACGTCCGCACCACCGCTGACGGCCAGGCTCCCGCCCTCGCAGAAGTCGTTCTGCACGTCGACCACAATCAGTGCCCGGCCCATCGTGACGCTCCTCCTCCAGGGGGTGTCCTGTGCCCACGGTACAAGCGTGACCTCTCCGGCACGCCGAGCGCACGCCGCGGGTGCGCTTTCGACGGAATCGACGCGGACGGTTATCGTGTGGTGGCGCATGGTGACAACTCCGTCACCGCGCCTGTTGAGCGGGGCGAGTCCCGGGGGATTTGTTGATGAAGAAGGCAGTTCTGGCCGTGGTCACCGCCGCGGCCGTGGCCGCCGCGGCGCTGGTGCCGTCCGGCCGGCCGGTGGAGGCCGCGACGCCGGGGTTCGGCTCGGCGGTGTCCGCGGTCAAGCAGACGACGTGGCAGACCAACGCCAGCGTGAACGCGCTCGCGATCGCGGGTGACACCGTGTTCGCCGGCGGACTGTTCACCCGGATCCGGCAGCCCGGCAAGCCGGTCGGCCAGGGCGACGCTGCCCGGACCTACCTGGCCGCGTTCGACCGCGCCACGGGTGCGCCGACGAGGTTCGCGCCGAAGCTCAACGGCCCGGTCTGGAGCATCGCCACCAGCCCGGACGGCCGGTGGGTCGTGATCGGCGGGGACTTCACCGCGGTCGACGGGCAGCCCCGCAAGCGGATCGCGATGTTCAGCGTGGCCACCGGGCGGCTGGTGGCCGGCTGGCACCCGGCGGTCAACTACCGGGTCGCCGCGCTGGCGATCTCCGGCACCACCGTGTACCTGGGCGGTGCCTTCGGCCGGGTGGACAACAAGGCCCGCAACCGCCTGGCCGCGGTCGCACTCACCACCGGGGCCCTGCAGCCCTGGAACCCGGACGCCGACGACGACGTGCACGCGCTCGAGCTGTCCGCCGACGGCAGCCGAGTCTTCGTCGGCGGCGGGTTCGAGACCCTGCAGGGCGAGGAGCACCACGCGCTGGCGATGGTGAACACCACGACCGGCGCCGCGTTCCCGATGCCGGCCGCCGCCGCCATCCCGCGGAAGACGGACGAGTGCGACAGCCGGGTCAAGGACATCGACGTGCTCGGCGTCAAGGTCTTCGTCGCCAACGCCGGGAGCGGGATCGGCTGCTACGACGGGGTGCTCGCGGCCGACGCGACGTCCGGGAAGTTGTTGTGGCAGAGCAAGTGCCTGGGCGCGACCGAGGCGGTCAAGGCGATCGGCAACTGGGTCTACAAGGGGTCGCACGCGCACGACTGCAGCCGGGACGGGGGCTTCCCCGGTAAGACCGGCATGCACCACCTGCTGGTCTACAGCGCTCTCAACGGCAAGCTCGGCCCGTGGTACCCGAACACCGACGCGGGCGGTGAGACGCTGGTCGGCCCGCTGGCCTTCGCGTCCGGCGGCAACGACCTGTGGGCGGGCGGCGACTTCACCGAGGTGAACGGCGTACCTCAGCAGGGCCTGACACGGTTCACCAACGCGCCCGGCGGTGCCCGGCCGGGTCGGCCGGCGGCGCCCAAGGTCTCCAGCACGCGGGTCCACCGGACGACGGTCACGTTCCCCACCGTGGTGGACCCGGACAACATCTCCCTGACCTACTCGCTGTACCGCGGTGGCACGAAGGTCGGGTCGTGGACCCGGAACTCCTACTCCTGGACGAAGCCGGTGATCACGACGTTCGCCGACGCCGGCCTGACGAGCGGCCAGCCGGTCGACTACCGGGTTCAGGTGACCGACGGCCGCAACACCAGGATGAGCGCCAAGGCGACCGTCAAGGTCCGCTAGGCCGTGTCTGACACCTAGTCCGGCAGCAGGTGGCCGCCGGTGACGCGGAGGATCTCACCCTGGATCGCGGTCGTCCGGGGTGAGGTCAGGAACAGGATCGCGGCGGCGAGGTCCGCGGTGTCCGGGAGTTTGCGCGCGCTGAACCTGGTCGCGAGCTGATCGGTCGCGGCCTTCGGGATCACCCGGTGCTCGCCGTTCTCGAGCGTGATCCCGGGCATCACCACGTTGACCAGTACGCCGTCCCTGCCCAGGTCGTGCTGGAGACTCGCGACCAGGCCGTGCAGCCCGGCCTTGGCGGCGCTGTACGGCCACGAGCCGGGCAGGCCGCGCTCGGCCAGGTCTGTCGAGAGCAGCACCAGGCGGCCGTGCTCCGACCGGCGAAGCGACGCAGCGGCCTGCTGCACCAGGTGGAAGTTGCCCTCGAGGTTCGCGCGCAGCACCGGCACCCACCACTCCAGTTTCGCGTCCTCGATGTTCACCGGCCGGTCGTGGAACCCGGCGCTGCCCCAGTCGACCGCGTTCCCGACGACCACGTCGAGCCCGTCCCATCGGCGTACGGTCGCCGCCACCGCGGCCGCGATCGTCTCCGGCGCGTTCAGGTCCAGCGGTACGACGTACGCCGTACCGCCGGCCGCCTCGATCTCCTCGGCCACCACCTCGGCCGCGTCCTTGCGGGAGTTGTACGTGATCGCGACCCTTGCACCCTCCCGCCCGAACGCGATCGCTGTCTCCCGGCCGATGCCCGACGACCCGCCCGTGACCAGCACCGCCGCGCCTCGCAACCCCAGATCCATGGCGTACCCTTCATGTAGTTAGTCGGCTAACCACAAAAATTAGCCGACTAACTAACCCGGCGCAAGCCTGGAACCGTCATCGCATCGGCCGGCCGGGTCAGTGGGATTCTTCGGCCCGGCCGTTGAGCTCGGCGAGGCGGTTGCGGATGATCGGCGAGCGGGGCGGCGCGAACTCGTCGGTGAGGGCGACGGCCTGTTCGAGGTAGTCGACCGCCTGCGCGGCCTGACCGGTCGCCAGGGCGTGGTCCGCGAGCCCTTCGAGCGCCGAGACCAGGTAGAGGTGGTCCTTGTCGCCGCTCGCGCCGCTGGCCACCAGTTCGAACGAGTGCCGGGCGCCGTCGGTGTCGCCCATCGCCAGCAGCGTCTCGCCGAGCGCGAGCCGGATCGTCCACTGGGACGGCAGTTGGCCGATCTTGTCGGCCGCTGCGAGTGCCTGTCGTTGCAGGTCGACGGCCTTGTCCAGATTGCCGCGCAGCCGGTGGACCCGGCCCAGTTGCGCCAGGGCGTAGGGAAGGCTGAAGACGCTGTCCAGCTCGGCCGCGGTCCGGTGCGCCTCGGTCGCCGTACCCACGGCGTCGTCGAGCCGGTCGAGCCCGAGATAGCAGGTCGTCAGCCCGCTCAGCGCGTCGGCCATCAGGCCGGAGGGCCCGTGGCGCCGGAGCAGCGTCAAGGCTTCCTGATACGCCCGTACGGCGGCGTCGTAGTCGCGCGAGTTGCCGTGGGCGATCCCGGTGAAGACCAGCGCGCGGGCCAGGAGTCTGTCGTCGTTCAGCTCACGGGCGATGTCGCTGGCGCGCTGGAGGGTGGGCAGCGCCTCGCCGTACGGATCGATGGTCTGCAGGCAGATGCCGAGCGTCGAGTACAGCTGCGAGCGGACCCGCGGATCTCCGTCGCCGGGGAGTCGTTCGAGGGCTCGATGGAGGACGTCGACCGCGGCCCGCGCGCCGTGTTGCCCGCGAACGAGGCGTGCCGTCGCGTGCAGGATCCGGGCCTCGGCGCTGCGATCGCCGAGCTGTTCGGTGGCCGCCGACGCGAGCTCGAGGACCGTGGTGTGCTGCTGGATCTTGCCGCGCTGCTGGAGCAGCACGCTGCAACCGAGTGCAAGCATCCAGACGTACTGAAGCCGGTCGTCGGTAGCCGCCTGCTCCACGGCGGCCACGAGGTTGGTCGCCTCGGCGCCCGCCCAGAGGTTCGACTCCCGGATTGTGGCCAGCGTGGGTACGGCGACGGCCGGGCGGTCGCCGAGCTCGAGGAAGTCCGGGCTCGCCTGCTGCAGGAGTGGGTGCGAGCACGCCTGCAGGTAGTACTCGAGCAGGCGGTTGCCGGCCGCGTCGAGGTCGGCCGCGGAGTCGGTCGTCCGGGCGAGTTCGGCCGCGTAGTCACGGATGAGGTCGTGGAACTGGTACCGCCCGGGTGCCGGTTGCAGGAGCAGGTTGGCGTCGACCAGCGACTCGGCCAGGTCGGCGGCGTCGTCCGGCGTGCGGTCGGTCAGCGCGGCAGCGCCGTACTGGTCGAGGTCGCGGCCGGGCAGGAGGCTGAGCAGGCGGAACGCCCGTTGCTGCTCGGGACTCAACTGGGCGTAGGAGAGCTGGAAGGCGGCCGCGATCCCGAGGCCGTCGGCGGTCAGCTCGGTGAGTCGGCGGCCGACGCGGTCGAGGCGCTGATTGATGTGGGCCACCGTCCAGCTGGGACGGTGCCGGAGCCGGGCACCGGCGATCCGGAGTGCGAGCGGGAGGTTCCCGCAGCGCTCGATCAATCCGTTGCTAGCGGCAACGTCTGCCGCCGCGCGATCGGCACCGACGAGTTGTGCCAGCAGCGCGGACGCGTCGGCGGCGGCCAGCAGTTCGAGGTGCAGGCGTTCGCGGACGTCCAGTCCGGTGAGCTGGTTGCGACTGGTGATCAGCACGCCGCACGTCGGCGATCCGGGCAGCAGCGGCTCGACCGTCGTGCTGTCCGGGGCGTTGTCCAGGACGACGAGCAGCCGTCGGCCGGCGACCGTCGTACGCCAGAGGGTCCGGGCTTCCTCGAGCGTGTGCGGGATTGTCAGCCCCGGTAAGCCGACACCGACCAGCAGGTGGTCCAGGGCCGCCTTGGTGTCGAGGGGAGCACGACCGGGAGTGTGGCCGTGCAGGTCGACGAAGAGGAGACCGTCGGGGTAGCGGGCCGCGAGCTGGCGGGCGGTGTTGACCGCGAGGGCGGTCTTGCCGACACCGGCCATGCCGTCGATCGCGACGATCGGAGGAGCGGCCGCGGTCGAGTTGCCCAGGGCCGCGACGAGCCGGCCGAGCTCGGTACTGCGGCCGACGAACGTGGAGCCCGCGTAGGGAAGTTCGTCGCGGGTGCGGAGCGGGGACTCGTTGCGGAGGATCGTCTGGTGGAGGTCGCGAAGCGCCGGTCCCGGCTCGACTCCCAGTTGGTCGACGAGGATCTCGCGGGCACGGGCGTAGACATCGAGGGCGTCGGCCTGGCGGCCATCGGCGGAGAGGGCAAGCATGAGCTGACCGGCGAGGTGCTCGTCGAAGGGCTTCGCGGCCACGGCCGGAGCGAGCTCGGCGATCAGTTCGGCGTGCCGGCCGCGATCGAGATCGACGTCCACGCGGTCGGCGAACACCTTGTCCCGGCGCTCGGTCAGGCGAAGCCGTTGCGCGGCCAGGTACTGCCCGGGCAGGCCGGATAGTGGTTCACCGCGGAACAGGGCGAGGGCCTGCTGGTAAGCGCCGGCGGCGGCGTCGAGATCGCCGGACTCGCGGTGCCGGCCCGCTGCCTGAACCGCTGTCTCGAAGGCCGTGGTGTCGAGAGCGTCCTCCGGCAGCCGCAGCACGTAGCCGTCCGGCGTCCGATCGAGCACTTCCGCCGGCAGCGTCCGCCGCAGCCGGTAGATGTACGGCGGCAAGACCTTGAGTCCGGTCCCCGGCGGGTTGTCGTGCCAGACGAGATCGAGCAGCTCCTCCGGGGTGCAGACCTGGTTCACTCGCAGCGCCAGCACCGCCAGCAGGGCCTGCTGCCGGTGCGGACCGGGCGCGACCGTCCGGCCCTGCCACACGATCCGGAGCGGCCCCAGCAACTCGATCCGAAGTGGGCGGTTCACTTCTCGCAGTCTGCCAAGCAGGAGGTTCAGGCATCAACGCACATCTCACCGGCTGAGGCGGGCCGCACACTCGGCGGCGACCGCCTGGCACAGCGACTGGGCGGTGTCGGCGTCGTGTTCCGGGACGACGTGCTGCACGGTGCCGACGGCCTGCAACGCCGCGGCGGTGATCCGCTGGGAAGCAGCCATCACCGGTGCGTGCGCGGTGTCGCGGTACATGATCGCGCTCGCGCCCTCGGGCGGCAGCGGCGCGAGCCAGGCGTGTTCGGTGGCGAGCACTGTGGTTGCCGGAAGCAACGCCAGGGCGCCGCCACCGGTTCCCTGCCCGAGCAGCACCGACAACGTCGGGACGGTGAGGGTTGCCATCGTCGCGATGCACTGGGCGATCTCACCGGCCAGCCCGCCCTCCTCGGCCGACGGCGACAGCTCGGCTCCCGGTGTGTCGATCACGGTCACGAGCGGGAGGCCGAGCGCCTCCGCGAGGTTCATCCCGCGCCGTGCCTGCCGCAGCGCCGCCGGACCCATCGCCTTGACCTGCGAGCGATCCTGGCCGACCAGCACGCACGGCTGCCCGTCCAACCGTGTCAGTGCGACCAGCACGCTCGCGTCCGACTCGGTCAGTCGCACCGTTCCGGCCGCGCCGTACCTCAGCAGCTCCCGTACGCCGGGCCGATCGGCTCGACGTGTTCGCAGTACCGACTCCCAGGCATCGGCTTCCCCGAGCGATCCGGTACGCCGGGGAAGCGCCGGAGCGACCGGTGGATCGACCAGAACGCCGAGTGCCCGGTCGAGGAGGTAGGACAGGTCGGCGGTCTCGACGACGCCGTCGATCACGCCGTGGGCAGCGAGGTTCTCGGCCGTCTGCACACCCGGCGGGAACGGTTCGCCGTGCAACGCCTGGTAGACCTTGGGCCCGAGGAAGCCGATCAGCGCACCGGGCTCGGCGACGGTGACATGGCCGAGCGAGCCCCAGGACGCGAACACGCCGCCGGTCGTCGGGTGCCGGAGGTGGACGAGATAGGGGAGACCGGCCGCCTTGTGGTCCATCAGCGCTCTGGAGATGGTGATCATCTCGAGGAACGCCGGGGCACCTTCCTGCATCCGGGTGCCGCCGGACGCGGTGGACGCCACGATCGGCAGCCGCTCCGCGGTCGCCCGCCGGACGGCGGACGTGATCCGCTCGGCGGCGACCCGGCCGATCGACCCGGCCAGGAAGGCGAACTCACTCACCAGCACCGCGACCGCGCGACCCCGGACGAGCCCGCGGCCGGTGAGCACGGCCTCGTCGGTGCCGGCTCGTTCGGCGGCCTCGAGCAGATAGCGCGAGTCCAGCGCGGCCGGTCGGTCCCAGGACGTGAACGAACCGGGGTCGAGGACCGCATCGATCAACGCCGTGCTCACGTGTCCAGCCAGTCGCGGACGGCCGCGCCGTGCTCGTCGAGCGCCGGCGGCGGGCGATGGGCCCGTGGAGTCGTCTCCTGGTCGCCGGTGAAGAAACGCAGTGGCGGGCCGGGCAGCCGGAGCGGGCCGAGGGTCGGGTGCTCGACGTCGACCAGGAGTCCCTGGCTGGCCGTCTGGTCCCACGCGTACACCTCGTCGAGCGTCCGCACCTTTCCCGCCGGTACGCCGGCCTCCGCCAGCCTGGCCAGCAGCTCGGCACCCGTCAGCCCGGCGAACGCGCTCTCCACCACCTCGATCAGCCGATCCCGGTGCGCGACCCGGTGGGCGTTGGTCGTCAACCCGTCCGGATCGATGCCGAAGGCAGCGCAGAACCGTTGCCACAGGCTCTCGCTTCCGACCGCGATCTGGACCGCGCCGTCCGCGCAGTGGAACAACCCGTACGGCGCGATCGACGGGTGATGGTTGCCCTGCGCCCGCCCCACCTCGCCGGCGACGGTGAACCGGGTGCCCTGGAAGGCGTGGACGCCGACGATTGCCGCAAGCAACGACGTACGGACGACACTGCCCACCCCGGTCGTCGCGCGTTCGTGCAGGGCGGCCAGGACGCCGTACGCGCCGTACATCCCGGCGAGGAGATCGCCGATCGGCACGCCCGCCCGCTGCGGGTCGTCGGGCCCCGAACCGGTGAGTGACATCAGCCCGGCCTCGCCCTGGGCGATCTGGTCGTACCCGGCCCGTCCACCCTCGGGACCGTCGTGGCCGAACCCCGTGATCGACAGCACGACCAGCCGGGGATTGCGTTCCCGGAGGACGTCGATGCCGAGACCGAGCCGCTCGAGCACGCCGGTGCGGAAGTTCTCCACCAGCACGTCCGCGCGGTCGACCAGCCGGAGCAGCACGTCGCGATCCGTCGCGTCCTTGAGGTCGAGAGCGATCGACTCCTTGTTCCGGTTCGCCGACAGGAAGTACGTCGACTCGCCGCCGACGAACGGCGGACCCCAGCCGCGGGTGTCGTCGCCGCGGCCCGGCGCCTCGACCTTGATCACCCGCGCACCGAGGTCGCCGAGCATCATCGTCGCCTGCGGGCCGGCCAGCGCCCGGGACAGGTCGACGACCAGGACGTCGCCGAGCGGTCCGGGCATCCTCGTCACCATCGCGGTCACCAGCCGGGGACCACGAGCGCGGCCCAGACCAGCAGCGGCCCGGCGGCGACCACGATCATGCTGTAGGTGAGGATCTGCTTGTAGTACACCGGTTCGGTGACCGTGTCCGGCCGGTTCGCCAGCATCAGCGCGCCATTGGTGGAGAACGGGCTGACGTCGACGATCGTCGACGCGATCGCGAGCGCGGCGACGAACAGGCCGGCGTTGATCCCGCCGTTCGCGACCAGCGGGACCGCGATCGGGATGATCACCGGCAGCAGCGCGGTCGACGACGCGAACGCCGACACCACCCCGCCGACGTAGCAGAGCACCAGCGCGCCGATCACGGCCGCGCCCAGGCCGGCGGCCCAGTTGCCGACGAACTCGGGCGACCCGGCCTCGGTGAGCACCGCGGCGTACGTGCTGACGCCGGCGACCAGCAGAACGGTCGGCCAGGCGACCTGCTTGATCGCGTCCCGGTGCTGCTGCGGCGAGAGGGTCGCGAGCAGGACCGCGGCCGTGATCGACACGAAACCGATGTTCTTGTCGAAGGCCAGCGCGATCACCGCCACCCCGAGGAACGCCACCAGGGTCAGCACCTGGTCCCGGCGTACGCCGGTCGCCTGGGTGCTGGTCGACGTCGAGGTCCCGGTGCCGCGTGCGGTCACCGGCGGGCCGCCCCTGTGCAGGTCGTCGGTGATCGTGTCCGGCTCGTTCGGGTCGATCCGCTGCTTCATCAGCCGGCGGCCGCCGAGCAGGACGAACAGGATCGCCGCCATCACCAGGTTGACGGCCAGGCTGGCCAGGAACACAGTCAGTTCGGACGACGGCAGGTTGTTCTGCTCCATCACCGAGTTCGTGATCGTGCCGTAGATGCTGATCGGCGAGAAGCCGCCGCCCTGCGCACCGTGGACGACGAACATGCCCATCATCAGCGGGTTGATCCTGTACCGGCCGGCGAAGCCGAGGGCGATCGGGCCGATGATCGCGCAGGCGGCCGGGCTGGCCGCGCCGATCGCGGTCAGCAGCGCGGTCACCGCGAACATCACCCACGGGATCAGCGCGACCCGGCCGCCGACGGCTCTGACCGCGCTGGCGACTATCAGGTCCACGGTGCCGTTGTTCTTGGCGATCGCGAACAGATAGGTGACACCGATCAGGGTGAGGACGAGATCGCCGCTCACGCCGGCCAGGATCTCCCGCTCACTCAGGTGCAGCGAGAACATGCCGACCAGCCACGCCGCGACGTACGCGAGCGCACCCATGTTGATCGGCAGCACGGTGCCCATGACGAACAGCGCGACGAGCGCCAGGATCGCGACCCACTCTGGTCCCATGACGGTTCCTTCTTCCGGGGCTGGACGTTACTCACCGGTTTGGCTCAGTGGCCTAGCCAATAGGCCAATGAGCCAGTTGTCAATAAGCTGGGTCGCATGGACTCGCCACGGTTCCCCCGTCCAGTACTGCGGTCACGCCTCTACGAGCAGGTCGCGGACCAGATCTCCACCTGGATCGCGGAGAACGGCCTCCTGCCCGGCGACCGGCTGCCGCCCGAGCGGGAGCTGGCACAGCGGCTCGGGGTGAGCCGGGCGACGCTCAGCCAGGCGCTGGTCGCGCTCGAGGTGATCGGAGTGGTCGTGGTTCGGCACGGCGACGGGACGGTGCTGACCGAGCGGGCCCGGACCGGTGCGGTGATCGAGGCGATCCGGGCGCACGCCGACCGGCTCCCGGAGATCATCGAGGCCCGCGACGCGCTGGAGTCGAAACTGGCCGCGCTCGCCGCGATCCGCCGTACCGACGCCGACCTGGCCGCGATCCGGGCGGCGCTCGAGGAGATGGAACGCGACATCGAGGCCGGCGGACGCGGCGTGGACGCGGACGAGCAGTTCCACGGCGCGATCACCGCGGCCGCCCGGTCGGAGTTGCTCACACAGATGATGGCAGCGATCCACGACCTGATCCGGGAGACCCGGCTGGAGTCGTTGTCGCAGCCCGGGCGGCCGCGGGAGTCGCTGGCCGGGCACCGGAGGGTGGCCGACGCGATCGCCGCCGGCGACCCGGCCGCGGCCGCGGCGGCCATGCACGAGCACGTCATGCTCGTCTCGGACGTCGCGCTGCTCCGCGAGCAGCCGTGACCGGGCCGGAACATGTCGCCGTCATCGCTGCCGGGCTCGGCGCCGGCATCCTGACGTCGACGGTCGGGGTGGCGTCGCTGCTCAGCTTCCCGGTCCTGATCGCGCTCGGCATCCCGCCCGTGGTCGCGAACGCGTCGAACACGCTCGGCCTCCTGCCGGCCGCGATGAGCGGGTCGTTCGGCTACCGCCGCGAGTTGCGCGAGGTACGCCGCCCGACCACGGTCGCCGTGATCCTGACCTGCGCGATCGGGGCGATCGGTGGTGCCGCGCTGCTGCTCGCGCTGCCGCCGGGCGTCTTCGCCTCGCTGGCACCCTGGCTGATCCTGTTCACCTGCCTGATCGTCGGCGTCCAGCCGTGGATCACCAGGTGGCTGAGGTCGCGGCACGAGCACCCGCAGGGCGAGCGGACCACGATGACCCCGGCGACCACGTTCTTCGCGGCGCTGACCGGGGTGTACGGCGGCTACTTCGGCGCCGGCGCGGGAGTGATGATGATGGCGGTCCTCGGTTTCGGGCTCGATCTCGACCTGCGGATCGTCAACGCGCTCAAGACCCTCGCCCTGCTCGCCGCGAACCTGGTCGCCGGCTTCATCTTCGTCCTGGTCGCCGACCTCGACCTGACCGCGGCCGGGCTGCTCGCGATCGGCTCGGTCGTCGGCGGGTACGTCGGCTCCCACATCGGCCGCCGCCTCCCGGCCGCCCTGCTGCGCGTCCTGATCGTGATCGCCGGCGTCGTCGCCGCGGTGCTGATGCTCCGCTAGAGGCACCGGAGGTTCCGGCCGGGATTGGTTGCCTTCGTCACCCTCATGGGCCGGGCGCCGGGGTGCTCGAAATTTACGGTGGTCTCCAAGGGGTAAGACCCGGCTGCCCGGGAGCGGGCGATGTGTCAGAGTCGGGGGCGGAAGTGCCGGGAGAAGGGGCGGAACGATGGCCGGATTGACCAACTGGGCCGGGAACATCAGCTTCGCGGGTCCGCTCGAACGCCCGTCGTCGGTGCCGGAGCTGCAGGAGCTCGTCGGCCGCAGTGAGAAGGTCCGCGTGCTCGGCACCGGGCACTCGTTCAACCGGATCGCCGACAGCACCGGGACGCTCGTCAGCGTCGCCGGCCTGCCGAAGGTGATCGACGTCGGCGACGGCGGGGTGACGGTCTCGGCCGGTCTCCGGTACGGCGAGATCACCGCGGCGCTGCAGGCCCGCGGACTCGCGTTGCACAACCTCGGCTCGCTGCCGCACATCTCCGTGGCCGGGGCATGCTCGACCGGCACCCACGGCTCCGGCGACACCAACGGCCCGCTCGCCGACGCGGTCAACGCGATCACGTTCGTCGACGCCGAGGGCGACCTGGTCACGGTGACCCGCGACCACCCCGACTTCGCCGGCTCGGTCATCTCGCTGGGCGCGCTCGGCGTGACCGTCAGCCTGACGCTCGACGTCCAGCCGTCGTACGAGATCAGCCAGGTGGTGTACGACGGACTGCCGGTGGACCGGCTCGGCAGCGACTTCGCCGAGGTGATGGGGAGCGCGTACAGCGTCAGCGCGTTCACCGACTGGGTCGACCCGGACGTGATGGTGTGGCGCAAGCAGCGCGCCGGCGCGCCGATCGAGAACGAGTGGCTCGGCGCCCGCGTCGCCGACGGAGCCCGGCACCCGATCAAGTCGATGCCGGCCGACTACGCGACCCAGCAGGGCGGCGTACCGGGTCCGTGGAACGAGCGGCTGCCGCACTTCCGGCTGGAGTTCACCCCGAGCAACGGCGACGAGCTGCAGTCGGAGTACTTCGTGCCGCGGGCGAAGGCGGCCGAGGCGTTCGAGGTACTGCGGGCCCTGGGCAACCAGTTGGCGCCGGCGATCCAGGTGTCCGAGGTCAGGACGATCGCCGCCGACGAGCTCTGGCTGAGCCCGAGCCAGGGGCGCGACACCGTGGCCCTGCACTTCACCTGGATCCAGGACGAGGCCGCCGTACGTCCGGTGGTCGCGGCCCTCGAGGACCGGCTCAACCCGCTCGGGGCCCGGCCGCACTGGGGCAAGGTGTTCGCCGCCGACGCGGCGTACCTGCGGTCGTGCTACCCGAAGGTGCCCGAGTTCGTCGACCTGGCCGCGAAGTACGACCCGGACGGCAAGTTCCGCAACCCCTACCTGGACACGTACCTGGGTCGTGCCTAGTGCGATGAGATCGGCTCCAGGGTCGTGGTGATGGTCCAGAGCAGGTTGCGCAGGACGCGGCGGTCTTCGGGACTCAGCTGAGCGAGGGCGCGGCGACCCGCGCGGTCGTAGACCTCCTGGACGGTGTGCGCGAGCTCGACACCGCGGTCGGTGAGCTCGATGCTGACCTGGCGGGCGTCGGCGGAGTTCTTCACCCGGCGGACCAGACCCGCGGTCTCCATCCGCTGGGTGGTCTTCGTCGCCGTCGGCACCTCGACGTCCAGGACCTTCGCGAGCTGGGCGACCGGCAGCGAGCCGTGGTGCAGGAGCTTGGCGAGCACCAGCTCCTGGCCGGTGTGCAGGCCGGTCCCGGCCAGTTCCTCGCTGACCGCCTTCCGGGCCGCCCGGTCGGCGAACCGCAGCGCGATCAGCACGTCCGCCCCACTCGCGGGTGCCTCCGGCGGCCACTCGGCCGCGGTCCGCGGCCGGTCCTCGGCCTGCTCGGTGCTCACGTGTGGCTCCGCGGCATGAACGGGTTCCGCGCGTCGTAGTCGCCGATGTACTCGGTCGGGATCGCGGGCTCGCCGCGGCTCAGCTGGCTGGCGTAGCGTGGGAGCTCGTCACGGACCTTGAGGTGGTGGGCCCGCGCCTCGTCCGGCGTACTGTGGCCGACGATCTCGCCGCCCTCGACCAGCGGCTTCAGCAGCTCGCGGTCGTCGCCGTCGTCCACCGGCTGCTCACCCACGCCGATCAACTCGACCTCGGCGACGCCGGTGGCCGACCGCCGGCGCAGCGCCCACTTGCGGCCGCCGATGGAGATCTTGTCCACACTCTTCTTCGCGACCGGCTCCAGCGTCCCGTCCGCGTCCTCGCGGGCGACCAGCTTGTAGACGAACCCGCAGGTCGGGTAGCCGCTCCCGGTGACCAGTGAGGTGCCCACGCCGTACCCGTCGACCGGCGCCGGGGCCAGCGCGGCGATCTGGAACTCGTCCAGGTCGCTGGTGACGATGATCCGGGTCCTGGTCGCGCCGAGCGCGTCCAGCTGCTCGCGGACCTGGCCGGCCAGCGACGGCAGGTCGCCGGAGTCCAGCCGGACCGCGCCCAGCTCGGGCCCGGTGATGTCGATCGCGGTGCGGATCGCCTCGGCCACGTCGTAGGTGTCGACCAGCAGCGTCGTTCCCTTGCCCAGGGCATCCACCTGGGAGGTGAACGCGTCCCGCTCCCGGTCGTGCAGCAGGGTGAACGAGTGCGCCGCCGTACCGGTGCTCGGGATGCCGAACCGGCGGGCGGCGGCCAGGTTGGAGGTGGCGGTGAACCCGCCGATGTACGCCGCCAGCGCGGAGGCGACCGCGGCCTCCTCATGGGTGCGCCGCGAGCCCATCTCGATGCATGGCCGGCCGCCGGCCCACCAGGTCATCCGGGAGGCGGCCGAGGCGACCGCGGAGTCATGGTTCAGGATCGATAGGAAAACGGTTTCCAACAGGACGGCCTCGGCGAAGCTGGACTCGACCACCAGTACCGGTGAGCCGGGGAAGAAGATCTCGCCGTCGGCATACCCGGAGATGTCGCCACTGAACCGGTACGCCGCCAGCCAGTCCCGGGTAGCCTGGTCGACGACACCCCGATCGGCCAGGAAGGCGATCGTCTGCTCGTCGAAGCGGAACCGCTCCAGCGCGTCGAGCAGCCGGTTCACGCCGGCCACCACGCCGTACCGGCGGCCGTCCGGCAACCGCCGGGCGAACAGCTCGAAGACCGATCGGCGGTGCGCCGTGCCGTCGGCCAGACTGGCCTGCAGCATGGTCAGCTCGTAGTGGTCGGTCAGGAGCGCGGTGGAGTCCGTCACTGCGTGGGTCACAAGGGCAGCCTATTGCGAACCAGGAACCGATGATGGAGAGAATGGACCGGTGAGCACCGCACCAAGCGAACTCGAGAGCCCCGAGGTCGACGAGGCGATCGAGCTGAGCCCACCGTGGGTGACGATCGTCTGGAACGATCCGGTCAACCTGATGGACTACGTCACCTTCGTCTTCCAGACCTACTTCGGCTACTCCAAGCAGAAGGCCGAGAAACTGATGATGCAGGTGCACACCGACGGCAAGTCCGCGGTGTCGAACGGGAACCGCGAGGCGATGGAACGCGACGTCGAGGCGATGCACTCCTACGGCCTGTGGGCCACCTGCGAGAAGTCGTGACGCGGTTCCGCAAGCGCCGCAAGACCGTGGTCGTCAGTTTCGCCGAACACGAGGCCGACATCCTGGCGAATCTGCTCCGCAACCTGGTCGAGCTGCTGTACGACGGGATGCCGCCGCGCGCCACCGAGTCGTCGGACCCGTTGGCCGCGCTGCTCGACAGCGACGGACCGACGTCGCCGCCGGAGGACGTCGTTCTGCAGCGGCTGCTGCCGGACGCGTACAAGGAGGACGACATGGCGTCCGCCGAGTTCCGGCGGTTCACCGAGCGCGGGCTGCGCGACGGGAAGATCGGGGACGCCAAGCGGGTGCTGTCCGCCCTCGAGGACTCCGGCGCCGACGAGATCGCGCTGGAGCCGGACGAGCAGCTGTCCTGGCTGCGGGCGCTCAACGACCTCCGCCTGGCGATCGGGACCCGGCTGGACATCAAGGAAGAGGACGACTACGCCACCTGGGAGAAACTCCCGGACGACGACCCCCGGCGCCTCACCTACGACCTGTACGACTGGCTCGGCTACCTGCAGTCCGCCCTCCTCCACAACATGCGCTGAGCGGGTGCGGCAGGTGCCCAGAGCCCGGCGCGCGCCAGGTGCGTAGCGGCGCCGGGGCCTTGACCAGCAAACGGGGAGCTCGGACAGGCAATAACGTGTTCGAAGGCACCAAGTGGTGTCCGAGCCCCCGTCAGACGGCGGCGAGCGATCCGCACATGGGGGACGCGTCGGCGCGGGCCCTCGCCTACGATGCGGTGAGTGAGCTACCCGAGAAGCGGTGCCCGGCTGACTGCCAGTCCGGACTTTCCCACGGTCGAACGTCGGGTGTTGGAGTACTGGGAGACGGACGGGACGTTCCAGGCGTCGGTGGAGCGGCGGGCCGCGGGGGAGGAGGGGGCGAACGAGTTCGTCTTCTACGACGGGCCGCCGTTCGCGAACGGGTTGCCGCACTACGGGCATCTGTTGACCGGGTACGTGAAGGACGTCGTGCCGCGGTACCAGACGATGCGGGGGCGGCGGGTCGAGCGGCGGTTCGGGTGGGACACGCACGGGCTGCCGGCCGAGCTGGAGGCGCAGCGGGTGCTCGGGCTGAAGACGAAGGCCGAGATCCTCGAGCTCGGGATCGAGAAGTTCAACGACGCCTGCCGCGCCTCGGTGTTGAAGTACACCGGCGAGTGGCGCAGCTACGTCACCCGGCAGGCCCGCTGGGTCGACTTCGACAACGACTACAAGACGCTCAACCGCGACTACATGGAGTCGGTGATCTGGGCGTTCAGGACGCTCTACGACAAGGGCCTGGTGTACGAGGGCCTGCGCGTCCTGCCGTACTGCTGGAACGACGAGACCCCGCTGTCGAACCACGAACTGCGGATGGACGACGACGTCTACCAGCCACGCCAGGACCCGTCGATCACGGTCGCGGTCGAGCTGGAGACCGGCGAACGCCTGCTCGCGTGGACGACCACGCCGTGGACCCTGCCGAGCAACCTGGCGATGGCGGTCGGCCCGGACCTCGACTACGTGGTCGTGAACGACGCCGAGGGCCGTCCGGTGATCCTGGCCGAGGCGCGGCTGGCGGCGTACGCCGGTGCGCACGGAGACTTCGCCGGCCTCGGAGACGAGGTGCTCCGCCGGCTGAAGGGTGCCGACCTCGTCGGCCTGCACTACACCCCGCTGTTCGACTTCCTGGCCGGCACCACGAACGCGTTCCAGGTGATCGCGGCCGAGCACGTCACCACCGACGACGGTACGGGCGTCGTCCACCTGGCTCCCGCGTACGGCGAGGAGGACCAGCTGGCCTGTGAGGCGGCCGGGATCCCGACCGTGCTGACCGTGGACGACGGCGCCCGGTTCACCGGCGTCGTGCCGCCGTACCAGGGGATGCACGTGTTCGAGGCGAACCGGCCGATCATCCGCGACCTGCGGTCGGCCGGGGCGCTGGTGCGCGAGGACAGCTATGTGCACAGCTACCCGCACTGCTGGCGGTGCCGGAACCCGCTGATCTACAAGGCGGTGTCGAGCTGGTTCGTCGAGGTGACCCGGATCCGGGACCGGATGGTCGAGCTGAACGAGCAGATCACCTGGGTCCCCGAGCACGTCAAGCACGGCCAGTTCGGCAAGTGGCTCTCGAACGCGCGGGACTGGTCGATCAGCCGGAACCGGTTCTGGGGTTCGCCGATCCCGGTGTGGCGGTCGGACGACCCGGCGTACCCGCGGATCGACGTGTACGGCTCGATCGAGGAGCTCGAACGGGACTTCGGGGTGCCGGTCCCGGACCTGCACCGCCCGTACGCCGACCAGCTGACCCGGCCGAATCCGGACGACCCGACCGGGAAGTCGACGATGCGCCGGGTGCCCGACGTCCTGGACGTGTGGTTCGACTCGGGCTCGATGAGTTTCGCGCAGGTGCACTACCCGTTCGAGAACACGACCTGGTTCGAGCATCACTTCCCGGGCGACTTCATCGTCGAGTACATCGGCCAGACCCGCGGCTGGTTCTACACCATGCACATCCTGGCGACCGCGCTGTTCGACCGGCCGGCGTTCTCGTCCTGCCTGAGCCACGGCATCGTGCTCGGCAGCGACGGCCAGAAGATGAGCAAGTCGCTGCGCAACTACCCGGACGTGTCGGAGGTTTTCGACCGCGACGGCGCGGACGCGATGCGCTGGTTCCTGATGTCGAGCCCGATCCTGCGCGGCGGCAACCTGATCGTCACCGGGGACGGCATCCGCGACGGCGTCCGGCAGACGCTGATCCCGCTGTGGAACGCCTGGTACTTCTTCGCCCTGTACGCGAACGCCGCCGGCGCCACGGGATCGTGGTCGACCGATTCGCCGGACCTGCTGGACCGATACCTGCTGGCCCGGCTGCGGATCTTCGTCACCGACGTCCAGGAGCACCTCGACCGCTACGACATCGCCGCGGCCTGCGACGCGATCGCCGGGTACGTGGACATCCTCACCAACTGGTACATCCGCCGCTCCCGGGACCGTTTCGGAGCCGGGTCGCAGGACGCGGTCGACACGCTCTACACCGGGCTCGAGGTGCTGTGCCGGACCGCGGCCCCGCTGCTGCCGCTCGTCGGCGAGGAGATCTGGCGCGGGCTGACCGGTGAGCGCTCCGTGCACCTGACCGACTGGCCGGTCGCCGGCGACCTGCCCGACGACCCCGAGCTGGTCGCCCGGATGGAGCGGGCGCGCGAGGTCTGCTCGGTCGCGTCGTCGATCCGGAAGGCGGCCGGGATCCGCGCCCGGCAGCCGCTGCCCTCGCTGACCGTGGCAACCGCCACGGACCTGGAGTCGCTGGTGCCGTTGATCGCCGCGGAGGTGAACGTGCGCCAGGTCGTGCTGACCTCGCCGGACGCGGTCGACGCGCCGGTCTCGCAGCGGTTGACGGTCAACGCCCGGGCGGCGGGTCCCCGGCTGGGACCGGACGTCCAGCAGGTGATCACGGCGTCGAAGAGCGGGGACTGGTCGGTGTCGCCGGACGGCCTGGTGGTTGCCGGGGGCATCGAGTTGCAGGACGGTGAGTACAGCCTGGACACCACCCTGGCCGAGGGTGGCTCGGCGAGCGGACTGCTCGCCGGCGGCGGCTTCGTCGTCCTCGACACGACGGTCACACCGGAGCTGGCAGCCGAAGGTGTCGCCCGCGACGTGATCCGGGCGATCCAGCAGGCGCGCCGGGAGGCCGGGCTCGAGGTCAGCGACCGGATCCGGTTGTCGCTGACCGCGGAGGCGCAGGTGGTCGCGGCCGTGGAGACACACCGGCGGCTGATCATGGCGGAGACCCTCGCCGACGAACTCACGGTCGCCGAGGGCGCCGAGCTGCACGTCGAGGTGCTTGCTTAGGGTTGCCCTCATGGAGACACGGAGGCTGGGCCGGACCGGCCGGGATGTGGGCGTGGTCGGACTCGGAGCGTGGCAGCTGGGCGCCGACTGGGGCTCGGTGGACGAGAGCGACGCACTCGCCGTGCTGCGGACCGCGGTCGAGGGCGGCGTCACCTTCATCGACACCGCCGACGTGTACGGCGACGGGCGCAGCGAGCGCCTGATCGGTCAGGTGCTGGCGGAGTACGACGGTCTGACCGTGGCCACCAAGATGGGCCGCCGGGCTGATCAGGTCCCGGAGAACTACTCACCGGCCAACTTCCGCGCCTGGAACGACCGATCCCGGCAGAACCTCGGGGTCGACACCATCGACCTGGTCCAGCTGCACTGTCCGCCGACCCCGGTGTACTCGACCGGCGCGGTGTTCGACGCGCTCGACGCGATGGTGGCCGAGGGCAGGATCGCGTCGTACGGCGTGAGCGTGGAGACCTGCGCGGAGGCGCTCACCGCGATCGCCCGGCCGAACGTCGCCTCCGTGCAGATCATCCTGAACGCGTTCCGGCTGAAGCCGCTCGACGAGGTGCTGCCCGCGGCCCGCGAGGCGGGCATCGGCATCATCGCCCGGGTCCCGCTCGCCAGCGGCCTGCTGTCCGGCAAGTACGACGAGAACACCGTCTTCGACGCCGACGACCACCGCACCTACAACCGCCACGGCGAGGCCTTCGACGTCGGCGAGACCTTCTCCGGTGTCGACTTCACCACCGGCCTGGAGGCCGTCCGCCGGCTGATGCCCTGGCTGCCGGCCGGCGCGACGATGGCCCAGTTCGCGCTCCGCTGGATCATCGACCAGCCCGGTGTGACGGTCGTCATCCCCGGCGCCCGGAATCCGGCCCAGGTGGCCGGCAACCTCGCCGCCGCCCAGCTCTCCCCGCTCGGCGCCGACCAGCTCGCCGCCGTCCGGGAGACGTACGACGCCCTGATCCGCCCGCACCTCCACGACCGCTGGTAGCCCCACTGTCCGCATGCTGGACCGACTGCCGGGTTGGCAGGACGCGTCCGGCGGTCCCCGTACCGTGGAGTCGTGCTGATCATCGAGAGGGCGACGCACGACGCGATCGTCGCGCACGCCCGCCGGGACCACCCGGACGAGGCGTGCGGCGTGGTCGCGGGGCCGGTGGGCTCCGACCGGGCGGTGCGGTTCGTCCCGATGCTCAACGCGGCGATGTCGCCGACGTTCTACGAGTTCGACTCCGGCGATCTGCTCCGGCTGTACAAGGAGATGGACGAGCGCGACGAGGAACCGGTGGTGATCTACCACTCACACACCGCGACCGAGGCGTACCCGTCGCGGACGGACATCAACCTCGCGCAGGAGCCCGGCGCGCACTACGTGCTGGTGTCGACCCGCGACGGCGCGGACTCCCCGGCGTACGACGGTCCGGTCGAGTTCCGGTCGTACCGGATCATCGACGGCGAGGTCGTGGAAGAAGAAGTGCGCGTGGTTGGTTCCTATACAGAAACCGAAGGAGAGAACTGAGATATGGCGATCGAGTTGCGCGTGCCGACGATTCTGCGCACCTACACCGGTGGTGAGAAGGCCGTGAACGGCGACGGTGCCACGCTGGCCGAACTCATCGACAACGTGAACGGCGCCCACCCGGGCCTGAAGGAGCGCATCGTCGAGGGTCAGCCGGAGGAGCTGCGCCGGTTCGTGAACGTGTACGTGAACGACGAGGACGTCCGCTTCACCGGCGGCCTGAAGACCGAGGTCAAGGACGGCGACGTGATCGTCGTGCTGCCCGCGGTGGCCGGCGGCTGAGCATGCGCTTCGACAGCCTGCTCGACTCGGTCGGGGGTACGCCGCTGGTCGGGCTGCCCACGCTGTCACCCTCGGCCGACGTCCGGCTGTGGGCCAAGCTGGAGGACCACAACCCGACCGGTTCGATCAAGGACCGGGCGGCGCTGCGGATGCTGCTGGACGCGGAGAAGGACGGCCGGCTCCGGCCGGGCAACACGATCCTGGAGCCGACGTCCGGCAACACCGGCATCTCGCTGGCGATGGCGGCCAAGCTGCGCGGCTACCGGATGGTCTGCGTGATGCCGGAGAACACCTCCGAGGAGCGCCGGCAGATCCTGCGGATGTGGGGTGTCGAGATCATCTCCTCCCCGGCCGCGGGCGGCTCGAACGAGGCGGTCCGGGTGGCCAAGCAGGTCGCCGAGGAGCACCCCGACTGGGTGATGCTCTACCAGTACGGCAACCCCTCGAACGCGGCCGCGCACTACGACGGCACCGCCCGCGAGATCCTCGCCGACCTGCCGTCGGTGACGCACTTCGTGGCCGGCCTCGGCACCACCGGCACGCTGATGGGCGCCGGCCGGTTCTTCCGGGAGCACAAGCCGGAGGTCCGCATCGTCGCCGCCGAGCCGCGGTACGGCGAGCTCGTCTACGGCCTGCGCAACCTCGACGAGGGCTTCGTCCCCGAGCTGTACGACGAGACGCTGATCGACGCGCGGTTCTCGGTCGGACCGCGGGACGCCGTCCGGCGGGTCCGCGAACTGCTCGACAACGAGGGGATCTTCGCCGGCATCTCGACCGGCGCGATCCTGCACGCGGCGCTCGGCCAGGCCGCCAAGTGCGTCCGGGACGGCGAGTCCGCGGACATCGCCTTCGTGGTCGCCGACGGCGGCTGGAAGTACCTGTCGACCGGGGCCTACGAAGGCACCATCGACGAGGCCGAGGACCGCCTCGAAGGCCAACTCTGGGCCTGATTCCCAACCCCTCGGGACGCTTCGTCCCTGGTGGGTGGGACGCCGGGACGCCCAAGGTCGAGACATTCCGTTTCGACTTTGGGAGGGGACCATGTCCACCACGAGCACCGGTTCACCGGCGCTGACCATCACCGACGGCCGGCAGCTCAGCCGGGCCGGCCGGCTGCTGATCGGTTCGTTCATCGGCTTCGTCGTCTTCGTCGCCACGATGATCGCGACCACCAACGGGTACGACGCCGCACTGAGCGCGGCCGCCGAGCAACGCGGCGTTTCGCTGAACGACCTGCCGGCCGAGGCGGTCGCGCCGATCAACCACGAATACAACCAGATCTGGCAGGGCGTCCTGCTGCTCGTTCTGGTCATGCTCACGCTCGGTATCTACATCGCGGGCGTCCGCCTTGCGACGTACGGAGTCCTCGGCCGCGCGAGCGTTTTCGCCGGCGCCGTGATGCCGCTGTGCTGGCTTGCCGTCTTCGCCCTCGACTACGCCCTCGGCACCGACAACCCGGACGGCTGGTTCGGCGCTTACGACGCGGTGTACAACCGGGCTATCACGCTCAGCACGGTGGCTGGTTCGCTCGCTCTGCTCGGAATGCTGGTGTTGCTGCGCCGGGCCGGCGTGGCTCGTCGTACTGGAGTGGTGGTCGCGGCGCTCGCCGTACTGACGGTGGTGACCGCCGTCGCGTTCGGCGCTCCGCCGGTCGTGCCGTTGCTGTTGGCAGCGATTGTCGGCATCGTGATGGTCAGGACCGCACGTTCCGTCACGGCAGGCTGACCGGCTGCCGAGGCGGACCGCGAGGGGGAGTTCGCGTTGGCGCAGATCCGGTGGGCCCGGGCCGTCGCCGTGGGCGTCACCTTGGTGGCGCTCACGACGGCGGTCCTCGGCACGCCCGGGGTGCATCGCCGGATCCTCGAGCCCTGTGACCGCGGTATCTGCCTCCCGTTCGAGCGGCCCACGGCTCCGTCCTTGGAAGTGCTGGCCGCCCTCCGCCTGTCCGTGAGCGCCTACGCCGCCGTGATCACGGTCGTCAGCTGGGCCCTTCTGTTGCTGGCGTTGGGTGTGAGCGTTGTGCTCGTATGGCGCCGCCCATCCCTGGTGGCAATGGTGACCGCCATACAGCTCGGTGGTGTGTTCGTCGGTCCCTTCGCTGACGCCTTGGCCGAGCAAGGCGGCGCTGCCGTCGTACTGCGGACCGTCCTGATCGCGTCGATCCAGCTGACGATGCCGCTGCTGATGGGACTGTTCCCGGACGGCCGCTGGCATCCTCGGTGGTTCCGCTGGGCCTGGCCGGTCGTCGGGTTGATCGGTGCGGGTCTGGTTGTCGGCAACCAGCTCGACTACGTCCAGCCGGACTCCGCGCCGCAAGGGCTGTACGACTTGCTGTCGGTGATCCTGCTAGCCGGCATCCAGATCCACCGCTACGTGCGAGTGTCGGACTGGACGGCCCGGCAGCAGGCGAAGTGGTTCGTACTCGGCTTCGTTCTGCTGGCCGGCAACGTCGTGGTGGCCAACGTGCTCTCGATCGTGGACCTGGTCGAGCACTGGCAGCTGGGCCTGGTCACCACGGCATACCTCGCGTTCGTCGCGATGATCCTCGGCATCTGCTTCGCTCTGCTGCGCTATCGCTTGTACGACGTGAGCCTCGTGCTACGCCGTACCGTCCTCTACGCCGGTGCGGTCATCCTGCTGCTCGCGGCGTACGTCGGTCTCGTCGCCCTCGCGAGCCTGTCGATGGCACGGGCGTCCGCATCGGTGGTGGGCGCTGCGGTGGTCGCGGCGCTGGCGTTGGCCGGCGGCCTGCTCCTGGCCCGGGCGGGTGGCTGGTTCCTCGACCGGCTGTTGGGGCCCGGCGGTCGCCCGGGTGGAATCGCGGCGCTGCTCGCCCACGGCATCGCCGGCAGCGACGGTCGCCCGGCCAACCTCGCCGAGACCATCGCGGCCGCCCTCGTCCTGCCGTACGTCAAGGTCCTCGACGCCGACGGCGAGACCTCTGTGGGTGCACGGTGATCCGCCGGCCGAGGCACACCGCGAGAGCGTGGTCGACGGTGCCGGTACGACGCTTGGCGCACTGCTCGTCGCATCGACAGAGGGGCCTCGGCTGTCGCGCCGGGATCGGCGGGCTCTGCGCGAGGTGCTGCCGTTCGTCGTACTCGTGCTCCGGGCGCAGCGTGAGGCCGGCGAGTTGCGGACGGCTCGGGCGTTCGCCACGACTGCGCGCGAGGACGAGCGGAGGCGGTTACGCCGCGACCTCCACGACGGAGTCGGACCATTGCTCGCCGGACAGTTGCTGACGGTGGACTCGCTGCGGCTCGCGGCTGAGCGTGGTGCGCGACCCGAGGATCTGCTCGCCCATCTGGAAGGGCAGGCGCGCGCCGCGATCACCGAGGTCCGGCGCATCAGCCGGGACCTCCAGCCGGCTGCGCTGGATGCCGGGCTCGGGCCTGCGCTGGACTCGGAAGTCGAGAGGTTCCGGACCGCTGGGCTGGACGTTCGGCTGCGACACCAGTTGCCGGTCGAGCCGATGCCTGCCGCGGTCGAGGTCGCCGTACTGCGGATCGTCTCGGAGTCGCTGGCCAACGTCGTCCGGCATACCGCGGCGAGGTCCGCGACCGTTGACGTGGCGGTGACGGACGACGGGATCGAGGTCCGAGTAGCCGACGATGGCCACGGCTTCGACGACGGTGCCGCGGAGGGAGTGGGGCTGGTGTCGGTGCGGGAACGGGCCGAGGCGTTGGGTGGCGGGCTCGAGGTCGAGTCCGGCCCGGCCGGGACCCGGGTGTGCGGGAGGATCCCGCTGTGAACGCCGAACCGGTCGACGTGGTGCTGGTCGAGGACCACCCGATGTTCCGGCTCGGGTTGCGGACCCGGATCGAGTTGGAACCGGACCTGGCCGTCGTCGGTGAGGCCGGGTCTGGGCCGGAAGCGGTCGAGTTGGTGGAACGGCTCGCGCCGGATGTGGTCGTCGTCGACCTCAACCTGCCCGGGATGGGCGGTGTCGAGGTGATCCGGCGGCTCGGTGTCAGCGCGCCGCGGGTGGCGCCGCTGGTGCTGACGATGGTGGACGACGAGTCGGTGTTCGGGGCGGTCCGGGCCGGGGCCCGCGGCTACCTGCTGAAGGACGCCGAGCCGGAGCGCATCGTGGCGGCGATCCGGGCGGTCGCGGCCGGCGAGGTGGTGTTCTCCGGAGCCGTCGCGGCGCGGTTGATCGCGCTGGCGGATCAGCCGCCGGGGCCACGGGCACCGGTCTTCCCGGAGTTGCCCGAGCGTGAGCACGAGATCCTGTCGCTGGTCGCGAACGGACTCGGCAACGTTGCGATCGGGCAGCGGCTCGGGCTGCGCCCCAAGACGGTCCGCAACTACGTGTCCAACGTGCTGACCAAGATCCAGGCCGCCGACCGCGCCGACGCCGTACTGCGGGCTCGTTCCGCAGGTCTGGGTGACACTGCGCAGCACTGAACCGAGCGGCGACATGCCGTCGTCGTGCCGGGCCCGGCGGGGCGAGCCGTCGGGGTGAGGAGTCACCGGGTGGGGCTGGCGGAGTGCCCGGCCCGGCGCGCGTGCCTGATCGTTGCCACAGGCACCTGATGGTGGTTACGTCATTGCCGCCTACGGTTGTTTGAAGAGGATCCTGCGTCCGATCCGGGGGTGGACGCCGCGGCCCTTGCAGCTGGTGCAGGGGCGTTGGGCGTAGCTGAACAGCGCGCCGCGATGCCGTCCGGCGCCCTTGCACCGGTGGCACTTGGCGTTCGGGTGCAGCGACAGCGAGACGACGTAGAAAGCGAACGCCGCCATGGCCAGCACGAGCATCGTCCCGGTCGGCCCGAGGGTCGCCGCGATGTCCGCCATCGTGCTGTTCGTGTCCGCAGCCTGACCGGTGGCCTGCCCTGCGGCCGTGGCGTTCTCCGGTTGCGGATTCGGTGCGGCGGTGGTGCCCAGCACCACCGCGATGTGGTGCGCCATGTTCATGCCACAGCTCATGGCTTCACGAGGGGCGGTCGAGCAAACATCGCTCCAGAGTGGCGCGCATCACCCGAAAAGGCAATTCCGCAGGGTAAAGATGTGGATAAGTCCGGCGTGTCGGTGGTGAACCTCAGGCGGGGCTGACCTGAGCACTGCCCGATCCCGGGCCCGTCCACAGGTGCCAGCACCGGCGTTCCGCCGCCCCGGCTAAGCTTTCCGGCGTGGCAGACGCACCGGTGGGGATCTTCGACTCAGGCTTCGGGGGACTCACGGTCGCCCGCGCGGTGCTCGACCAGTTGCCGCACGAGCCGATCCTCTACCTGGGTGACACCGCCCGCCAGCCGTACGGGCCGAAGCCGATCGCCGAGGTTCGCGAGTACGCGCTGGAGTGTCTCGACCACCTGGTCGAGGCCGGCGTCAAGATGCTCGTGATCGCCTGCAACTCGGCCAGTGCCGCGATGCTCCGGGACGCCCGCGAGCGGTACGACGTACCGGTGGTCGAGGTGATCCTTCCGGCCGCCCGCCGCGCGGTCGCCGCCACCCGGAACCAGCGCGTCGGCGTGATCTGCACGCGCGCCACCGCGGCGTCGCTGGCCTATGAGGACGGCTTCGCCGCCGCGCCGCAGGTCGAGCTGTTCACCCGGGCGTGCCCGAGGTTCGTCGACTTCGTGGAGTCCGGCGTGACGTCCGGTCCCGAGCTTCTGGAGGCCGCGCACGAGTACCTCGACCCCCTGGTCGAGGCCGGTGTCGACACCCTCATCCTCGGCTGCACGCACTACCCGTTGCTGACCGGCGTCATCTCGTACGTGATGGGCGACAACGTCACCCTCGTCAGCAGCGCCGAGGAGTGCGCCAAGGACGTGTACGGCGTGCTGACCAAGACCGGCCTGCTCCGGCCGGATCACCTGCCCGAGCCGCGGCACCGGTTCGTCACCACCGGCAGCCCCGCCGAGTTCGCCGCCATCGGCTCCCGCTTCCTCGGTCCGGTACTGTCCGGCGTCGACCAGTTCGCCTGGATCCGTTGAATCTTCGAGCGCCTCGCTGTGGACAGCGCCCTGGACAGCGCCTTGACCGCGGACCCGTTCGTCGCGGGTGTGACGGGTCTCGCACCGGATGTTGTCCATGGCACCGGATCGGCCGCCGACGTGCGTGAAATCGCCGCCAGGCAACCGGATCTGCTGTGCGCCGGCATCGTGGGCGCCACCGGCTTCTCTGCGAAGGCGGCAACCCGCCGGTAATGTTCAAGTCATGAAGCTCACCGTGCTCGGCTGCTCCGGGTCCGTCCCCGGGCCGGACTCGGCCGCCTCGAGCTATCTGGTCACCGCCGAGGGGTTCAACCTGGTCCTCGACCTCGGCAGTGGCGCCCTCGGCTCGCTCCAGCGGCATCTCGCCATTCCGGAGATCGGTGCGATCGGCCTGTCCCACCTGCATCCTGACCACTGCATGGACCTGTGCGGCCTGTACGTCTCGGCCAAGTACGCACCGGGTGCGCCGATCCCGCGGATCCCGGTCTACGGCCCGCCCGGGGCGGCGTACCGGATGGCGCTGGCGTACGACCTGCCGCTTGACCCCGGGATGGAGGAGGAGCTGGAGTTCCACGCCTGGCAGAGCGTTCAGCAGATCGGACCGTTCACCGTCCGGACCGCTGAGATGGTGCACCCGGTGCCGGCGTACGCGATCCGGGTTGAGCACGGCAACAAATCGCTGGTCTACACCGGCGACACCGGGCCGAACGATGCGCTGGTCGAGCTCGCCCGCGGCGCCGACCTGCTGCTGTCCGAGGCAGCGCTGCCGGACAACGACCCGAAGAACCCGACGGACCTGCACCTCACACCGGCCGACGCCGGCGAACAGGCCGAGAAGGCCGCCGTCAAACGGCTGGTGATCACCCACGTGCCGCCCTGGTACGACCGCGAGACCCAGGCCGAGAACGCACGCAAGACGTATCCCGGTCCGGTCGAGCTCGCCACCCCGCATGCCGTTTTCGACATCTGACGGCGTTCGGTTGTGGACCGCAACGACCGGCACGGCGACCTCCGCCGTACCGGTCGTCATCCTGCACGGCGGTCCGGGGTTGTGGGACGACCACGCCGCTCTCGCGCAGATGCTCGACGACCTGACCGTCGTGCATCGGTTCGACCAGCGGGGATGCGGTCGCTCGGGACCGTCGGACGCACTGTCCATGCGCCGGCTGGCGCAGGACATCGACGAGCTTCGCGTGTACTGGGGCCACGAGCGGATCATCGTGCTCGGTCACTCCTTCGGCGCGACGCTCGCGCTGTTCTACGCGGCCTCCTACCCGGACCACGTCGCCGGCGTGGTCTACCTCGACGGGGTCGGCATCGGCGACTGGCGGACGCCGTACCACGACGAGCACCTCCGCCGGACGACGCCGGCGCAACGGGAACGCCTGGCCGCGCTGGAGGTGGCGGATCGCACCGCCGACGAGGAGGTCGAGTTCCGCGTCCTGTCCTGGTTCACCGACCACGCCGACCGGTCGATGGCGATGACCTGGGCGCGGGAGAGCGCGTCGGTCGACCTGCCGATCAACTTCGCCGCGAACCGGGCCCTCGGCACGGAGATCACGTCCTGGCCGCCCGGCTACGTTTCCGGCCTCGCTGCCGCGTTGCCGATGCGGGTGACCTACATCCACGGCGCCGGCGATCCGCGTCCGGCCTCCGCCGTGCGGGAGCTGGCCGCGCACACCCCGCACCACACGTTCCAGGTGATTCCGGACGCCGGGCACTCGCCGTGGCTCGAGCAGCCGGAGGCCGTGCGGAAGCTGCTGCGGGACATCGTGACGTCCTGACCCTCGTCAGGGTCGAACGACGCCGGCGCTGCCGTCGACGGTGACGTACTTGGACTCCTGCCACCGGGTCTGGTTCGAGCTCGACGAGGACCTGCCGGCCACGCTCAACCTCGACCGCGGCGACGACTAGTTGCCGATGGCCTCTAAGTACGCCGCGCCGCGGGGGCTCAGCTCGTAGCCGGTCTCGAGGCTGTGGGTGAGACCGAGGTTCTTCAGCTTGCGGACGTCCAGCTTGAAGCCGGCGGTCTCGCGGCCGAGCTCGGCGGCCAGGTCGGCGGCCCGGGTGGCCGGCTTGGACCGGATCAGGCGGAGGGTGTCCGTGGTCCAGGGCCCTTGTCTGCCGTCGTCGAAGCGGGCCAGGCGGGTCCGGAGCTCGGCCAGGTCCTCGGCTGTCAGGGTGGACTGGGCGGCGAGCTGATCGCGCGGGTCCGGGCCCTCGACCAGGTGGAACTTGATCAGGAACGTCGGCCAGTCCTCGTTGCCGCGGAGGCGGCGGCGGACGTCCTTGGCGTTGCGGCGGTCCGCGGCGGCGACGTCGGCGTCGTTGTCCGCGATCAGGTCCGGGTTGATCTCGCGGACACTGTCGATCTCGATCCGGCCGGCGTTCGTGCGGTAGATCCGCCCCTCGACCACGCGCGGCTCGGCCCAGCGCCGGTACGCCGTGGTGATCCTGCCGTCCGCGACGCCGTCGCGATCCGATCCGGCGAACAACATGAGCCCTACCCTCCGAGTGCTTTCGCGACGATCGGGGCGAGCGCACGGAGCGCCTTGCCCCGGTGGCTGATCGCGTCCTTCTCCTCGACCGACAGCTCGGCCGTGGTCCGGTCGTACCCCTCTGCGGCGAACAGGACGTCGTACCCGAAACCGCCGGTGCCGCGGAGCTCGCGGATCACCGAGCCGCGCATCTCGCCGATCACGATCTCGTCCTCCGCGTGCGGCCGGACGAACGCGACCGCGGCCACGAACGACGCGCCGCGGCGCTCGTCCGGGACGTCCGCCAACTGCCCGAGCAGCAGGAGGTTGTTCGCGTGGTTGTCCTTGGCCGGCCCGGCCCAGCGCGCCGACAGCACACCCGGCATCCCGTTCAGCGCGTCCACGCAGATCCCGCTGTCGTCCGCGATCGACGGCAGCCCGGTGGCCGCCATCGCCGCGTGCGCCTTCAGCAGCGCGTTGCCCTCGAACGTCGGCTCGGTCTCGGCCGGCTCGTCGTACGGCGGTACGTCGCCCAGCCCGAGCACCTCGATCCCGGGCACGATCGGGGTCAGGATCCGGCGCAGCTCCTCGAGCTTCTTCTGGTTGTTCGAGGCGAGCAGAACACGACTCACGCGAGCGCCTCCTGCTGCAGCTTGGTCAGCTCGGCGCAACCCGCCGTACCGATCTCCAGCAGGCTGTCGAGCTCGTTGCGGTCGAACGGCGCGCCCTCGGCCGTGCCCTGCACCTCGATGAACCTGCCGTCGCCGGTCATCACCAGGTTCATGTCCGTCTCCGCCCGGACGTCCTCCTCGTAGCAGAGGTCGAGCATCGGGGCGCCGTCGATGATGCCGACCGAGACCGCGGCCACCGAGCCGGTCAGCGGCTCGCTCTTCAGCAGCTTGCGGTCGCGCAGGTACGACACCGCGTCGGCGAGGGCGACGTACGCGCCGGTGATCGCGGCCGTCCGGGTGCCGCCGTCGGCCTGCAGGACGTCGCAGTCGAGCAGGATCGTGTTCTCGCCGAGCGCCTTGTAGTCGATCACGGCCCGCAGCGAACGCCCGATCAGCCGGGAGATCTCGTGCGTCCGGCCGCCGATCCGGCCCTTCACCGACTCGCGGTCCGAGCGGGTGTTCGTCGACCGCGGCAGCATCGCGTACTCCGCGCTGACCCAGCCGAGCCCGGAACCCTTCCGCCACCGCGGCACGCCCTCGGTCACGCTCGCCGCGCACAGCACCCGGGTCCGGCCGAACTCGACGAGCACCGAGCCCTCCGCATGGTCGAGCCACTTCCGGGTCAGGGCCACGGGCCGCAGCTGATCCGGAGTACGTCCATCGATACGTGCCATGCCTCAGACCCTATGCCTCCAGGCGCCGGACCTCCGAACGCACCGGGGCACGGAACTGGTTGACGGCCATCCGCGCGGCCCACGGCGTCAGGTCCCCGGCCCGCCGCCCGAGCCACGGAACGCCCTCCCGGACGAGCCAGACGGCGTCCGCCCACTTGCTCGGCGGCCTGGACGCACAGTCCAGCTCGGGCGGTACGTCGATCCGCAGCCCGCGCCGGGCCAGCTCGTCGGCGAACCCACGGGCCAGCCGCCGGTGACCGCGCTCACCGGGATGCAGCCGGTCGATGCTCCAGAAGTCCCGGCGGTACACCTCGGGGTAGTCGGCCATGTCCAGCCGGATCCCGCCGTACCTGGCGTGCAGGTCGTCGTACACGAGGTTGACCTGCTCGATCCGCTGCCACAGCGGGCGGCGCAGCCAGGCCGGCAGCCCGAACACCTGCCCGTGGTCGTGGAACCGGACGGTGAGCAGCAGGGCGCCGCGTGCGGTCAGTTGCTCGGCGCAGTGGTGCAGGCAGTCGCGGATCCGGCCGGCGTCGAAGGAGGACCGCAGCGTGTCGTTGACCCCGACGATCAGCGAGGCGAGGTCGACCGGGCCGCTGCCGGTCTCGGGCAGTTGCTCGGTCGCGACCATCGGCGCGGTGGCGCCGCTGGTCGCGAAGTTGGCGAACGTCACACGGTGGGAGCTGGCCAGGGCGTCGGCGAGCAGCGAGGCCCAGCCTCGCCACCCTTCGCCCGGGCGCGCGCCGGCACCGGAAAGGTCGGTCGTACTGCTGCCGTTCAACGGGTCCCCGACACCCACGGTGGTCGAGTCCCCCAGTGCCACATAGTGGAGGCTCACATTCCGTCATGGTGGCGTCACCGGTCGAGCCCGCGGTGTTTCCTGGATGACGTCTGGGGCAATTCCAGCTGGAGGACCGGTGATTGAAGGACGGAAGTGCGCGGAGCTAGGCTGCTGCAATCAACTATGTGCAGGAGTTGCTTGGTGATGACTGATCTTCGGTTCGGCGTGGTGGGTCTCGGTGCCCGGAGCCGCATCGCGCAGTACGCCCACCGGCCCGGCGAGGGTTCGGAGGTCGTCGCCCTCGCCGACCCGGCCGCCGCCCAGCGGGACGCTGCGCAGGCGCAGTACCCGGACGCCACCACCCACTCCGACCACACCGAGCTGCTCGACCAGAAGCTCGACGGGGTCTTCCTGACCACGCCGGACGACCTGCACGAGGACCCGGCGATCGACTTCCTCCGGGCCGGGGTGTCGGTCTTCGTGGAGAAGCCGCTGGCGATCACGACGTCCGGGTGCGACCGCGTGCTGCAGGCGGCGTACGAGAGCGGAGCCCGGCTGTACGTCGGCCACAACATGCGGCACATGCCTGTCGTCCTGACGATGCGGGAGCTCGTCCAGTCCGGTGCGATCGGCGAGGTGAAGGCGATCTGGTGCCGGCACTTCGTCGGCCACGGCGGCGACTACTACTTCAAGGACTGGCACGCCGACCGTCGCCGGACCACCGGGCTGCTGCTGCAGAAAGGTGCCCACGACATCGATGTGATGCACTGGCTGGCCGACGGCTACACCACCCGTGTCAACGCGATGGGCGGACTCACCCTGTACGGCGGCATCGAGGACCGGCTCGACCGGTCGGACCAGCGCTTCGGCGACTTCGTCTCGTCGGACCACTGGCCGCCGTTGTCGCAGAAGGGCCTGGCGCCGGTGATGGACGTCGAGGACATCTCGATGGCGAACCTCCTGCTGGACAACGGAGTTTTCCTCACCTACCAGCAGTGCCACTACACGCCCGACTACTGGCGCAACTACACCGTGATCGGCACGGCGGGGCGGATGGAGAACTTCGGCGACAGCCCGGGCGGCGTCGTGAAGGTGTGGAACAGCAGGCGGTCCGAGTACCGCGAGGACGCCGACCTCGTGGTCGACATCCCGGACGCCGAGGGCGGTCACGCCGGCGCGGACCCCCGGCTGGTCGGCGAGTACATCCGGTTCGTCCGTGAGGGCGGCGCGACGCTCACCTCACCCGTCGCGGCCCGCGCCGCGGTCGCCGCCGGGTACGCCGCGACCACGTCCCTCCGCGACAACGGCACCCCGATCGACATCCCGCCCCTGGACCCGGCGCTGGTCACCTACTTCGACAACGGTCAGAGCCGCTAGGGGGACGTCTCCCATTCCCTGCAGCACGCAGAGAATGGTGAGACGTGCGCTGGTACCATCCGTGTCGTGACCACGTACGCCGCCATGCGAATGCTGAGCCCTCGATGCGGAGGACTCTAGCGGCGCGTGCACTGACGCTTGCAGCCAGAGAGGTCCCCGACGTCGGGGGCCTCTCTTTTTCGTCCCAGCTGCGAACATCTCCAGGAGCACGCATGTACCCGATCACCTACCTCACCGACTGTTCCGACGGGAACGCCCAAGCCCGGCTGAGCACCCGCGTCGGCGCGCTGTTCGGCCAGTCGCCGGCCATCGTGGCGGTCGACGGCTCCGACCCCGAGGCCTTCGCCGCCCTCACCTTGCTCGACTGTCTGAGATCCACGGAGTCCCTGGGCGAGGACGGTCATCCGACCATCACCCTGCTGAACATCGCGCCCCGCGACGGCGTGTGGCCGAACGGCGTACCGTTCTGCTACTTCTGGTTCGGGCAGCACCTCGTCGCGAGCACTTTCAATCCGCGCGCGCTTCACCTGGTACGGCGTGAGCTCGACGTCCAGAAGGTGTTCGTCACCGACATCCGCGAGGTCCTCGCGTCGGCGTCCTGGTCGAACCTGACGCCGGCCGAGGTGGACAGGATCGCGGACACCCAGTTCCGCAGCCTCTGGTACCTGCCGCTGCTCGCCAGGTGGATCGCCGACGACCGCCCGGTCCCGTCGACGCCGACCGTCGTACCCCTGACTCCCGACGAGCCGCCGACCGTTAGCGTCGTCGACAACTTCGGCAACTGCAAACTCAACTGCTCCCCGGACTCAGCCGGCTTCGCCCTGGGTGCCGAACTCCCCGTCACCCACCGCACCCCGGCCGGCGAAACCGCCGTCACGAACGTCCGCTGCTACCCCCACCTGACAGCCGTCCCGCGCAACGCCCCCGGCCTGATCCCAGGCTCCTCCGGCACCAACTACCTCGAACTGGTCATCCGCGGAGGATCAGCCGCAGCCCACTTCGGCCTGCACCCGGGAGACGCGCCGCTGCCCGGCGCGAGAGGTGCCAGAGGCGGGATTTGAACCCGCACGCCCGGGGGCACCGGCACCTAAAGCCGGCGTGTCTGCCGTTCCACCACTCTGGCTGGGGAAGTCGCCTCCCCTTGGGAGGACATCCTAGGGGAGGCGACCAGGGGTCAGCGGCTCTGCAGGGCGTCGACGAAGACCTGGCGGAGGTCGGACGGGTTGCGGGCGACGTAGCTCTGGCCGCCGGTCGCCTTGGCGAGCGCGCGGAGCTCGTCGGCGTTCGCCTCCGGGCCCATGCCGAGGGCGATGATCCGGACCGGGCGGGCCGGGTCCTTCAGGCCCTCGAGGGTCCGGACGGTTTCCTCCAGCGTCGGGCTGCCCGGGTCGTCGTTCTTGCCGTCGGTGAACAGCAGGATCGAGTTGACCGCCTTGGAGTCGTACTGCTGCCGGACCGCGCGGACCGCGGCGATCGCGGTGTCGTACAGGCCGGTGCTGCCGTTCGGGATCGGGCGCTGGACCTTCAGGTTGTCCAGGATCTTCGTGCGCTGCCGGTCGGACAGCGGCGCGATCGGGACGAGCTCCTTGTAGTCCGCCCCGAGCTCGCCGATCTTGGTCGAGAACGTCCACAGCCCGAGCGAGGCGCTGTTCGGGAAGAGTGACAGACCGCCCGCGGCCGCCTCGATGGTCAACTGCATGCGGGTCTTCTTGCCGACCACCTCGGCCATCGAGCCGGAGATGTCGATCACTGCCAGGGAGTGCGTGGACAGCGACAGCCGGGTCCAGTTCAGCAGCGTCTTGTCGATCGTCTCGCCGTTCGGCTTGGGCAGCTGCGTCAGGTCACCGACGCCGCGGCCACCGCTGAGCGGGCTGAACAACGCGTCCCGGAAGCCGGCCTCGTCCCGTGCCTGGGCGGCGCCGTCGGTGAGCAGTTCGGCCGCGAGCGACTTGGCGGCGTCGGTGGCCTGCTCGACGTCCGACTTGGCGGTGACCACGACCGGGTAGTCCAGCGTGAGCGTGCCGGTGGCCGGCACGACCGCTTTCAGCTGGGCGTCCGGGTGGTCCTCCTGGTACTTCACGAAGCTCTGCTCCGACGCCGGTACGACGACCCGGCTGCCGTCCTGGTCTGCCCGGCCGAACAACGCTACCGGGTCGGTGTACGGCTTGGCCATCGAGCCGAGCCGCTGGGCCAGCGGCACGACCACGGTGGCGACCTGAGTCTCGGACGCCGACGTCCGCTGCCGCTCCGACTGGACGGCGAGCAGCGCGAGCGCGCCCGGCGACGTGTTCAGCGGATCGAGCAGCGCGGGCTCGGCGGCTCCGAACGCGCGCAGCCAGGACGAGGTGTCCGCGAAGTTGGTGTTCCGCCCGACCAGCACCAGCGGCGACGAGGCGATGGACGGCACGGCGACCGCCGGGACGCTCTCGCCGTCGTCGGCCTGGGCCACCCAGAGCGAGGAGTCCGGGATCCACAGGTCGGGACGGTTGTCGGTGCTGTTGGCGAGTTCCTGGGCGACCTTCGCCGAGGGAGCCGCGGTGATGGTGAACTGCAGACACGGAGTACCGTCGTCGCCGCCCTTGGTGGCCAGCGACTTCGCCGCCGACTCCAGCGAGGGCTGCATCTCGGGCGTGGCGCTCAACGACACCTGCGTGGGGTCGTCGCACGACTGGCCGGCTCCGCTGAGGAAGCCGTCGGCGCCCGCCTCGGACCCGAAGGACCGGACCACGAACACGGCGCCCAGCGAGATCACCAGAAGCCCGACCGCGGTGATGTACACCGAACGGCGGTTGTTGTTACTTCGCGTCACCGCAGAGGAATGTTTTCCCATCGCGGCAGGTCCCTCCCTCCCAGAGGCTGACTGCGCGCGCAGATTACCCGGTTTCGGCTGGTCAGGGCCAAGGTCACCGTGGTTCCGCACCCACCCGGTCGATGACCGCAACCGAACGCCGACCGGCCTGGGAGTACCGCTCTTTCGTAGGAACGCTCAAAAACTCACGGAGCGTAGTCCTCCGGCTGCGATGCGGTGAGATTGTCGTGTGATCCAAATCACATTAGATCCTCCACTCAAACGACCGTTCCATGGACCACCCGCGTGAAACGGTCGAAGGTTTTCCTCCACCGCGGGACCCGGACCGGTAGGTCAGTCACCGTGGCTCAGAGGCCCAGGTCGCGCCGCAGCTTGGCCACGTGGCCGGTCGCCTTGACGTTGTACTGCGCGACCGCGATCTTCCCGTCCGGGTCGACGACGAACGTGGACCGTATGACCCCGGCGACCTTCTTGCCGTACATCGTCTTCTCGCCGAAGGCGCCGTACGCGGTCAGCACCTGCTTGTCCGGGTCGCTGAGCAGCGGGAACGTGACCGCGTCGCGCTCGCGGAACTTGGCCAGCTTCTCCGGCCTGTCCGGGGAGATGCCGAGAACGGTGTACCCGGCGGCCTGCAGGGAGTCGAGCGAGTCGCGGAAGTCGCAGGCCTGCTTGGTGCAGCCCGGGGTCATCGCGGCCGGGTAGAAGTAGACGATCACGTTCTTCCCGCGCAGGTCCTGCAGTGCCACCTTGTTGCCGTCGGCATCGGAAAGGGTGAAATCCGGTGCGGTGTCACCGACGGTCAGACGTTCGCTCATCAGGGGCCCTTCCACGATCGATCGACTGACCGCAATGGTACGGGTGGCCGCTCCGGCCGAGCGCGGCGAGTTGCGTGCGCGGGTGTCGCAGGGTGGAGTGGACTCATGCGGGCGATGACGGTGACGACGGGGAAAGCTGATTCTGCCGCGGTAGGAGAGGTCGAGGAGCCGCCGCTGACCGACGGCTCGATCCTGGTCGAGGGGCTGCTGACCGGGATCTGCGGGACCGACGTGGAGCTGGTGACCGGCGCGTTCGGCACCGGCAGACCGGGGTCCGACCACCTCGTCATCGGCCACGAGTCGCTCGGTCGCGTCCTGGAGGCGCCGGAGGGCTCAGGCTTCACCGAGGGCGACCTGGTGGCCGGCGTGGTCCGCCGGCCCGACCCCGAGCCCTGTCCGGCGTGTGCGCGCGGCGAGTGGGACTTCTGCCGCAACGGGCGGTACACCGAGCGCGGCATCAAGGAGATGGACGGGTACGGCGCCGAGCGGTGGCGCGTGGATCCGTACTTCGCCGCGCCGGTCCCAAAGCAGCTCGGGCGCCTCGGCGTCCTCGTGGAGCCGGCCAGCATCCTGGCCAAGGCATGGGAGCAGGTCGACCGGGTCGCGTCCCGGTCGTGGTTCGGGCCGGAGCACGTGCTCGTCACCGGCGCCGGTCCGATCGGTCTGCTGGCCGCTCTGATCGCCACCCGGCGCGGGTACGCCGTACACGTCCTGGACCGGGCCGAGGACGGGCCGAAGCCCGAGCTGGTGCGTTCACTCGGCGGGAGCTATCTCACCGACCTGGCGGACCTGACTGTCGCACCGGACGTCGTGATCGAGGCCACCGGCGCCGGTCAGGTGGTGTTCGACTGCGCCAAGCTGCTCGCGCCTGCCGGAGTCATGTGCCTGACCGGCATCTCGCCCGGTCCGGCGACTCTCGACGTACAGCTGGACGCACTCAACCGTCAGCTGGTCGTGCGCAACGCTGCTCTGGTGGGGTCGGTGAACGCGGCCAAACGGCACTACGCGGACGCGGTCGACATCCTCACCGCGACCGACAGGGCGTGGCTGGAGCGCTTGATCACGCGGACGGTGCCACTGTCCGACTGGCCGTCCGCGGTGGTCCGGGAACCGGACGACATCAAGGTGGTCGTCGACCTGCGGGCGTGACCTGCAAGGATGGAGCCAGCATTGCAGGCCCGGCCATCCCGGGGCAGCCCCGAGGAACGAAGGGAGTGTCGACAGGTGTCGGACACGAAGGCTCGGACCGCCGAGCAGATCGAGGCGGACATCGAGGCCACCCGCGTGCGACTGGCCTCGACCGTGGACGAGCTGGTCGACCGGGCGCACCCGAAGAACGTGGCCAAGCGGCAGGTCGAGCAGGCGAAGGCGCAGGTCTTCGACGAGCGCGGCCAGTTGCGCACCCAGAAGATCGTCGCGGTCGGCGGTGCCGCGGTCGGCGTCCTCGCCGTCCTGCTGCTGATCCGCCGGCTGGTGGGTCGCCGGTGACTCCTCGCAAGCGGCTCTCCGACGACAAACTGCCGATCCGGATGCTGCACGACCGGGTCCTGGTCTCGCTCGAGCAGGAGGGCGAGCGGAAGTCCTCGGCGGGCATCCTGATCCCGGCGACCGCGCAGATGGGCCGCCGGCTCGCCTGGGCGAAGGTGGTCGCGATCGGCGCCAACGTCCGTACGGTCGAGGTGGACGACCGGGTGCTGTTCGACCCGGAGGATCGGGCCGAGGTCGAGGTCCGCGGCGACGACTACATCCTGCTCCGCGAGCGCGACCTGCACGCGGTGGCGGCCGGCCGCCTCGAGGACGGCCAGACCGGCCTCTATCTCTGACGGGCGCGGCTAGGGGGCCTGAGCTGGAACGGGACCTCGCGATCGCCCTCGTTGAACTTGATTCTCAGCACCGCCGTCCGGGTGGTGTCGGGGATGACGAACAGGACCTCGCCGACCTTCGTGGAGTCGCCGCTGACGAGTTCGTTGAGCCCGCCGGAGGCTGGATAGGTGTCCCGCCCGACGATCACGCGGAAGTTGGCGTCCCAGAAGTTGGCGTCGTACCGGCTGTAGCTGATCATGCGGACGGACAGGCTGAGCGCCAGCTTGCCGTCCGCGTCCGGCCTGGTCGTGGCGCTCACCAGTTCGTAGGCGACCTCGCCGACGCGGATCGGCTGCCCGTACGGAAGTGCCACCTTCAACTGGCCGCCGGGTGCGATGGACGACCCAGGCCCGGAACTCGGCCCAGGCGGCACCGGGGACGAAGACTGTTGCGGGGTTGTTGTCGCAGGCAAGTCTGTCGCCGACTCACCCAGCACGCCGACCTGGTTCAGGCCCAGCAAGAGGCCCGTGCCCGCGGTGATCAGGGCGGCCAGCGCAGTCAGCATCCCTGGCATGGTCGTCCACCAACTCGCCGGCTTGTCATCGGCCATGAGCGCCCCCTACCAGAACTGTTGTTCTCCGGAGCGCGGTAGTCAACGGGTGACTACCGTCCGCTCATGCGGATCAGCTCAGCCGGTAGAGGCGTACGGCGTTGTCTCGGCCCCACATCGTTGCCCCGCGGGCGGCGTCGTCGGGTGACCAGTCACCCTGGTCCACGAAGCTGCCGAGCACCGAGGTCACCGCTCGCCGCCACACGGTGGCGCCGAGGTAGTGCAGCTCGGCCGGTCCCCACGCGTCGGAGGAGTAGAGCAGTTTGGCGAACGGCGCCAGCTCCAGTCCCTCCGCGAGTACGGCGGCCGCCCGCGCGCCGACGTACATGGTGGTGAGCCCGAGGTCCAGGTGGACGTGCGGGAACACGTGGGCGAGATAGCCGGCCTCACGGTGGTAGGGGTAGCAGTGCAGCAACACCACTTGGGTGCCGAGTGGTTCGACCAGACGCAACCACTCGGTCAGCAGCGCTGGATTGACCTTGTGCAGCTGAAGGTCGGTGTCGCCGAGGCCAGCGTGCAACTGCAACGGCAGGCCGCGCCGCGCACCGGTCCACAGCAACCAGCGCAAGAGCACGGGGTCAGCGACCCGCTTCGCGCCGGTCGCGTACCACCGATCCAGAGCACTCAGTACGTCGGCCGGACTCGGCTCAGCCGGGTCGAAGTCGAACCCGTACCGGTACGCCACGATGCTCTTGAGTCCGACCGCCCCAGCTGTCCGCTCCTCCAGTCGCCGTACCAGCGCGTCAGGTACGGCGGCCGCGGTGGACTCCTGCGTGGCCACGTACTCGAGCTCGGCCTCCAAGCGCACCACCTCGTGCGTGCGGCAGCCGCTCAGCTTCGCCAACTCGCCGACGTCGGTCAGGGAATCGGCCAGATGCCCGGTGTCGACCAGGTAGTCGCTCACCCCGGCCGCACCGAGGAAGATCCGATTCGCGTCCTGCCGAGAACGCGCGGCCAGGTAGTCGTCGGGCGAAGCGTGCGGCTCCAGGCCCAGCAGCGGAGCGCAGTACTTACGGACCGCAAACCCCAGCTGCGAGTCGAACGTCGACATCCACGGCGGGACCGGGCGGTCGGACTCGGTGATCAGCTTCTCGAAGCCGGCCCGGTCGAGTGGTTCCTTCATCGCGCCGTGCACGTGGTGGTCAACCAGCCGCAGGTTCTGAAGGTCCATCGCTAGCCCCCCGAATGGCTGCTGCGGCCACGCGTGCCGGCGCCGAGGCCGGCCGGTGCGACGTCGTACATCTCCCACCCCTTCACCCGGTCCTGGTTACAGCTTTCCACTCCTTGCCGGCGGGAGCGCGCGAAATCCGTTGCCAAAAGGCGAACGGTCGTGCTTTTATTGGAGGGTGGGTAAGGGTGAAGAGACGCGGGCCGCGGTGCTCGACGAGGCTGCGCGAGTCGTGAGCACAGCCGGCTTGAACGGGCTGACCATCGGGCTGCTGGCCGATCGGATGCAGCTGTCGAAGAGCGGCCTGTTCGCCCACTTCCGGTCCAAGGAGCAGTTGCAGGTCGCGGTGGTCGAGCGGGCCGCCGAGCTGTTCGCCGAACGGGTCGTGCGACCGGCGCTCCAGGCGCCGCGTGGCGAGCCGCGGCTGCGGGAGCTCTTCGACCGCAAGCTCCGCTGGGACAACGGCGACCTGGCGCTTCCCGGTGGGTGCTTCTTCGCCAGTGTCTCCGCCGAGCTCGACGACGCCCCGCCGGGTCGGGTCCGCGACCGCGTGGTGAGCGCTGAACGCGACTACGGCGACCTGCTCGCCAACATCTTCCGGACCGGTATCAGCGAGGGGCATTTCCGGCCGGACGCCGACCCCGAGCAGTACGCCTTCGACATCAGGGGCGTTCTCCTGTCGTACCACCACGCCAGCCGGCTGCTGGCCGACCCCAAAGCCGAGGATCGAGCGCGCACCGCCTTCGAGGCGCTCCTCCGGGCGGCTCGCATCTGACCCTTCGTCCAGATCTGGAGCTGTCTCTTATACACAG
>NZ_SMKR01000250.1 GCF_004348725.1 Kribbella turkmenica
CCCGGATCGACACGGCTCCCCCAGCCCACCCCTCGATCGAAGACGGTCCTACCCGCCTTCCCCCGCCGAACAGCCTGCCCCCAAGTCACTGCTCTGCGTTCACCTTCCACCCATCACCGCGCCCCGCACAACCCTTCGCCGCCGGACAGGAAAGTTCCCACGGATCCACGCTCCCGTTGACGAATTGCTTGAAGACTCAAGGAGTGGGGTGTTCAGCGAAGGGCCGCGCGCTGCAGGCTTTCGACGGTCAGCGCCGCATCGACGTCCTTGCCTCGCACGACGTCGATGACGTCGGGATCGGAGAACAGCACAAGCAGGTCGGCCGGGATTCCCGGGCCGGGATCTGTGGCCCCGATGTCGCTGAGCCGGCCGGGACACTTGGCCAGATAGGCGCCGAGCTTGGGCCACCGCAGGATCAGGATGGTCCAGAGCGCGGTCTCCTGCTCCTGCCGGTCGTCCTCTTCCAGGTTCACGCCCTGCAGGGTCTCGATGCCGCGGGCGATGCCGTAGGCGTTCACCAGCCGTTTCATCATCCGCGGGTTGGGATCGTCACCGAGCAGCGCGCGGAACGGCTCCAGCCGGTGGCCGGCCGCCCGCTGGGCGCGCTCGCTGACCATCTCGACCGCGACCACCTCACGCCGGGCCTGATTCTCGGCGGTGCTGCCTTCCCCGGCGGCCACCTTCCGCCGTACCTCGTCCGCCTGCTCGCGGAACTCGCGGACGGCCGACCTCCGCGCCTGGGCGAGCTCCTCCTCCCCCGGTACCGACGGCGAGCGGAGAATGCGGCCCCAGAACTCGTCGATCCGGTCGCGCGTCTGCGGCAAACCGGTCGAGATCTGGAAGGTCTTCTCCAGGAACAGGTAACCGACGGGCCGGCCCGGCTCCCCGGCCACGCTGACGAAGTTCGCGTACTCGCTCGCGTAGCTGTCGGCCAGCCAGTCCCGGTCGGCCGCGACGACGTACGTCACCGGGATGTCGCGGAAGAGCGTCTGGATGCCTTCCAAGAGTTCCACGACGTAGGGGCTCTTGCACCGGTCGAGATCGTCGATCATCACCACGACGTCGTGATGGATCCACCTGGTCAGGTCGGCGAGGTGGTCCTGGACCATCCGCATCGGGTCGCTGGTGTTCGCGACGAAGCGCCGGGCCCCCTTGGCCGACGTACTGAACACCCAGCGGCCCATTGCGTGCAGCAGTCCCCAGACCGTGAGCGCCGGCGTGATGACGGCCGCGGCGGTGACGACGAATCCCCTGAACGTGTCCAGCGAGAACAGGTCCCGGCTCGCCGCGGTCCCGAACCATCCGGCCCGCCAGGCGAGGACGACGAGACCGGCGACCAGCAGCAGGGCGACGTACCCGGGCCAGCCGCCCTTCGACCGCCAGATCCACTCTCGGATCCGGACGGTCAGTGCCCGGCGCCGGTCGAACGTGTCCAGGTCGCGAACGGCGCCGGCGTACAGCGCCCGCATCAGCCACCACCACGGCGGCTCGATCCGCTGGTGCCGCCAGGCGTTGAAGTCGACCACCACCGACCGCGACGCGCCCGCATCCGGATCGTCCTGGCGCAGTTCGGCGGCCAGGAAGTTGAGGACGGAGGTCTTCCCGGCACCCCACGGCGCATGCAGGTGAAGGATGAACGCCCCGCCTCGGCGTGCGCGCGGGTCGGGCGCCTTCCTGCTGTTGCGGGTCTCCTCCTTGCGCGCGTCCCGGATCCGTCGCGCCAGCACCTTCGCGAACCCCTGTCGCCCCAGCTCGTCGACCATCGCCGGCCCGTCCGTGTGCGTCGGCACGGTCTCGACCGTCCGTGGCGGCTCCTCCGGCCCTTCCCAGCGGAGGAACCGGCGATTCAGCAAGCTCGCATGCAATTCGGGGTCGAGCACATACACCTTCGCCGGCACCGAGGGCGGTTGGTAGCTCACCCCCTCGGAGATAGTGGCGCCGGCGACACCGGCCTGGATGGCAGTGAAGGACTCCTCCGGCGGCAGCGCCCCCGCACCCGTGCCGAGCAGCGGGAAGCCCAGGCTCCCTTCCTGCTCGGCCGCGATCCGGGCGGCCTCCGCCGCGGCCGATCGCACCCAGTCCGCGGACGATTCGGACCCGTCGACGACGACAGCGGCCAGCAGGATGGTGAACGGCGCCGCCCGCTTCACCGTCGGGTCGGCCTCCCAGGCCCGCACCACCTGCCCCGGCCGTAGCCGCGTCGGCATGGCGAGGTGGTACGCCGTGAGCCGCGTACTGAAGTCCGGCGCGACGCTGCCGGTCGTGCTGCACGGGATGACGATGACGTCGTCACCTCCGGAGAGCAGGTCACCGAGCACGACGTCGACCGGCTCGTTGTCCACCGCGGCGGACTGCTGCACGGCCATGCCTCCCCCTCACGCTCCTCTTCGCAGGTTAGTGGGAAGTGGCGACTACGGACAGTGTCAGGTGAGGTGAGCGAGGAGCAGCGGGTTGATCACCTCGGGGTGGGAGTAGGTGACCAGGTGGGCGGCGTTCTCGATGATCTCGAGGCGGGCGCCCGGGATGGCCGAGGCCAGCGGGATGACGGTCTCGGGTGGGACGGAGGTGTCCTGTTCGGTGGTGACCAGAAGAACGGGCGCGGTGATGTCGCCGAGCTTGCCGCTGAGATCCGTGGTACCGAGGGCTTCACAGCAGGCGGCGTAGCCCTCGTCGGGGGTGTCGAGGAGCAGCTCGCGGACCGGGTCGACGTCCTCGAAGCCAGGAAGGAACCAGCGGCCGAGGGTCACCTCGGTGATGGCCTGCGTGCCTTCGGCGCGGACCGTGGCGGCCCGTTCGGTCCACATCTGAGCGTTCTCGGCCGGGTTGCACGGCGGGCAGAGCAGCGCGAACCGCTGGAAGCGGTCGGGGGTGTTCTCCGCCAGCCAGAGGCCGACCGCGCCGCCGAGCGAGATCCCGACGTACGACGCCTGGTCGACGCCGAGGGTGTCGAGGAGTTCGAGAACGTCGCCGCCGAGGTCGTCGATCGTGTACGGGCCGGCGGGCACCTCGGACTCACCGTGGCCACGGTGGTCGAACGCGACCACCCGGAATCGCTCGGCCAGCGCCGCGGTCTGCGGCGTCCACATCGCGTGCGTCGTCCCGAGCGAGGACCCGAGCAGAACCACGGGCGCGTCGGCGGGACCGGTCTCCACGTAGTTGAGTCGCATAGGGCCACACTACGGACGCCGTCAGCGGTAGAGGGCCAACGCGCCAGTCAGTGAGTCGACGGCGGCGCGTGGACCGTAGAGCGCGAGACCCAGATACTCGACGTCCTCGGCCTTGGTGCCATTGAGAATTGCGGACATCTGTTCGTAGGTCCGGGCGTGCTGGGCGATCTGGGTCATGTCGTGGGCGGTGACGCCGTCGCGTGCGGCGGCCTGGGCGCGGAGGTCGTGCAATTGCTCGGCCGGGGCTCGCAGTACTGGGATCGGGTGCGCGCACATACCGACGTGCGGGTTGCCGGACGCGTCCGCGGTGTCGGGGCCGACCACGTCGTCGTGGTGGTGGCCGAGGCCGACACCGAGCAGAGCAGCCGTGTTCAGGGCGACGCCCACCGGCGCCTCGGTCGCGATCACCACGACCATCTTGTTCGTCAGCACGGCAACGAAGGTAGCCTGCCGCACGGGATCCGGCCCGCGGCTCCGAACATCGTTCGGCGGATCTGCGAAACTTCCTGCTATGGACGAACTTGATACGGCACTGCTGCGGATGCTCCAGAACGACGCGCGCCGGACCAACCGGGACATGGCCGCCGAACTCGGCATCGCGCCGTCCACCTGCTTGGAGCGGGTTCGCGGCCTGCGCGACCGTGGCGTGATCAGCGGGTTCCACGCGGAAGTGGACCTGCGGGCGATCGACCGGTCCACCCAGGCGATCATCTCGATCAAGCTCCGCCCGCAGGCGATGGCGGTGGCGACCGCCTTCCAGGACTACGTCAACCACCTGCCGGAGACGCTGGCGATGTTCATGGTGTCGGGTGCGTCCGACTTCCTCGCCCACGTCGCGGTCAAGGACACTCAGGCGTTGCGCGACCTGGTCCTCGCGCTGGCCAAACGACAGGAGATCGCGGACATCCGCAGCTCGGTCGTCTTCGAGCACCACCGCCGGACCACGGTCATGCCACTGATCGCTAGCTGAGGCCCGCGAGTTTGTCCGGGTTCGCCTGGATCCGGATCGCGGCGATCCGGTCACCGTCGAACTCCAGGTGGAGGACGTGCCGGAACTCCGGCACCTGTACGTCCAGCGCCGGCCCGGTCACCAGGTCGAGCGGTACGACGGTGAGGTCCTTGCCGTCGTAGATCCGGCTGAAGAACGCGGCGACCTGCGCGCGCCCGACCACCGGCTTGCGGGCGATCCGGCGCTTGCCGGCGCCGTCGCTCCACTCGGTCACGGACTCCTTGAGCATCGACTCGAGCCGGGCGAGGTCGCCGTCGCGGGCGGCCGCCACGAAGTCCAGCAGCAGCCGCTGCTGCTCGTCGGGTGATGGCTCGAACCTCGGCCCGCCGCGGTCGAGCGCCGTACTCGCCCGCTTGTGCAACTGCCGGCAGTCCTCCGGGGAGCGGCCGATGATGTCAGCGATCTCGTCGTACGGGAGGAGGAACGCCGTCCGCAATACGTAGACCGCGCGCTGCGGCGGCGTGAGTCGCTCCATCAGGTGCAGTACGGCGATGGACAGGTCCGAGGTGTCGACCGAGGCGAACGGATCCGACGGCGCCGGCTCGGGCAGCCACTCGCCCAGATAGCTCTCACGGCGGGCCTGCCGGGTTCGCAGTACGTCGATCGCCAGCCGCGTCACCACCCTGGTCAGGTAGCGACGCGGATCGAGCACCTTCGCCCGGTCGACACCGGACCACCTGACGTACGTCTCCTGCAGCACGTCCTCGGCGTCATGCCAACTTCCGAGCAGCCGGTACGCGAGGCTCGCGAGCATGCCGCGCGCCGACTGGAACTCGGGCAAGGTGCTGGTCAAGCGGCCGGCACCGGCTGCTTCCGGCTCGTGATGGTCAGACGGTTCCACAGGTTGATGGTCCCAATTGCGAGGAGCACGTTCGCCGCCCCCTCCTCACCGAACTGCTCGACCACGTCGTCCCAGACCTCGTCGGGTACGCCGTGCGGGCCGATGTGCGTGACCACGTCCGTCAGAGCCAGCGCCGCCCGCTCCCGGTCGTCGTAGAAGGACGACTCCCGCCAGGCCGCCAGCCCGAACAGGCGCTGCGAGCTCTCGCCCTCCTTGAGTGCGTCCGTGGTGTGCATGTCCATGCAGAACGCGCACCCGTTCACCATCGAGGCGCGCACTTTGATCAGGTGCAGCACTGTGTGGTCCAGTGCGCCCTGAACGTACTTCTCCAGTCCGAACACGGCCCGGAATCCGGCCGGAGTCACCTTGCTGAGGTCGAATCGCTGTTCCATACCCCCACGACGGCCCGCAGCGCGGCTGGCGTGACAACCGCGGACGTGACGCGGGTCACGCTCCTTTCTTGAGCACCTGCTGGGCCTTCGCGACCGCGGCCTCGGTCGCCCCCTCGAGCTCGCCCTCCTGGCCGGCGAGCAGGGTCACCGAGACGAGGACGTCCTGGACCCCGGTGGTCGCGGCGGTGAACTCCAGGCCGCGGCGCGAACCCGACGTCACGGTCAGCCGGAAAGCGTACGGATCGGTGCCGAACTGCGGCGCGGAGATCTCCTCGACCTTCATCGAGTACCTGCCCGCGCCGATCTTCATCGTCACCTTCGGGCAGGAGGTGACCGCCTTGCGGTAGGCGTGCTGCAGGTAGGCGACCTCGTCCTCGTTGCCCATCGCATCGATCCCGAAGTCGACGAAGGTGCCCTCCTGGCCGGCCGAGAACGAGCGGTGCGTGGTCGCCTTCGCTCCCGGTGCCTCGGTGGCGTTCAGGAACCTGACCAGTGTCTTGCACTTGCTGCTGGCGGACGAGAAGGGCTTGTCGGCGCCGGCCGGATCGTCCTTCTCCACCTGGTACCCGTCGGGCAGGTCGGCCAGCTCGAGCAGCGCCTTGGCGAGCTCGGCCGAGGTCCGTCTGACCGAGGCCGCCGGTGTCTTGCTCGCATCCGGACTCTCCGCGGTGGCGGACGGCGCCGGCGTACTGGCGGCCGGCGTGTTCTGACCCGACGCGTCATCCTGGTCGCCGCCTCCACAGGCGGTGAGCGACAGGCTGACGGCGGTGACGAGGGCGAGCGGGAACGCGAACCTGATGGGACTCATGGAACTCCAGAACCTTCGAGGGCCGGGCGGGCCCACCGGTGGCCGAGCAGGCAGCAGCGTACCTGACACGTCCGGTCCACTGGTGGAGGGTCAGAAGCGGTGCGAGCGGAGGTGGATGTTCTGCAGCAGTCCGATGGCGAGCAGGCCGGCGAACATCGACGAGCCGCCGTAGGAGACGAACGGCAGCGGCAGGCCGGTGACCGGCATGATGCCCAGGGTCATGCCGATGTTCTCGAAGGCCTGGAACGCGAACCAGCAGACGATCCCGGTCGCGACCAGCCGGCCGAACGCGTCCCGCGCGTTGACCGCGATCCGCAGGCCGCGCAGCAGCACCAGCGCGAACAGCGCGATGATCGCGCCGGCGCCGATCAGGCCGAGCTCCTCGCCCGCCACGGTGAAGACGAAGTCCGTGTGCTGCTCGGGCACGAACGCGTTCTGCGTCTGCCCACCGTGGAACAGTCCCTGGCCGAAGACGCCCCCGTTGCCGATCGCGATCCGGGCCTGGTTCACGTTGTAGCCGATGCCCTGCGGGTCCTGGGACGGATCCGTGAACGCGACGAACCGGGCCAGCTGGTACTCCTTGAGCACCTGCAGCTTGATCGCCAGCGCGGCCACCACCACGCCGGCGGTGACGAGCCCCAGCATCCAGCGCTTCGGGACGCCGGAGACCGCGATGATGCCGAACACGATCGACCCGAGCACCATCACCGTGCCCAGGTCGGGCTGCAGCATCACCAGCACCACGGGCACGGCGGCGACCGCGATCGCCTGCGCGACGTCGACCGTCCGGGCGGTCTCGCGGTGGTCGGTCTCGCCCTTCTCGGCGATCAGCAGCGCCATCCCGACGATCACCGCCAGCTTGGCGAACTCGCTGGGCTGGATCGACATCCAGGGCAGCTGGATCCAGGACCGCGAACCGTTGATGACGGCACCGACCCCGGGGACGAGGACCAGGATCAGCCCGGCGATCGAGGCGGCGTACAGGACCGGGGCGAGGATGCGGACGCGCCGGTGGTCGGTGATCGCGGCGCCGATCGCCAGCACCGAGCCGATGGCGAAGTTGAGCGCGTGCCGGAACAGGAACGCGTACTGGTTGCCGTCGGTGAGCGAGCTGCGGTTGTGGGTCGCGGACCAGATCAGCATCGCGCCGATCGCCGACAGCGCGACCACGCCGAGCACGAGGACCCAGTCCACCTGCCACACCGTCGACCGCCGGTCCATCCGCGGCCTGGTCCGGATCGGGGTCAGCAGCGCCATGGCCGCAGCCTCCCCGGAGCATCGCCCGCACCGAAGCGCCGGCCGCCCGCAGCGGCCGCCGCATCGGATCGCCGGGTGCCGAC
>NZ_SMKR01000251.1 GCF_004348725.1 Kribbella turkmenica
ATCGCCGACGAGGAGATCGCCAAGCTCGGCGACGACCCGGACCGCTTCGAGGCGGCCCGGGAGCTCTTCCTCGAGACCGCGCTGGCCGACGAGTACGCCGACTTCCTCACGCTGCCGGCGTACGAGCGCATGCCCTGAGCCCGATCCGAGCTCACATCCGGCGCGGGACGGCTAGGCTGCGGAAATGGTCAGCATTGTGTTGCGGATCCGGCTCCTGAGTGGTGACCAGTTGGATGTCACCTACGAGACCGGTGATGCGGTCGACGACGCCGATGCCGTCGAGAACGCTGTCGCCGCGTTCACGACCGATGACGGCGTCCTTCGATGCCGGCACGGCGACCGGCTCCTCGTGCTGTTCGCGCGCGGCGTCGCGGCGGTGGAGGTCGCGCCGCGAGGTGCTGTGCTGTGAGACCGGATGCCCCGGCGGGTCGGCCGGGGCATCCGGCCGGGGTCACCGGGCCGGGTAGGCCGCGTCGACCTCGACCTCGACGAGCCAACCGTTGACCGGCAGGTTCTCGATCTCGAGTGCGAAGCGGGACGGACGCGCCTCGTTGACCACGAACGGCTTGGCGGGCGCCGCTGTGCCGAGGGGAACGGGGACGTACCTGCCCGTGGTCAGGTCGGTGTTGGCGAAGTACTGACGGTAGGCGCGGTTCCAGCCGGCGAAGTCGGCGGTGGCCGCGCCCGCCGGGTTCTGCAGGAAGACGCGCATCGTGTAGACGTCGGCGTACGAGAGGCCCTGGGCGTGCAGGTTCTCGCCGATCCGCCGGAGGACGTTGATGCCCTGTGCCTCGGTGATGGTGACGCCCGCCGGCAGCGCGCCACCGGGGAAGACAACGGTGTCGACGTACGACGCCTCCGACCCGGCGGGAGCGCCGGTGTTGAGAGCGGACGGGCCCAGCCCGCTGGTCTTGTAGACGGGCGTGTTGGCCCCGATGCCGACGCCGTTGGCGATCATCGGGTTGGACTGACCGGCGGGGAGGACCGGTACGACGGTGCCCGGGCGTGGTGGTTTCGGCCGGTCCCACCAACCGGCGGCCCCGGCGGTGAACGAGCACGAGGCGATCACCACGACGACGAACCCGATCAGGAGTTTGCGCTTCATCTGCTGGTCACCCGACTGTGCAGGGCGGTCACGGCCGCCCGGGCGGAGACCATCGCGCCGTGCTGCCAGGCGATGGTGTGGGACAGGTGGTCACCGGCGAAGTAGATGTTGCCGGTGGCCTCGAGCAGGCGGGCGTAGATCCCGTCGGTCTGCGACGGCCAGCTGACCCAGGCACCTTCGGAGTACCGGGTGCCCAGCCAGTTCACCGAGAAGGCCGCCTTGACGTCCTTGCCGTACACGTCGCCGTGGATCTTGGTGCCCTGCATCAGGGCGCGTTCGAGGCGCGCGGCCGGCGTCAGCGCGCCGTACACATTGGCGTTCGCGCCGGTGTTGTAGTAGCCGATCACGGTGCCACGCCGGCCATGGAACCCGGCTGACGGGTACCAGGTGTTGACCGTGTCGAGGTTGCTGTTGGTGATCCCGCCGTAGATCCGGTGGTCCTCCTCCCACCAGCGCCGGCCGTACTCGATGCCGATCTTGCCCGCGTTGACCGGACGGGCGTACTTCAGCGCCTCGAGGATCGGTGCGGGCAGGTTGGACGGAACCTTCGCGGCCAGGTGCGGCGGCAGCGTGCAGATGGCGTAGTCCGCGGTGACCACCCGGATCCGGCTGCCGGCCCGGAAGGTGACCTCGACACCTGTCGTGGTGTTGCGCAGACCGGTCACCTCGGCGCCGTACTGGAACTTGTCCCGGCCGATCGCCTTCTCGAACGCGTACGGGATCCGGTCCATCCCGCCCACCGGCTGGAACATCATCATTGCCTGGTCCCAGCCGAACTCGAACGAGAAGTAGTTGCCCACGCCGCTGGCGAACACGTCGCTCAGTGCGTACGGCGCTGCCGTCGTGCCGCCCTCGAGACCCGCGCCGGGCTCGACGACGTAGCCGCGACGGCCGCCGGTGCCGGTGTAGGCGAACCCGGCCGCCTTGTTCCCGATCGCGCCGAAGCTGCTGAGGAACCCGATCAGGGCCTGCTTGTCGGCGGCGGTCAGCTGACCGTCGAGTGCGCCCTGGTCCGTCGCCTTGGCGAGCATCTCGGCGACGTAGCCGTAGGCGTCCGCCTTGGCGGTGCGGTGCCGGATCGGCTTGTTGGACAGGGCTGTGGTGCCCTCGCGGTAGAGGTAGGCGTCCGCGTTCTGGTTGATGAAGGGCTCGATCGCCACGCCGAGCTCGCGGCAGTAGTCGAGCGTGACGTGGTGCTGCGGCAGCCGGGCCGGTCCGGCGTTCATGTACTGGCCGGACGAGAACGTCGCCCGCTGCGTGTGGCCGGCAAGGTCGGTCTCGACGGTGCCGCCGCGCACCGTCCAGTTCCGGCCGCCGGGGCGGCTGCGGGCTTCCAGCAGGGTGACCTCGTACCCTGCCTTCTGCAGTTCGTACGCCGATGTCAGGCCGGCGATCCCGGCGCCGAGGATGACGACGTGCTTGCGGCCGCGGCCGTTCAGGTCGGCTCGCGACGGGGCGGCGTACGCGGGAGTCTCGGCGACGCTCGTGAGGCCGAGCGCCGACATCGTGGAGTACATGACACCGGCTCCACCGGCGATACCGACCTGTTGCAGGAACTGACGTCTGGTCTGCGCCATGCCTTCTCCTCACTGGGCAACTGGGTAGCTGACCAGAAAGGTAAGGACATGATGTTTTCCCGCTGTGTCCGCGCCGTGACGAGCTGAGATCGGTACTGACAGGTATGTTTCGGGTTAACGAACCTGTTGGCGCAGGGTCGCCGCGGCGGAGGCGATCTCGGCGTACACGCCGGGGTAGCTGGGGTCGGCGCAGCCCTTGCCCCACGAGACGGTGGCCAGCAGACGGCCGTTGAGGACGAGGGGACCGCCGGAGTCGCCCTGGCAGGCGTCGCCGGTGCCGTTGCCGGCGCAGACGTTCGCGGCGGCGGCGTACCCGTTGGCGACGTACTCCTTGTTCGCCAGGCATCTGTCGTCGCCGAGATCGGGCACGGCGACCTTCTGCAGGGTGTCGTCCGGTCCGGTGCCGGCGGTGTCGCCCCAGCCGTAGACGGTCGGCACGGCGCCTTTCCGGTCGGCCTTCGGGTTCGTCTCGAGCGCGATCACCGCGACCCGCCGGAACGGCTCGGCGAGGGTGAGGATCGCGAAGTCGTTCCGGTTGTCCGAGGTGTTGTAGCCCGGGTGGATCCAGATCTTGCTGATCCCGGACGACCGTCCGGTCGAGGTGTCGTTCAGGTCCGCCCGGCCCTGGATCGCGGTGTACGTCGACAGCGGCTTGGTCATGCAGTGCGCGGCGGTCAGCACCTTGTCCGGCGCTATCAGTGCGGCACCGCACCACCGTCCGGTCGGCCGCGACGACTGCGAGTTCGTCAGCACCACCGCCCACGGTGCCTCGCTGACACTCGCCAGCGTTCCCCCGACGATCATTCGCTTGTCCACCGCGGCAGACACCGACCCGGCAGAGACGAGCACCAGGACCCAGGCCAGCACGACAGCACGCTTCAGCATGGGATGAACCTACTCCAAGTGACCGAATGATCACAGTGAGATCAGTACGACGGTCAGCGCGGCGAGTCCCAGCCCGAGCAGCAACCGTCGCGTCACCGGCTCGTGGAAGACGGCGATCCCGGCCAGCACCGGAACGACCGGGTACAGCGAAGTGAGCACCACTGCGATCGACAAAGCCTGCTCCCGACTGGCGAACCAGAAGGCGGCGATCGCCACGGTGCCGAGCACGCCGGACAGCACCGCGATCCCGAAGGTGCCCTTCCGCATCCGCAGCCGGTCGGGGCGAGCGGCCCACGGCGCCACACTCAGTACTGCGCCGATCCGGTTGAACACCAACGGCCAGAGCCCAGCGGCCGGGTCGGCCTGAGCGAGAGCCAAGTACTGCAGGGAGAACGCCGCACCGGACAGCAAGGCCCACCGTGCCCCGGCTGCCGACCCGCCACGGGGACCCGCCTTGCTGGTGATCAGCCAGAGCGCCGGCACCGAGAGTGCGAACCCACACCACGCCGCCGGGCCGATGTGGTCGCCGAGCAGCGCCACCCCGATCAGCACGGGGACGGCCACACCGGCGACATCACTCAGCGGTACGACGATGCTGAACCGGCCGACGCTCATCGCCTGGAACAGGAACGCGGCACCCAAACCGGTGCCGACTCCGGCCAGCGCACCCCAGCCGAGCGCTGTCCACGTGACCGAAGGCGCTGCCACCAGGAGAGCGGCCGAGGCGGTGAGAACGACTCCGGCCAGTTGACCGACGAACGCCACGACGGTGCTGTGCAAGCGACGGGACGCGATGCCGGCGGCGATGTCGGACAGCCCGAACGCCAGCGCGGACAGCAGAGCGAGCGCGACACCCATGCTCTCGGTGGTACCCAAGTGGTCTGGTCGCAGGCATGCGACCCGGAGGGGCAGGGCACAGAGGTGCCATGAGGCTGACCGAGACAGCAGACGTCTGGTGGAAGAACGCGGTGGTGTACTGCCTCGATGTCGAGACCTTCTTCGACACCGACGGCGACGGACGCGGTGACCTGCGCGGGGTGAGCCAGCGGATCGACCACCTGGCCGAACTGGGAGTGACGTGCCTGTGGCTGATGCCGTTCTACCCGACCCCGGACCGCGACGACGGTTACGACATCACCGACTTCTACGGTGTCGACTCGCGGCTGGGGACCCACGGTGACCTGGTCGAGCTGATCACCCTCGCCCGGGACCGCGGTATGCGGGTGATCGCCGACCTGGTCGTCAACCACACGTCCGACAAGCACCCGTGGTTCCAGAGTGCGCGATCCTCCCGGCAGTCGCCGTACCGGGACTGGTACGTCTGGCGGGACGAGCCGCCGCCGGACGGCGACAAAGGGATCGTGTTCCCCGACCAGGAGACCAGTCTCTGGGAGTACGACGAGAAGGCCGGCCAGTACTACCTGCACAGGTTCTACAAGCACCAGCCGGATCTCGACATCACGAACCCCGAGGTCCGCGACGAGATCATGCGGGTGATCGGGTTCTGGCTGCGGCTCGGGCTGTCCGGGTTCCGGGTGGACGCCGTACCGTTCCTGATCGATCCGTCGGGGTCGCTCGACGCGACCGAGCTGCCGGATCCGCACGACTACCTGCGCGACCTGCGGGCGTTCCTGTCCCGGCGCAGCGGTGAGGCGATGCTGCTCGGCGAGGTCAACCTGTCGTACAAGGAGACCCGGAGCTTCTTCGGTGACGAGGACGGCGACGAGTTGACCATGAGCTTCGACTTCATCGGCATGCAGAAGCTGTACCTGTCACTGGCGCGCAACGACCCGGCCGAGGTGACGAAGGCGTTGCGGGAGCGGCCGGACCCGCCCGAGGAGGCGCAGTGGGGCACGTTCGTGCGCAACCACGACGAGCTCACGCTGGACAAGCTGACCGACGAGGAGCGTCAGGAGGTCTTCGACGCGTTCGGCCCGGAGGAGAGCATGCAGCTCTACGGCCGAGGCCTGCGGCGCCGGCTGCCGCCGATGCTCGGCAACGACCCGGCCCGGCTGAAGATGGTCTACAGCCTGCTGTTCTCGATGCCCGGGACGCCGGTGCTGTTCTACGGCGAGGAGATCGGCATGGGGGAGAACCTCGCGGTCGAGGGCCGGAACGCCGTCCGGACGCCGATGCAGTGGACGGCCGACGCGAACGGCGGATTCTCGGTCGCGGAGCCGACCGACCTGACCGCTCCGCTCCCGGATGGCGACTACAGCCCGGAGCATGTCAACGTCGCGTCGCAGCGCCGTGACCCGGACTCCTTGATGAGCTGGATCAAGCTGCTCGCACAGCGCTACCGCGAGTGCCCCGAGCTGTCCTGGGGTGAGTGCACCGTCCTCGAGCACGAGTCGCCGTCCGTGTTCGCCCATCGCTCGGACTGCGAGGGCGGCACGATCGTGGCCGTCCACAACTTCGCCGCCGAGCCGGCCAGGGCGACTCTCGCGATCGCGGGCGCCGGAGTCGGCGTACGTGCTGTGGACCTGTTGTGCGACGGGACCGAGGACATCGGCCCGGACGGGACGTTCGAGCTGGACCTGGAGCCCTACGGCTGCCGCTGGCTGCGCGTCATCCGTCCGGGCGACCGGTACATCGTGTGAAGGTGGCCACCCCGGCCACGCATGCCGGGGTGACCACGGCTACGACCTTAAGCCCTGTAAGCGGTCCACATGTCGCTGATGCGGGTGCTCTGGCCAGGAGTGAACTGGTTGTAGCAGGAGTCGTACGAATAGTCCATGTAGTTGTGGATCGGGTCGAGGCCCGGCAGTGAGCAGGAGTCGCGGCCCTCGGGGCAGCCGTTGGTGGAGCTGCTCTGCGCCGGCGTGTCGGTGACCTCGTCGTTCGTGCTCGTGCAGCCGCCCTGGAACGTGTGGTACAGCCCGAACCAGTGGCCGGCCTCGTGAGTTGCGGTCTCACCGAGGTTGTAGTTGGCGATGCCGCCACCCGGCAGCGAGTCGTAGTGCACGCGGATGCCGTCGATCTTCGGGTTGCGGTCGTAGTCCCACGGGAACGTGGCGATGCCGAGGTAGGCGAAGTCCACCAGCCAGATGTTCAGCGCGTTCGCTCCGCCCTTGCGGGTCTGCTTGCGGTAGCTGCTGCTCTGCCTGTCCTTGTGCCACTGGTTGTTGTTGTACCGGAACGTCCCGGCCAGCGTGAACGTGAAGCCGGTGTTCGCCGCGGCGGACGACTCCTGACCGGCGAACGTCTCGTTGAGCACGGCCAGCTGCTGGGTGATCTGGCTGTCGGTGACGTCGCCGTTGCCGGCCGCGTCGCGCATGACGTGGACATAGACCGGCACGTTCGCGGCCGCCAGCGCACCCTTCGGTACGCCGATACCGCGGGCGGCCTTCGCCTTCAGCAACTGCGCGGTCCGGGCCTCGATCGCCTTCTGCTCGGCGGGCGACACCTCCCGGGTGTCCGGACCGTGGCTACCCCTGGCCGAAGCCCCGGCCGGCGGCACGAAGCAGTCCGCCGCCAGGTCGGCGGGGAGTTTGGCGGTCGCCTGACCACCGAGTGGGCTGAAGACGAGCGCCGTACCGGCCAGCAGGACCGCCAGGGCGCGGGGACGGGTGATGAAAGGTCGCATGGACTGCGCTCCTCGGATCGGGCCGCTGGGCGGGCGGCCGGTTGCCGGGAATACTGCGCAGGAACTCCACCGCGGTGGAAGCGATCGCCGATGATTCTGCGGCGGTCTAGGGAAATCCTTCGGTCCGCGTGCGGCCCCCGTGCGACTGGACCAGGCCGACCGGATACTCGATGTGCTGCCGCCGACCCAGCCGCCCGCGCCGCTCGCCGACCTTCGCAGTACCCAGACATGGCACCGATGGACGGGAACAGTCGGAACGGGTAGCGCGGGCGCAGATGGTCGAGCTGGGGTGGCGGCCCGGAGAGGCACTTGAGGTATTGCCAAGATGACTGTGGGTCATCTACCGTCCAAGCAGCAGCGGCTGGGGGGCCGCC
>NZ_SMKR01000252.1 GCF_004348725.1 Kribbella turkmenica
CCACCCCACCTGAACGCCGCCCTCGATTTTCCTGAACGCTAGCGGCCCCAACGGGCGGGCGCTTACGGAGTGAAGACTTCGAAGGCGGCCGCGTACTTGGTGCCCAGTCGGGTGCCGGCTGATCGGGAGAGGCCTTCGAGAAAGTCGGCCGGGTCGAACTCGGGTTGGTTGAGGCCGTCGATGTAGGCCTTGTGGGCGCGCAGGGACTCCACGCCGACGTCCAAGGTGTCCGTGGTATCGGCCGCGTGGCGCGACCCCGGCGAACTCCCGGCCCAAACCTGGCGTACGCCGTTCCAGCGTTCACCGGCGTCCGGGAAGATCCATCGGTTCGCGGCGTCGCGGACCGCGTCCAGCGTGGCGCGGCCGGTGTTGATGTGGTCGGCCTGGTTCAGCAGTACGTCGCCGTCCCAGGTGTCGCGGAAGTTGTTCGTGATCACGATCTCCGGCTGGTGCCGCCGGATCACCGAGGTGATCACGCGGCGGAGCGCGACGCCGTACTCGATGGTGCCGTCGGGCTGCCCGAGGAACTCGACCGCCGACACACCGACGATCCGCGCGGACTCGATCTGCTCGGCCTCACGCAGTGGACCGCACTCGTCCGGCGCGACTCCGTCGATCCCCGCCTCACCCGAGGTGAGCAGGCAGTACACGACTTCCTTGCCCTGACCGGTCCAGCGCGCGATCGCGGCCGCCGTCCCGAACTCCAGATCGTCCGGATGCGCGACCACCGCCAGCGCCTTCTGCCAGTCCTCCGCCACCGCTTCCAGCTTCTGCACGCTCATCTCCGCAGGCTAGCCCGCCCACCGTCCATCCGCGAACGTCACTCGCCCGACCGGAGGGCGACCGCGGCTCAGCCGAAGATCTGGCGCGAGTAGGAGTTGGTGAACATCCGCGTCGGGTCCAGCCGGTCGCGGACGGCGAGGAAGTCATCGAAACGCGGGTAGCGGGTCGCCAGGTCCGACGCGTCCAGGGTGTGCAGCTTGCCCCAGTGCGGGCGCCCGTCGTAGTCGGCGACGATCCGCTCGAAGGCGCGGAAGTACGCGTCGTGGGCGAGGCGGTGGTACTGGTGGATCGCGACGTACGCCGTGTCGCGGCCGTAGGCCGTCGACAGCCAGATGTCGTCCGCGGCGGCGACCCGGACCTCGATCGGGAACGGGATGCGTGTCCCCGACGCGTCGATCCAGTCGCGGAGCCGGCGGACGACCTCGACCGCGTGCTCGCGGGGTACGGCGTACTCGGACTCGCGGAACACCACGTTGCGCTCGGAGCAGAACACCTTGTACGACGCGTCGACGTACTCACGGGCCGACAACGCCCGGGAGGCGATCCGGTTGATCCGCGGCACCAGGCCGGGCCGGCGGGTCGCGAGCCGGTTCGTCAGCTCGAAGACTCGGTTGGACAGCAACTCGTCGTCGACCCAGCCGCGGATCCGGCCGACCGGCGACGGGCCGACGCCGGCCGCGACCCGGTTGTTCCGCTTGGTCAGCGCGAGGTCGGTGTGCGGGAACCAGTAGAACTCGAAGTGATCGTTGCCGAGGGCAAGCTCATCGAAGCCGTCCAGCACCTCGCCCAGCGGCAGCGGCATCTCCTGGGCCCGCAGCAGGAACGCGGGCACACACTGCAGGGTCAGCGAGCTGATCACGCCGAGCGCGCCGACCGAGACCCGGGCGGCGGCGAAGACGTCCGCGTTCTCCTCCGCGGAGCAGTGCAGGACCGAGCCGTCGGCGGTGACCAGGTCGAGCTCGACCACCTGGGTCGCGAGGCCGCCGAGGCGGGCACCGGTGCCGTGCGTGCCGGTGGAGATCGCGCCGGAGACGGTCTGTTTGTCGATGTCGCCGAGGTTCGCCATCGCCAGATCGAACGCGGCCAGCCCGGTGTTCAGCGTGCGCAGGCCGGTGCCGGCGCCGGCCGTGACGCGGCCGGAATCCCGGTCGGCGTGGGTGATCGAGGACAGCCCGTCCAGCTGGACCATCACCTGCTCGGGCACGGAGCAGCCGGTGAACGAGTGGCCCGAGCCGACGGCCTTCAGCTTCCTGCCCTGCTCGGCGGCGGCCTTCACCGCGGCCGCGAGCTCGTCGGCCGAACTCGGGCGGAGCAGTTCCACCCCGGTGGCCGACTCGGTGCCCGACCAGTTCCGCCAGGTGCTCATCCGAAGTTTTTCCCCTCGCCCCGGTACGTCGCGAGCCCGGTCAGCTCGTCACCGTCGATGGCGTACATGACGTCGAACCGCTCCAGCATTTCGCCCGCCTTCGCATAGCGCATCCAGATCCGGTCTCCAAGATGCAACCGTTCGGCGGACCTTCCAACGACCGGGGTCTGCACTTCTCCTGCACCTTCGGTCCCCAGGAGTTTCAGGCCGGCGGGCCAGGTCGGCAACGGCAACCGGGACTTCTTCGCCGGACCGGACGCCACGTAGCCGCCACCGAAGAGTGTGGCGATCCGCGGCGCCGGGCGCCGTACGACGTCCAGCGCGAAGGCGACCGCGGGCAGCGGCTGGAACACGTCGTACCTGTCGAAGAGAGTCGGGCCGTAGAGACCTGAGCCAGCGGTCACCTCGGTGACGACCGGGTCGGCGCTGCTGATCTCGAGACTGCCGGTGCCGCCGCTGTTGACGAGCCGCAGCGGCGCGAACTGCTTGAGCGCGTCGACGACCGCGCCACGGCGATCGGCGAGCTCGGCGGCCGAACGGCGCTTGACCCAGCGGACGGCCGGCGACGCGTCCGGCAGACCCGCGATCTGCGCCTCGTAGAACATCACGCCGACCAGCTCGAAGGCGTCGTCGGCCACCACCTCGCGAGCGAGCCCGGCGACCTCCTCCGGGGTCCGCAGCGGCGAACGACGTACGCCGAGGTGCTGACCGAGGACCCGCAGCGACGCGTCGACGTCCAGGCAAACCTGGATTCGCGCGTCACCGGCAGTGACGGACTTGATGAAGGCCAAGTGCTCGGGTGAGTCGACCATCAGCGTGATTCGGGCGGCCGCCGCGGGGTCGTCGGCCAACGACCGGAGCGCGCCGCGGTGAGTGGTCGGGTAGCCGAGCAGGATGTCGTCGACGCCGTTGCGGGCCAGCCAGAGCGCCTCGGGCAGCGCGTAGCTCATGACGCCGTGAAACCCCGGTCGCTCGAGTGCGGCCGTGATCAGCGCCCGGCAGCGCACCGACTTGGACGCGATCCGGATCGGCGTGCCCGCGGCGCGGCGGACCAGGTCGTCCGCGTTCCGCCGGAACGCGGCCAGGTCGATCACCGCGAACGGCGCGTCGAGGTCCGCGGTCAGGCGGGCGTACCGGTCGAAATCACCCATACCGGGAGTGTAGGACAAGAATACTGAAAGGTAATACAACTTCTGCTGCGGTTCCTACGGTGAATCGATCACAGCTTCCAGCGCCCGAACAACGCCGTGCGCCCAGTCTGCCTGGGCATCGGGCTCGGCCGATGCTGCCGCGAGCAGAGCGACCGTGGAGCCGCGTACCACGGACACGTCGACGTACTGCTCGGCCTCGTCGCCTCCATAGCGTCGTACTGCGGCTGCGGCGGCGCCCTCTGACCCCAACTGCTTCACACTGAGGTCACCTCCGTGGCCGCAGGCTGCCATCCGCGCCTGGTAGCCGGACCGGTACGCCGACGCCTCGTCAGCATCGCGGAAGCGCAGGAGCAGCGCAGTGCCTGGCTTGTCGTCCCCCGACCGGTAGGCGCCCTGCAATGCGTACTGCGGGACCGGCAACGAGCCGGAGGGCAGCTGGCCGGCACAGCCGATCGGCAACGCCTCGTAGGCAGCCTGATGCGGCTCACGACGACGAGTCCAGGTCTCGTTGCCGAGGAAACCGACTTCGGCACCGCCCGGGTCCACATAGGTCTTCCAACCGGCGCCCAACGTGTCCGGCGCCGGCAAGTTGCGCGCACTGAGCGGACCAGCCGTCGCAGGCGGTGGTGCAGTCGCCTCCTCGGGCAGCTCAGGCGGCACCGCCGCGTCCGTCGGCTTGAAGGTGCTGAGCGTAGTGGTCGGCACCGGCACAGTCCCGCCTACGGTGATCGGGATCGCAGTTGCGCTCGGAGTCCTGGCTACGCGCGGACTCTCGTCTGCGCTGCACCCCACCAGCAGCACCGAGAGGACTGCCACAGCTACGACGGTTCTCACTTCGGCTGGAAGTGCTGGTAGTCGGGCTTGCGCCAGTACCCACCCCAGAGGTAGCCCTGGGCAACCAGCGCCTTGCTGGCGGTGCTGCTCGCGTAGAGCATCCCGGGGCGGGAGACGGACCGGTTGCGGTAGGCGAGCCCGTTGGACGGGTACCAGACGCCGTTGGCCGCGAGGTACGGGTTCTCGACGGTGTTGATGTCGATGGCCCAGCCGTACGAGTGCGGCGACAAGGCGTACGGGTTTCCGGTGACGCGGCGGCAGTTGAAGGCGGAGGTGTTGTCGGCCGCCATCGACTTGATGTCGCTCCCGCCGAACCGGTCCACCCGGCGCATCTGCCGGATCGGGAACTTGGCGGCGAAGGTCGACGTCCAGACCGAGATCATCTTCTGGACGGCGGCGTCGCGGACAACCAGCTCACCGCGGTGGACCTTGCGGTCGAAGCCCCAGTAGTTCAGCTGGATCAGCCGCAGCGACGACGGCCTCACCGGGCAGCCGGCTCGGTACGTGTGCGGCACCATCGCGGCCGAGACGGCGTACACCTTGGGGTTCAGGTGGGCCTTGACCACGATGGTGGCGAGGCCGGAGTACTCCATCAGCGGCTGGGTGACCCCGCGGGTCAGCACCCGGACGGTCCGGGTGGCCGGCACGTCGTCCGGCACCCGCAGGCGGAACCTGCCGGCGGTGTCCATCGTCGCGATCGAGAGCAACTGCCACCTGCCTCTGCCGAGGTAGGACTGGAGGGCGAGTTCCTTGCCCGGCTCGGCCGGGACCATCCGGCCGGTGACGGAGGCGCCGGTCAGCGTCGCGTACCAGGGCGCGGGGGTGTTCAGCACGATCTTGCGGTCCTGGATGTTCGACAACTGGTAGTCCGAGATCGCCAGCGCGGTCTCCGCCTTGACGCCGATCATCGTCCGGAACGCCGACGTGGTCGGGACCGACGACACGTAGTGGAACCGGTAGACGCCGCCGGCCGTGGTCCGCGCCGACCCCCGCAGCACCCAGGCTCCCGGGACGCGCTGCCAAAGGGTGATGTACGAGCCGGTGATAGGCCGGCTGATCCTGCCGGTGAACACCGTGACCCGGTCCTCCCAGGACGCGGCCGGCTTGTCGAGCGTGATCGACCACTCCTCCGCGTCGGCGGTCACCGAGGGCGTGGGCGCCGGTGTGGTCGCCGTCGGCTCCTCGGTCGCGGGTGGCGTCGGCGTCTCGGCCAGTTCGTTCGCGATCGAAGGAGTCGGCGGAGTCCCGGTCACCTCAGTCGAGGTCGAAGAGGAAGGTGGCGGCGTCGGTTCGTCGACCGCCGTTGCACTGGGCGCCTGCAGGCCCGCCACGAGCAGCACTGCTGCCAACCCCACCCCGAGAACCTGCCGCGTCATGTGATCGCTCCTCTCCCCAACCGCAACTTACCCACTGAAGATGCAGCCGAAAGGGAAGACGTCACACAGGACGCGGAAGTTCTGTCACTCCTGCAGTCTTTTCACCGCGGCGTCGACGCGCTCGTCGGTGCCGGTCAGGGCCACGCGGACGTGCCGCTCCCCCGCCGTACCGTAGAAGGCGCCCGGGGCGACCACGATGCCGCGGTCCGCGAGCGCGCCGACCGAGCCGTACGAGTCGTGGTCCGGGTGCGCGGCCCACAGGTACAGGCCTCCGTTGGACAGGGTGATGACCCAGCCGGCGTCCGTCAGGGCGTCGCGCAGGACGGCGCGGCGCCGCAGGTACCGCACCCGCTGCTCCTCCACGTGCGCGTCGTCGGCGAACCCGGCGGCCATCGCGGCCTGGATCGGCGACGGCACCATCAGACCGGCATGCTTGCGGACGGCCAGGAGCTCGGCGACGACCGACTCGTCACCGGCCACGAAGCCGCCGCGGTACCCGGCGAGGTTGGACCGCTTCGAGAGCGAGTGCACCGCGAGCAGGTTGTCGAAGCTGCCGCCGCACACGTCCGGGTGGAGCACGGACACCGGCCGCGCGTCCCAGCCGAACTCGGTGTAGCACTCGTCGCTGACCAGCAGGACGTCGTTCGCCCGCGCCCACTCGACCGCGCGGCGCAGGTCCTCGGCCGGGGTGATCTCGCCGGACGGGTTCCGCGGCGAGTTCAGGTAGGCGACCCGCACCGCCCCGTCGTACGTCGCCGGGTCCGCGACCGGAACGCTCGTCGCCCGCGCCAGCGCGGCACCGGCCTCGTACGTCGGGTACGCGAGGTCCGGGATCAGCACGGTGTCGCCGGCGCCGATCCCGAGCAGGGTCGGCAGCAGCATGATCAGTTCCTTGGTGCCGATCACCGGCAGCACGCCGGCCTGCGGGTCCACCCCCGCGACGTCGAGCCGCCGCGCCATCCAGTCGACGGCCGCCTGCCGGACGGTCGACGTGCCGATCGTGGTCGGGTACGCCGGCGCGTCCGCCGCCTCCGCGAGCGCGGTCCGGATCAGGTCCGGCACCGGGTCCACCGGGCTGCCGATGGACAGGTCCACGATCCCGTCGGGATGGGCCGCCGCCTTCTGCTTGTACGGCGCGAGCTTGTCCCAGGGAAAGTCCGGCAACCGCCGCGAAGTCTCGAAGATCACCCCCGCATTGTCTCCTGCCGGCCGGGCTGCCGGTCCACAGGCGCCCGCTCCGCGAGAAACTCCACCGCCTTCTTCACCAGGTCGGGGTCCCGCAGGATCCGGCGGTGCCCCTGTCCCTCACTGGTCTCGAGACGGGCACCGGGCCAGCGTGCGGCCGCCTCGACACCGCCCTGGTACGACGTCTCCGCGTCGGATCGGTCGTGGATCAGCAGCAGCGGCGGCAACGGACCGCTGATTCCCGACCTCAGCGAGTCCATCCGGAACGACTCCATCGGGCCGAACCGGGCCTCGAACCGGCGCAGGAACCCGGCCCGGATCCGCGGCCCGAACCCGAGGAACGCCTGCATCTGATCCAGGGTCTCGGTGAAATCCGTGGCCGCGGCGATGAACACGACCCGCTCCACCCGGAGCCCGTCGCGCAGCGCCAGCGCCGTCGCGGGGGCGCCGAGCGAATGCGCGACCACGCCGTACGCCGGTCCTTGCACCGCGACGACCGCCCGCAGCGTGGCGGCCAGTTCGAGCAGCGTCCCGGCGCCCTTGCCCTCGCCTCCCGGCGCCGAGTCGCCGTGGCTCGGCGCGTCGTACGTGATCACCCGGGAGCCCGCGTCCACCTTACCCACCCTCCAATAAAAGCACGACCGTTCGCCTTTTGGCAACGGATTTCGCGCGCTCCCGCCGGCAAGGAGTGGAAAGCTGTAACCAGGACCGGGTGAAGGGGTGGGAGATGTACGACGTCG
>NZ_SMKR01000253.1 GCF_004348725.1 Kribbella turkmenica
CCACTGTCCTGGCCGGTACGGCGTCCGCGACCGCCGGCTCGGCCCCGGCCACCAGCACGGACGGACCGGTGGCCCACGCCTCCGAGCTGTCCGAAACCACCCGGCTCGCCGACCGGCGCTCACTGGTCGTCGGCGACCGCGCCTACGCGATGGGCGACGAGACCGGCCTCTACCCCGCGGCCGGCTGGCACATCCGCGGTGAGATGGGCGGCTTCTGGACGCAGCCGATCAAGCTCCTCGACGGCCTGTGGTTCGGCGTCGACGGCGCGTGGCTCGGCAAGGACGTGGCGGCGCAGAAGTACACCAGCGGCCACGGATACAGCCGGATCGACTACTCCGGCGACGTCCGCGTCCGTCGGACCGACTTCGTCCCCGACGGCATCCGCGCGACCCTGGTCGGCCTGACACTGCAGTCCGGTACGGCGAAGACGGTCAAGCTCGACGTCGATGCGCACTCCGAACTGATGTCGTCGTACCCGTGGGGCTGGACGACGCCGAGTGCGGCCGACGCCAACCTGCCGGACACCGGTGCGTACGCCGACGGCTCGCTCCGGTTCCGCGAGCAGGGCACCCCGTCGTTCCCGAACGCGACCGCCCACGACTACGCCGCGTTCGTCGGATCGTCCCTGCGTCCGACGAGCCACTCGCTCGGCCCGGACAACCGCGGTCCACAGGACCCGGCAGTGATCTGCCCGGCCGAGGGTACGACGCCCGCGCGCTGCGACGACTCGCTGGTCGGCAAGGGCACCGGCGGCCGGCTCACGTACGACGTCGAACTCGCACCGGGCAAGCCGAGGACCATCTGGTTCGCGGTCGCCGGCTCGGACGACGGCGTGTCCGCGGCCCAGCATGAGTACCGCCGTGCCCTGAGCAGTCCAGATGCGTTGCTGAAGGCAAAGGTCCGCGACCGCCGGCACATCGACCGCATGTCGGTGGTCGACCTGCCTGGTGACCGGTTGCTGCAGCAGAGTGTCGAGTGGAGCAAGCAGAACCTGGCGGACTCGGTGCAGGAGGCCCGCAACCTGCGCATCCGCGACGTCAACGAGGGCAAGGACTACCCGGCTCCGGCCGGCACCGTGGAGACAGCGCGCTGGTTCGGCGCGGGCTTCCCGGACTACCCGTGGATCTTCGCGACCGACGGTGAGTACATGGCCTTCGCCGCGGTGGCGGCCGGCCAGTTCGACACCGTGAAGGAACACCTGCGCGCGCTCCGGGACGTCAGCGACATCCTCAACGACCGCAGCGGCAAGGTCGCGCACGAGGTGGTCCCGACCGGCGACGTGTACTTCGGGTCCAACCAGAGCGCCGGGAACACGGACGAGACGGTGAAGTTCCCGAGTGCGGTCGCGCTGCTGTGGCGGTGGACCGGCGACGACCGGTTCCGGGACTCGATGTACGACTTCAGCGTCCGCAACCTGCGGTACGTCTACCGCGAGCTCGACAAGGACGGCGACGGCTGGCCGGAAGGTCTGGCCAACGTCGAACGGAGTGGGATGGGCGTCGAGAAGCTCGACAGCACCGTCTACCTCGCCCGTGGTCTGCGCGACCTCGCCGACCTGGCCGCGTCGAAGCGCGACCGGAAGGTCCAGCAGTGGGCGACCGCCCGGGCCGACGACCTCGAGTCCCGCTTCGAGGCGCAGTGGTGGGTCCCGCAGGCGATGGGGTACGCCGACTCCGTCGACGACCCGGCCGACCCGGCGAACGACAACACGCCGATCTTCCAGCGGCACTGGATCGGCGTCACCCCGATGGAGGCCGTGCTGAACCGTCCAGGGCAGCCGGACTCGCCGTTGTCCTCGGCCGAGCACGCGGCGATCGCCCTCGACCAGCGCGAGAAGCCTTGCTACACAGGCGAGTTCGGCCTTTACCACACCGGCACCGGGCCGACCTCCGATCCGGCCGGCAATCCCGGGCCGTCGTGTGACCCGGTCGTCTCGCAGGTGAAGAGCGAGCGGGCGATGTTCGGGCTGAACACCGCCATCATGGCGGTTGCTGAAGGCAACTACGGGCGGCTCGGGAGGGGCCAGCAGCAGGTGTACACCACCGGCAACGCGCGCATCCAGCTCGACCCGTCCGTCTGGGAGACGCCGGGCGCGATGCCCGAGATCGCGCCGTCGCCCGACTCGCCGGCGAACATCGGCCGGCCGTTCTACGACCGTTCGATGTCACTCCAGGCCTGGGGCGCGTACGGCATTCTGTGGCCGGTGGTCCACCAGCAACTCGGCGTGGACCCGGACCTCGGGTACGGCCGGCTCGCGGTGGTCCCGCAACTGCCCGAAGGTCAGCAGAAGGTAGCCGGGAGCAACATCCGGGTCGGCCGCGGAGCGGTCGACGTGTCCACACGCCTTGCAGGCAAGGAATTGCGGACCGACGTGATGGTCAAGGGCGTCGGCGCCGACGTCACGATCGGTGCGGTGCTGCCGGCCGGCGCGACGGTGAAGCGGGTCACGGTGGACGGCCGGTCGGCGGCGTACGAATTGGTCACCAGCAGCCGTGGGGTGGAGGTGCAGGTCGCGGCTCGCGGCTCGTCCTCGACGCTGAGGATCACCATGAAGTGATTGCCTGACCGAACCCCGACCGCCGGCCGGCGCACAACCGTTCTGTGCGCCGGCCGGCTTGTCGTCGGTTGTTAACGACACCGAACGGTGCCGATAGGTCGTGTCTGCAGCGCACAGAAGCGGGGCCCCTCCGAGTATGAGTCGGAGGGGCCCCGCATAGCTGAAGGAAGGTGACGTCTCCAGCCTCCCGAACGGGTCCGTTGAGCCGGCAGACCCCGTCACCGGTCTACCTCGGTGGGGATCCCCACCGCAAGGGTCCTCGGTTTCCGTTCGACCCGCCGCTCGGATCAGAAGCGGCGTGTCGACATTTCTACCTCCGCGCCCACGGCGGCACAACCCTTTCCAGCCAAGAGATTTCGTCAATTCGCGAGCGACCGCGTGTCGTCCACAGCGACCACGCAACCATCCACAGAAACCGTCCAGGTTATGCACACCCCCTGTGCATAACCTGGGCTCATCCCTTCGCCGGTTTCAGTGCCATCGGCCGCAGCAGAAGGTAGCCGACGTACACACCGAGTGCGCTGACCACCAGGATGGTGGGGACGGCGACAGCGAGTGGCGGACGGTGGTAGCCGATGCCGTTGAGGGCGTCGGCAAGCCATTGAGCGATCAACAGGAACTCGGCCGCGGCCGCCGGTACGACCGCGAGCGGCAGCAGCGCGACGCCGCGCCAGAAGCCGAACCGGTAGAAGGTGATGCCGAGCAACCAGCCGGCGGCCTCGTGCGACAGGATCAGCAGGAAGAACTCGGCGAAGATCAGGCCCGCCTGCGAGGTGTCGCCGAACAGGTGCGGGTTCGCCAGCGTTTGCGCCCACCCGCGCCAGTCGTAGAGCCCGTGCTCGACCTGGTACACCAGCACCCACAGCGCGGCGGTCGCGACCGCGGCGCCGGTGAGATAGATGCCTGCGGCAACGGAAAACATCCGGCGGGTGACGCCCTGGGCGATCAGCAGGCTGAAGAACGCCGGGGTCACGGTGATGCCGAGCGCCATCGAGAAGTACTTCGGCGACTGAGTGCCGTAGTCCCACGTGCTGTGCTCGATCCCACCGGTGGCGAGCTTGAACCCGACGCCGACCGCGACGAACGACACCACCATCACGATCCAGTAGCCGACCAGCATCGGCCGGGTGCCCGACATCATCGCAAACAGCACCTGCCGCAGCCGGTTCGTCGCGGTCGTCCCGCGCGGCAGCGCCGGCGGCCGGTCGAGTACCGCGCTCATCGCCGTCCTCCCTGACCGCTCGACGTGAGGTGCACGAAGAGATCCTGCAGGCCGACCGGGCCGATCTCGAGACCGGCCGCGCGCGCCTGGGCCACGAGCGCGGGATCCAGGTCGCCGAGCACGGTGGTCGACTTGGTGCCGCCGATCTTCTCCTCCGCGAGCACGGTGAACCCGCCGGTGAACTCGTCCACCACCGCGGCCGGCCCGACGATCGACGCGCCGCGACCGCGGAGCGCGTCCACCGGCGACTGAGTCACCAGCCGGCCGTCGTCGAGGATGACGACCTCCTCGAGCATCGTGCTGACCTCGCTGACCAGATGGGTCGACAGCACGATCGTCCGCGGCACCTCGGCGTAGTCGGCGAGCAGGGCGTCGTAGAACAGGTTGCGCGACGGCACGTCCATACCGAGGTAGGTCTCGTCGAAGAGCGTCAGCGGCGCGCGGCTGGCGAGCCCGAGCACGACTCCCAGTGCGGATCTCTTCCCGCGGGACAGCTTCTGCACCTTCTTGTTCGTCGGAACCTCGAACCGGTCCAGGAGCTCCCCGGCCACGTCGCCGTCCCAGTACGGGCGCAGGCTCGCGGCCAGCCCGAGCACGTGCTTGACGAGCGCCGCGTCGACCAGGTCACCCGACTCACGGATCAGGCAGACCCGGCTGGTGACGACCGCGTTCTCGTACGGCTCGACCGCCGTACCGAGGTCGCCGCCCTCGAGCAGGACCCGGCCTTCGTCCGGTCGCCGGAAGCCGGCCAGGACAGCGGCCAGCGTGCTCTTGCCGGAGCCGTTGCGGCCGAGCAGGCCGTGAATCTTCCCCGGCGCCAGCCGCAGGTCGAGCCGGTCCAGCGCGGGCACGCCGGCGAACCGGACCGACAGGTTCTCCGCCCGCGCCGCCAGCGCGGACCCGGCCTCGGTGGCCGGTTCGGTGGAGTGGAGGGTCTGGTAGGTCATCAGGCGTCTCCGTAGATCGCGTCCGGTGATCCCGCGCCGTCGCGAGCAGGCGCTCGGTGCCGTGCCGAGTGCCGCGCAGCAGGCGCGGAATCAGCGGACACGATCTGGCGTCGGATGTGCTGGACGACGTCCTTCAGCGGTACGCCGATCGCCTTGGCCTCGCGGATCATCGGGTCGACAACGTCGGCGAAGAACGAGTCGCGGCGGCCGGTGCGGAGCAGGTCCCGGGCGTTCGGGCTGACGAACATCCCGATACCGCGCTTCTTGTAGAGCACACCCTCGTCGACCAGTTGGGCGAAGCCCTTCGCCGCGGTGGCCGGGTTGATCCGGTAGAACGCGGCGTACTGGTTGGTCGACATCACCTGTTCGTCCTCGGCGAGGGCGCCGGTGACGATGTCGTTCTTGATCTGCTCGGCGATCTGCAGGTAGATCGGACTCCGGTCGTCGAACATCACCGCCTCCTCCCCGGGAGCGACAGGTTCATAGGTTCATTACTTGAGTGACGAACCATAGCACCGGCGCCGGTCCACCGATCAACCGGCTTCGTGGGACGACGCCTGGATCGCCTTCTTCAGCGCCGGCACCACCGGACCGACCCGGACGGCGAGCTGCGCGATCCGGTCCTTGTGGCGCTTGCGCTGCTCCTTGGTCACGACGGTCCGCAGGTCACCGGTGGCGGCCAAGGTCAGCACGGCCGCGTCGCGCAGGTCGATCCGGGTGACCAGGCGGGCCGGCCGGAGTGCGTCGGTGGCGTTCCGCAGCAACTGGCGCCGAACCAGCGGATGCCGGAGCGTCACGCGGTACGTCGGGAAGAGGCCGAAAGCACGATAGTGCTCCACCTTGATCAGGCGGGCCCGCTCGAGCTCGTCCCGGACGTCGCGGACGATCCGGCCGTGCCGCCGGTCGATCCAGGTCCGCCACTTGCGCGGACCGACCCGGCGGATGTCCTGGAGAACTTCGGCCAGCACCGGGTCGGCCGGAGCGGCGGCCTTGCTCAGCCGGGCCCGGCCGTTGTCGTCGGCAAGGTTCCCGCGGAGCTGGAGATCGACGAGCGCGGCCGCCCGGAGAATCCGGCCGAGTTTGGTCCACCGGCCCACCAGTCGCCCGGTCTGCGGGTCGTACGCGAGCAGGAAAAGCCTTGCGGCCAGAGAGTCCGGGGTCTTCACCCGGCCGAGAGCGACCATTCGTCGCCGGCTGACGGCGGGCCGTCGCGGCAAGGTGCCGCGGGTACCCCGGACGAGAGTGAGGTGACTGCTGCCGCTGCTGCTACTCATCGTCGTCCTCCTTGGACGGGCGGCCCGGACGGCGCATCCGGCCGACCCCGGACGGGAGCCGGCCGGCGTCCGCGAGCGCCCGGCGGAGCAGGTACTCGATCTGGGCGTTGGTGCTGCGCAGGTCGTCGGCTGCCCAGCGGGCCAGCGCGTCATGCACCACGGGATCCATCCGGAGCAGGATCTTCTTACGTTCGACGGCCACGGTGGCCGCTCACTGGTAGAGCGAACCGGTGTTGACCACCGGCTGGGCGTCCCGGTCACCGCACAGCACCACCATCAGGTTGCTGACCATGGTCGCCTTGCGCTCCTCGTCCAACTCGACCACCTCGTGCTCGGACAGCCGGGCCAGGGCGAGCTCGACCATGCCGACCGCACCTTCGACGATCCGCTGCCGGGCGGCCACGACGGCGCCGGCCTGCTGGCGGCGGAGCATCGCCTGGGCGATCTCCGGCGCGTACGCGAGGTGGGTGATCCGGGACTCGATCACCCGGACCCCGGCCGCCTGCACCCGGGCGCCGATCTCGGTCGACAACGTCTCGGTGATCTCGTCGGTGCTGTCCCGCAGCGACAGGCCGCCGTCATCGGTGTGCACGTCGTACGGGTAGCTGTTGGCGATGTGCCGGACCGCGGTCTCGGTCTGGATCGCGACGAACTCGACGAAGTCGTCCACCTCGAACATCGCCTGCGCGGTGTCCTCGACCTGCCAGACCACGACCGCGGCGATCTCGATCGGGTTGCCGTCGGCATCGTTGACCTTGGCAACCGCCGTCTCGTGGTTCCGGATCCGGGTGGAGACCTCTTTGCGGGTCGCGATCGGGTTCACCCAGCGCAGGCCGTCGGTCCGGATGGTCCCGGCGTACCGGCCGAGGATCTGCAGCACCCGGGCCCGCCCCGGCGCCACCGGCGTCAGCCCGCCGGCCACGATCAGGCCGGCCAGGAAGACCAGGATCGACACCGCGATCAGCGCGCCCTGAGACTGCCCGGCGCCGACGATGAACAACGCCACCCCGGCGACCACCAGCACGAACGCCAGCCCGGCCATCGGCCAGCCGTTGATCTCCCGGGCCACCCGCTCGGTCACCTTCGGCGCCGGCATCTCCACGGCCACGTCCAAGTCCGCCATCAGCACTCCTTTCGAATAGCTAAAAGTTATCATCGTGATATCACTTTTTCAACCCGGCTCAGCCGCCCCCCGGTCCCGCACCCCGGTCC
>NZ_SMKR01000254.1 GCF_004348725.1 Kribbella turkmenica
GTCGCAGATCAGGCCGGTGCCGGTCGGCAGGACCTGCGGGGACAGCCCGGCGGCCACCAGCCGCTTCCGGATCAGTTCGGTCGTGCGCACCTCGTGCCAGCCGAGCTCCGGGTGGGCGTGCAGGTCGCGCCGGACCGCCACGATCTCGTCCCGGACCGCGGCGACCCGGCTCTGCAGGTCGGTGAGCAGCACCTGCTGCGAAATCGTCATTGCGCGATTCTCCCATTCGGCCGGCGAGACGCCTGTCCCAGGCTCCGAGACCGGACGGATCCGGTCAGTTTCAGTTCACCCGGCGCGTTGGCGTTCTGCCGGAGCGTCACGGTGGAAACTACGATTGAGTAACGAGCATTTCAGTCACGCATTGTCAGTGGCTGGGTGGTCTGGCCGGGTCTATGGTGTCGCTGCGAACGCCTGCACGGGGCGGTCTGGAACGAGGAGGCATCTTGCGGCACACGACGAAGCTGGTGGCCCTGGCCGCCACCGTGGCGCTGGTGGTGGCGGGCTGCGCGAAGAAGGAAGAGCCGGGAGGCGCCGCCGCCAGCGACGAACTGTGCGCCGACAAGTCGGGGGCGGGCCCCAAGATCGGCCTGGCGTACGACATCGGCGGTCGCGGGGACAAGTCCTTCAACGACCTCGCCGCGGCGGGCGTGAAGAAGGCGCTCGACGACCTGGACGCCACCTGTGAGGAGGCCGAGGCCGCCCAGGAGGAGCCCGACTCCGCCAAGGAGGAGCGGCTGCGGACGCTGGCCGAGGCCGGCTTCAACCCGATCATCGGCGTGGGCTTCGTCTACACCGAAGAGGTCGTGAAGGTCGCCAAGGAGTACCCGGACGTCAAGTTCGCCGTCGTCGACGGGTTCGGCGAGGGCCCGAACGTCACCAACCTGGTGTTCTCGGTCGAGCAGGGCTCGTTCCTGGTCGGCGTCGCCGCGGGCCTGAAGACCAAGACCAAGAAGGTCGGCTTCATCGGCGGTGTCCGCGGGCCGATCATCGACCCGTTCGCGGCCGGGTACAAGGCCGGCGTGGCCGCGGTCGACCCGGCCATCACGGTCGACATGAAGTGGCTGTCGGACAAGGGTGACGCGAAGGCGTTCGCGAACCCGGCCGGCGGCAAGACCGCCGCGACCGCGCTGTACGACGCCGGCTCCGACGTCGTCTTCCACGCCTCCGGCTTGTCCGGTGGCGGCCTGTTCGACGTCGCCGCCACGAAGCCGGACGGCACCTGGGCGATCGGTGTCGACGCCGACCAGTACCAGACCGCGACCCCCGAGCAGCAGAAGCGCATCCTGACGTCGTCGCTGAAGAAGGTCGACGTCGCCGTCTTCGACTACGTGAAGGCGTTCAAGGACGGCACCACCAAAGCCGGCTTCGACCTGTACGACATCAAGCGGGACGGTGTCGGCTACTCGACCAGCGGCGGTCACCTCGACGACGTGAGCTCCAAGATCGACGAGTACAAGGCCAAGCTGGTGTCCGGTGAGCTCACGGCACCGTCGAAACTCTGACGACTGACAGCTCGGGCTCGGGCCGGTGACGCGGTAGCGTTTCGGCCCGGGCCCGAGGCTCGTCCCGGCGGCAACGAGGTCGCCGCAGAGATCTGGGAGCGTGCGAGATCGACACCATGACTCAGACGATGGCCGTCCGGCTGCGGGGAATCGGCAAGAGTTTTCCCGGTGTGGTGGCCAACCACGACGTCGACATCGACGTCCGGGCCGGCACCGTGCACGCCCTGGTCGGTGAGAACGGCGCCGGCAAGTCCACCCTGATGAAGATCCTGTACGGCGTGCAGAAGCCGGACGACGGCACGATCGAGATCAGCGGCGAGCAGGTCGTGCTGCACTCGCCGGCCGACGCGATCAAGCAGGGCGTCGGCATGGTCTTCCAGCACTTCATGCTGGCCGACAACCTCACCGTGCTGGAGAACGTCGTTCTCGGCGCCGAGAAGCTCTACGGCATCGGCGACCGCGCCCGGGCCAAGATCACGGAGCTGTCCGACGCCTACGGGTTCGGCCTGTCGCCGGACGACCGGGTCGAGGACCTCGGTGTGGGCCAGCGGCAACGGATCGAGATCCTCAAGGTCCTCTACCGCGGCGCGAAGATCATCATCCTGGACGAGCCGACCGCCGTCCTGGTGCCGCAGGAGGTCGACGCGCTGTTCGGCAACCTGCGCGAGCTGAAGGCCGAGGGCTACACCCTGCTGTTCATCTCGCACAAGCTCGACGAGGTGCTCGCGGTCGCCGACGACGTCACCGTGATGCGCCGCGGGACGACGGTCGCCTCGGTGCAGCCGAAGGACGTCACCGCGCGGCAGCTGGCCGAGCTGATGGTCGGTTCGGAGCTGCCGTCGCCGAGCACCGAGGAGTCGACGGTCACCGAGGACGTCCAGCTCGCGGTCGAGAACGTGACCCTGGCCGGCCCGGGCGACCGGAACCTGCTCGACGACGTGTCGTTGCACATCCACCGTGGCGAGGTGCTCGGCATCGCCGGTGTCGAGGGCAACGGACAGACCGAGCTGGTCGAGCTCGTGATGGGGATCCGGCCGACCACCTCCGGGCGCGTCCGGCTCGGTGACGAGGACATCACCGACTGGAGTACGGCGGAGCGGCGCAACGCGGGCATCGGGTACATCCCGGAGGACCGCCACCGGCACGGCCTGCTGCTGGACTTCCCGCTGTGGGAGAACCGGATCCTCGGTCACCAGGACCGGTCGCCGAGCGTGCGCGGTCCGTGGATCAACAAGACCGGCGCCCGCAAGGACAGCGCGCGGATCGTCGAGCAGTTCGACGTCCGCACGCCGTCGATCGAGACCACCGCCCGGGCGCTGTCCGGCGGCAACCAGCAGAAGTTCATCGTCGGCCGGGAGATGAGCGGCGACCCGGTGCTGCTGATCGCGTCGCACCCCACCCGGGGCGTGGACGTCGGCGCCCAGGCCGCGATCTGGGACCACATCCGCGAGGCCCGGCGGCGAGGGCTGGCGGTGCTGCTGATCTCCGCCGACCTGGACGAGCTGATCGGTCTGTCGGACCAGATCCAGGTGATCCTGCGCGGCAGGCTGGTCGGCGAGTTCGACCCTGACACGGTCACCCCGGAGCAGCTCGGCTCCGCGATGACCGGTGCCGGAGAAGAGGAGTGATGGGCAAGCTCGACCTGCGCCGGATCGGCCTGGCGCTCGCCGCGCCGGTGCTCGCCATCGTCGTCGCGCTGGTGATCACCTGCTTGATCCTGCTGGCCGCAGGCAGTTCCGTCTCCGGCTTCCTCAGCACGATCTTCTCCGCGCCGGCCGAGCGCAACGTCATCAACATCCTGAACAACGCCTCGATCCTGTACCTGTCCGGCCTGGCGGCCGCGATCGGATTCCGGATGAACCTGTTCAACATCGGGGTCGAGGGCCAGTACCAGGTGGCGGTGTTCACCGCCGCCGTGTTCGCCGCGCAGGGCTGGCTGCCCGGACCGGTGAACGTGGTCGTCTCGATCGTCCTGGCCATGGTCGTCGGCGCGGTCTGGGCGTCGATCGCCGGTGTCCTGAAGGTCACCCGCGGCGTCAGCGAGGTGATCTCGACGATCATGCTGAACGCGATCGCCGGCTCGCTGACGGCGTACCTGCTGCGCAAGGTCGGTGTGTCCACCGGCAGCAACCTGGCCACCGAGGAGATCCCGCAGGACAGCTGGGTGCCCGGCATCCCGCTGTTGCCCGGGGCCCCGAACGAGCTGCTCGGCCTGGCCCTGCTGGCGGTGCTCGCCGGAATCGGGTACGCCGTGCTGCTGAACCGGCTGAAGTTCGGCTTCAACCTGCGTGCCACCGGGACGTCGGCCAGCGCGGCCGTTGCCAGCGGCATCGACGTACGGCGGATGGTGGTCGTCTCGCTGATGATCTCCGGCTCGATCGCCGGCCTGATCGGGCTGCCGCTGCTGTTCGGCAGCTCGCACAGCTACGGCACCACGTTCCAGGCCGGGATCGGCTTCGCCGGCATCGCGGTCGCGCTGCTCGGCCGGAACAACCCGGTCGGCATCGCGTTCGGCGCGCTGCTGTTCTCCTACCTGGCCGAGCAGAGCAACCTGCTCGAGATCAACGCGCGGGTGTCGCCGGACATCGTCGCGATCAGCCAGGGCGTCATCGTGCTCGCCGTCGTCATCGCCTACGAGGTGGTCCGCCGGTACCGCAACGCGCTCGAGCAGCGGCAGGTGGCAGCGCAACTCAGTAGCTCGGCCCCGGCCGAGGCGACCTCGGAGGCGACCCGATGACGATGGCTCCCGAAGAGCTCCGGCCCGCCGGGGCCCCGTCCGAGGCCCTCGTGCCGCGGCGCCGGATCAGCATCTGGATCTGGCTGCTCATCGGACTGGCGCTGATCTCCGCGGTCCGGGTGCTGACCGGCGCGCACGAGGTCGACTCGGCCGGCACCATGCGCGAGGCGGTCAACGCCTCCGTCCCGATCGCCCTCGCCGCGCTGGCCGGTCTCTGGTCGGAGCGGGCCGGCGTGGTCAACATCGGCCTCGAGGGCATGATGATCCTCGGCACCATCGGCGCCGGGTACTTCGGCTACTGGTACGGTCCGTGGTCCGGCATCATCGGCGCGATGATCTTCGGCATGATCGGCGCCGCCCTGCACGCGTTGGCGACGGTGATCTTCGGCGTCGACCACATCGTCTCCGGCGTCGCGATCAACATCATCGCGCTCGGTACGGCGGCCTTCCTGGCCGACACCTGGTTCTCCGGTCTGCAGGGTGGTGGACCGACCCAGTCGCCACCGCTCGACGCACCGCTGTCGATCACGGTCCCCGGCATCTCGGACGCGATGATCGACCTGCAGGACAAGCACTGGTTCCTGGTGTCGGACCTTGCCTCGCTGGTCGCCGCGGTGACCACCGGGCTGTCCACGATGACGATCCTGGCGATCGTGCTGATCGTCGGCAGCGCGCTGCTGCTGTGGCGGACGGCGTTCGGCCTGCGGCTGCGGTCCTGCGGTGAGAGCCCGGTCGCGGCCGAGACCCTGGGGGTCAACGTCTACCGCTACAAGTTCATCGCCGTCCTCACCTCGGGGGCGATCGCCGGAGCCGGTGGGGCGTTCATCGCGCTGGTCTCGTCCGGCATCTACCAGAACGGGCAGACCGGTGGCCGTGGCTACATCGGCCTGGCCGCGATGATCTTCGGCAACTGGCGGCCGGGCGGTCTGGTGATGGGCTCCGCGCTGTTCGGCTACACCGACGCGCTCCAGTTGCGCGCCGGCGGTGAGGCGGTGCACGCGCTGCTGATCATCGTCACGGTCATCCTGCTGGGCGTCGCCGTGCTGCAGTTCCGCCGGGGCCAGAAGATCGCCGCGATCACGTCGCTGGTGATCGCGATCGGTTTCGCGATCTGGTTCTTCAGCACCGACACCGTCCCGGCCGACTTCACCCGGATGACGCCGTACGTGACGACGCTGCTGGTCCTCGGGCTGGCGGCCCAGCGGCTCCGGATGCCGGCTGCCGACGGGCTCCGATATCGACGCGGTCAGGCGGGTTAGCGCCGTGCCGGACGAGCCTTCGACGGCCGACCGGCCGGCGTCCGCCGACGGGCCGGCGTCGGTCGACTGGCCGGCGTTGCGGGCGGCCGCGGTCGAGGCGATGGGACGGGCGTACGCGCCGTACTCGCACTTCCCGGTCGGTGCCGCGGCCCTGGTCGACGACGGGCGGGTCGTGACCGGCTGCAACGTCGAGAACGCGTCGTACGGGCTGGGGCTGTGCGCCGAGTGCGGGCTGGTCTCGGAGTTGATGAACACCGGCGGGGGACGCCTCGTCGCTTTCACCTGCGTGAACGGGCACGGCGACCTGCTGGTGCCCTGTGGCCGGTGCCGCCAGCTGCTGCAGGAGCACGGCGGGCCGGGGCTCCTGCTCGAGACGACGGCCGGTATCCGGCCGTTGCGGGAGCTGTTGCCGGACGCGTTCGGTCCCGAGTTCCTGGAGGAGATGTGAGTTTCGACGCCGTCGACGTCATCCGCACCAAGCGGGACCAGGGTGAGCTGAGCGACGGGCAGATCGACTGGGTGATCGACGCGTACACCCGGGGCGACGTCGCCGACGAGCAGATGTCCGCGCTGGCGATGGCGATCCTGCTGAACGGGATGAACCGGCGGGAGATCGCCCGCTGGACCGCGGCGATGATCGCCTCGGGTGAGCGGATGGACTTCGCCGGGCTGTCCCGGCCGACCGCGGACAAGCACTCCACCGGCGGCGTCGGCGACAAGATCACGTTGCCGCTGGTTCCGGTCGTGGCCGCCTGCGGCGTCGCCGTACCGCAGCTGTCCGGGCGCGGCCTCGGCCACACCGGCGGCACGCTGGACAAGCTCGATTCGATCCCGGGCTGGCGGGCCACGCTGTCCAACGACGAGCTGATGCGGCAGCTGGAGGACGTCGGCGCGGTGATCTGCGCCGCCGGGGACGGGCTGGCTCCGGCCGACAAGAAGCTCTACGCGCTCCGGGACGTGACCGGGACGGTCGAGGCGATCCCGCTGATCGCCAGCTCGATCATGAGCAAGAAGATCGCCGAGGGCACCGGGGCCCTGGTGCTGGACGTGAAGGTCGGCACCGGCGCCTTCATGAAGGAACTCGCCGACGCCCGCGAGCTGGCCGAGACGATGGTTGCGCTCGGCACCGATGCCGGTGTGCGGACCGTTGCCCTGCTCACCGACATGTCCGTGCCGCTCGGCCTGACCGCCGGGAACGCACTGGAGGTCCGCGAGTCGGTCGAGGTGCTGGCCGGCGGAGGCCCGGCCGACGTCGTCGAGCTCACCGTCGCGCTGGCGACAGAGATGCTCGCCGCCGCCGGTGTCACCGACGTCGACCCGGCTGAGAAGCTGCGCGACGGTACGGCGATGGACGTCTGGCGCACGATGATCGCGGCCCAGGGCGGCGATCCCGGGGCCGAACTGCCGGTCGCACCCGAGCAGCACGTCGTACCGGCGCCTGCGTCCGGAGTGTTGTCGAAGCTGGACGCTCTGGCCGTCGGCGTCGCCGCCTGGCGGCTCGGCGCCGGCCGGGCGCGCAAGGAGGACCCGGTCTCCCCGGTCGCCGGAGTCGAACTGCACGCCAAACCGGGCGACCAGCTTACCGAGGGCCAGCCGCTCCTGACCCTGCACACCGACGACCCGTCCCGCTTCGACCGCGCCCTGGAGTCCCTCACCGACGCGGTCGAGGTCTCGACGTCGTACACCCCCCGGCCCCTGGTGATCGAC
>NZ_SMKR01000255.1 GCF_004348725.1 Kribbella turkmenica
GGGTACGAGCGCGCCTTGCGCCGCGTCGGCCTGGACCCGATCGCCGGCGTGGACGAGGCCGGCCGTGGCCCGTGCGCGGGTCCGCTCGTCGCCGCGGCGGTCATCCTCCCGGACGGCAAACGCGGCCAGATCCCCGAGCTGGCCGACTCCAAGCTGCTCACCGCCAAGGCTCGCGACCGCTGCTACGACGAGATCCGCAAACGCGCCCTCGCCTGGTCGGTCGTCTCGATCGAGGCCACCGAGTGTGATCGTCTCGGCATGCACGTCGCGAACGTGGAGGCACTCCGCCGCGCCCTCTTCCGGCTCGACATCCGCCCGTCGTACGTGCTGACCGACGGCTTCGGCGTCGACGGCCTCGGCGTACCGGGACTGGCGATCTGGAAGGGCGACCGCGTGGCGGCTTGTATCGCCGCGGCGTCTGTGATCGCGAAGGTCACCCGCGACCGGGTGATGGAGCACTGGGACCAGGTGTACCCGCAGTACGGTTTCGGGATTCACAAGGGCTACTGCACGCCTGAACACCAGGCGGCACTGGACGAATACGGCCCGTGCCCGCAACACCGTCGGCGGTTCGAGAATGTCCGCCGCAGTCTGCGGCCCGATATGGGACAGAATGTGACCAGTCCCACCGGAGTGGAGAGCCGATGAGCGAGCGCCGCGAGCGAACAACCGACACAGCCGCCCTAGCGCTCCCGCCCGAGCCGAGCGGTAGCGAGGTGACGGCGTGAGCGCTGACGACCTCGAGAAGTACGAGACCGACATGGAGCTGCAGCTCTATCGGGAGTACAAGGACGTCGTCGGGATCTTCAAGTACGTCGTGGAGACCGAACGGCGCTTCTACCTGTGCAACGCGGTCGACCTGAAGGTCCGCACCGAGGGCGGCGACGTGTACTTCGAGGTGACGATGGCCGACGCCTGGGTCTGGGACGTCTACCGTTCCGCCCGCTTCGTCAAGAACGCCAAAGTCGTCACCTTCCGCGACGTCAACATCGAAGAACTCGCCAAGTCCGACCTCGAAGTCCCCAAGGACTCCGACTTCGGCCGCTGACCAACCGCACACAGCCCGGGAGGTTACTGGGTCGGTGGCGTGACCGGCGTCAGGCGCCACCCGGTGGGGGCGTGGTGGATCAGGGAGAGGTCGGCGAGGGTTTCCAGGCACTGCAGGGTGGTTCGGACGTCGAGGCCGGCTGTGGTGGCTATGCGGGTGGCGGGGGCTGGCGTGTGGACGGGAACGGCGTCCAGGGCTCGGCGGAGGTCGTGATGTAGGTCGTCGGTCGGAATCTTGGGGCTCTGCGGGTACGGCGTGAGGCGGGTGCCGAGTGGGGAGATCGCCTCGATGATGTCGGCGACGTTGGTGACGAGTACGGCGTCCCGCTCGCGGACGAGGAGGTGGGCGCCTTCGGACATTCGGGAGGTGATCGGGCCGGGCACGGCGAGCACGGCCCGGCCGCACTGCTCGGCCCAGCCGGCGCTGTTGAGCGCACCGCTCCGTACGGCCGCTTCGACTACGACCGTGCCGAGGGTCGCCGCGGCGATCAGCCGATTCCGCGCGAGGAACCGCAACCTCGTCGGCGAGCATCCGGGCGGTAGCTCACTCACGACCAGCCCTTCCTCCACGATCCGGCTGAACAGCGCCGAGTTCCTCTTCGGATAGCTCACGTCGACGCCGCACGCCAGCACCGCGACGGTCACGCCCGAACCTGCCAGCGCACCCCGATGGGACGCCGCGTCGATCCCGTACGCGCCACCGGACACCACAGTGATCCCGTTGTCCGACAGGCCCGCCGACAGTTCGGCCGCGACATGCTCCCCGTACGACGAACTCGCGCGGGCACCTACCATCGCAACGGACCTCTCCAGCACTCGGCGGAGATTCGCCGGCCCTCGGACCCACAGCCCGAACGGGACGCCGGCCCGGCGCGACAACTGCCCGGCCTCCGCGAGGATCTCGACCTGCTCGGGCCATTCGTCGTCGCCAGGAATCACGAATCGCGCGTGTGCGGCAGCCGCCCGATCCAGATCGCGCTCCGGCTTGGCCTCGGCCAGCCGGGTCGACCACCGCTCGGTGCCCGGTGCCCGCTGCTGCAGCAACTCCCAGATTTCCAGGGCCTCGAGCCCTTCGAAGGCCTTCAGGGCTGCCACGTCACCCGGCTCGACGACCCGGGACAACCCAGCCCGAGCCAGCCGTTCGCCATCGTCCGCACCCGAGATCGCAGCGCCTGACGGCCCGCCGGTACCGCCCACGCCAGCCTCGCCAACCTGAGCTGACATGGGCTGCACGGACGCCGATGGCCGTGCCGCGTCGCCCGTTCCGTTGGCGACGCCGTGGTCCGCGACCTCGACCGGTCCCTTGGCGGCGCGGTGGTCTACGACATCGTTGCTCGAAGCACAGTTGGTGGTCATGCGGGGGTTCCTTTGAGAGGGCGAGAGTCGGCGAAGTCGGTCAGAGGTTCGCCGGTGCGGAGTTGGAAGGCTTGGTGGGTGAGCTCGACCGTGGGCCGGTCGAGGCTCTGGAGATCGGCCAGCGTCCAGGCGAGGCGGACCACGCGGTCGAAGCCGCGAGCGGTGATCCGGCCGGCCGAGTAGAGGTCCTCGAGCACCTCCTGGCTGGCGGCATCCAAGGCGAACTCCCGGCGCAGGACGGACCCGGGGACTTCGCTGTTGAGCGTCCAGCCGAGGTGCCGGTAGCGAAAGGCCTGTCGGTCCCGGGCGCAGCTCACGCGCTGGGCCACAGTCGCCGTCGATTCGGAACGCTCCCTGTCATCGACGCCGCGCGCTGCTGGGAGGATCTGCCGCTGGATGTCGATGCGGTCCTTGATCGGACCGCTGATGCGCTGCTGATAGCGGGCCAGGATCTGTGGTGTGCAGGTACAGATCCCGTTCGTCGTGCCGGCCAGACCGCAGGGGCACGGGTTGGCGGCAAGCACGAGCATGAACCGCGCGGGAAACTTGGCGACCGCCGCCGAGCGGTGCACCTCGATGTAGCCGGACTCCAGCGGCTGCCGCAGCGTGTCGAGCGTCAGCGGATGCATCTCGGGCGCCTCGTCGATGAACAGGATCCCTCGGTGTGCGCAACTGATCGCTCCTGGCCTCGGCATGCCCGACCCACCGCCGACCAGGCTGGACAGGGACGCGGTGTGGTGCGGCGCGATGAACGGCGGCCGAACCACGAGCTCCGCATCGCTGGTCAGCAGGCCGGCCAGGGAATGCACAGCGGACACCTCCAGGGAGTCGTCCGTGCTCAGATCCGGCATCAGCCCCGCCAGCCGCTCGGCCAGCATCGTCTTGCCTGAGCCCGGTGGCCCGTGCAGGTAGAGGTGGTGACCACCTGCAGCCGCTGCCTCGATCGCTCGACGCCCCTCTCGCTGGCCGATGACGTCGTCTAGGTCGACCTCGGGCACCCGCGTCAGCGACTCCGACAGCAACCGAGGCTCGGCGCGTGGTGGCGCCTCGTCCGGGATTTCGGCTCCGCGCAGCATGGCGATCACCTGCCGCAGCGATCGCATGCCGTAGACCGCGATCCCCGGGACCAGGCGTGCTTCGCCGGCGTTCAGCTCGGGGACGATGATGCGCTCGAAGCTGGATCGTGCGGCCGCCAACGTCATCGCGAGCGCCCCGCGGACCTCGCGGATCCGGCCGTCGAGACCGAGTTCACCGATGATCGCGGTCTGCCGCATCGAGCCGACCTCGATCACCCCCGCCGCCGCGAGCAGGGCGCAGGCGATGGCCACGTCGTAGTGGGAGCCGGTCTTCGGAAGCGTGGCGGGGGACAGGCCGATGGTGACCTTCCGATCGGGGAACCGCTCGCCGCTGTTGACCACCGCGGCGCGGACGCGGTCGCGTGCCTCGGACAGGGAGGCGTCCGGTAGGCCGATCAGGGTCGTCTTCGGTAGACCCTGGGCGATGTCGGCCTCGACCTCCACCAGGTGCCCTTCGAGGCCCACCAGAGCCACCGACCAGGTCTGTGCGAGCGGCATCAGGCGGCGCCCCGGACGTGGTCCACACGCGGCGGAGTGTTGTGGTCGAAGAGGACTGCCACGACGTCGATCCGGATCGCCCCTGGAGTGACCTGGTGGGTCTGCAGCCACCGGCCGGCGAGCTTCCTCAGCGTGCTGAGCTTCCGGTAGGTGATCGACTCCAGCGGGCTGCCGTAGTCGAGGCCTCTGCGGGTCTTCACCTCGCAGACGACGAGCGCGTTGCCGTCCCGCGCGACGATGTCGATCTCGCCCAGCTCGCAGCGCCAGTTGCGCTCGAGGATGACGAAGCCTTCGTTCGTGAGATACCTGGCGGCGAGATCTTCGCCGTACCGCCCGACTGCGTTCCTGGTCCGCATCGATGACCACCTCCGACACAGAACATGCCGTGATCGGGCCCCGGATCCTCACCCAGTTTCGATGCTGTGGACAACGCAACAGCCGCCCGCGCCAGGAAGGCGCGGGCGGCTGCCGGGTGCGAACACGTCAGTTGCGCATGTGTTTGCCGCGGGTCGGCTTCTGTGGCGGCGTACGGACGGCACGCAGTTCGCCTTCCGGCCGGATCGCCTGCAGACCGCCGGTGCCCGGGTCGGTGTCGGCCATGTCGTAGTCCCAGCTGTCCTCGTTCGCCAGCCGGCTGTGCCAGCGCCCGTACAGGCCGTAGATCAGCAGCCCGACGACCATCCAGATCCCGAACTTGGTCCACGTGCTCGTCCTGAGGTTGAGCATCAGCCACAGCGTCGCTCCGAGCGACAGCAGCGGGATCAGGGGCACCATCGGCACCCGGAAGCCACGCTCGAGGTTCGGTTCCGAGCGGCGCAGCGTCAGTACGCCGATCGCACAGAACGCGAAGCAGAACAGCGCACCGATGACCAGGAGCTCTTCGAGCTCGAGCACCTTCGGGTAGAGCGTCAGCACCAGCGCCGCGAACCCGGCCGCCGCGGCGGCACGCGCCGGGGAGGAGTAGACACGGCTGACCCGGCCGAGGCTCTTCGGCAGCAGACCGTCACGTCCCATGTTGAACAGCACCCGGCTCTGCGCGATCAGGACCACCATGATCACCGTCATGAGCGCGAGTAGTGCGCCGAGGTTGACCACCTTCGCGGCCCAACCCACGCCGACTGCCGCGAGTGCTTCCGAGACTGGTGCACTGCCGCCGAGCTCACCGTACGGGCGCATGCCGACCAATACGACGGCCATCGCGATGTACAGGATCGTGACGGCGCCGACACCGAGCAGCATGCCCTGCGGGACGGTCTTGCGCGGGTTGCGGGCGTCCTCCGACGCGGTCGCGATCAGGTCGAAGCCGATGTAGGCGAACACGATCGAGCTGGCCGCGGTGAAGATGCCCATCATGCCGAACGAGCCGAACGACGAGTCGAGGATCCAGCCGAGCAACGTCGGACTCGCGGTCGCGGGCGCGGCCCTGGCCATCGGCACGAACGGCTGGTAGTTGTCCGTATCGATGTGCATCGCGCCGACGATCACGACCAGCAGGATGACGGCGACCTTCGCGATCACCACGACGGTCAGCACCCGGGCGGACAGCTTGGTGCCGGTGACGATCATCGCGGTCAGGATCAGCAGCAGCACCGGGGCGACGAGGTTGACCTCGGCGTCGGGCCCGAAGAACTTGGCGACACCGGCCGGCAGTGACACCCCGAATCCGTCGAGGGTGGCCAGGAAGTACGCCGACCAGACGCGGGCGACGATCGCGGCCGCGGTGACGAGTTCGAGCACGAGCGCCCAGCCGACCAGCCAGGCCCACATCTCGCCGAACGTCACATAACTGAACGTGTAAGCGCTACCCGAGACCGGGATGGTCGACGAGAGCTCGGCGTAACACGCCGCAGCCAGCACGCACACGATCGCCGCGATGACGAACGACAGGATCACGGCCGGACCGGCGACCTTGGCCGCCTGGTTACCGCTGATGCTGAAGATGCCGGACCCGATCATCACGCCCAGGCCGAGTACGACCAGGTCGCGACGACCGAACAGGCGCGGCAGACGGTGCCGCGCGTCCTCGACTCGAGTGAACGCCGACTCGACCGGCAGGCGCCGGCCTACGGTCTGTCCGTTCGCTGAGGGGGCCATGGTCAGGGGTGCCTCCGTTGCTACTAGGGCAATCGGGCCGAACAGTAGTCGACCGTCGGGCTATCGACCAGACCTCCTCTTCTCGACCTCCGCGCGGTGCCTTGCGATGCCGGGTCCGCTCCCGCATGGTCGAGGCATGACGCCGGATGATGTCGGTACGCCACCCTCCTGGCCGGAGGGTTTCACAGCGTTACTGACCGACTACGAACGGCATCTGACGGCGGAAAGGGACCTCAGTAAACACTCGGTCAGAGCGTACCGTGGAGACGTCGCGGATTTACTCGAACATTTGATTCGGCTTGGTCACGATGACCTCGAGGACCTCGACATCCGGGGTCTGCGGTCCTGGCTGGCCAAACAGCAGAGTCTTGGGAAGTCGCGCAGCACGATCTCGCGCCGGGCGACCGCCGCGCGGGTCTTCACCGCCTGGGCACAGCGGACCGGGCGGATCACCACCGACCCGGGGGCACTGCTGGGAAGTCCGCGGCCGCACAAGAGCCTGCCGGGCGTACTCGGCCAGGCGGACACGCGCGCGGTGCTCGATGCGGCTGCCGTGGCGGCCGACGACGGTAGTGCGATCGGGTTGCGGGACCTGGCGATCATGGAGTTGCTCTATGCAACTGGCATCCGCGTCGGCGAGCTCTGCGCGCTCGACGTCGACGACATCGACACCTCGCGCCGGGTGGTCCGCGTCTTCGGCAAGGGCCGGAAGGAGCGCTCGGTCCCCTACGGCGTGCCGGCCTCCGATGCGCTTCGTCGCTGGTTGGACGAGGCGCGGCCACAGTTGGCTCGGCCAGGCAGTGGTCCGGCCGTGTTCCTGGGAGCTCGTGGCGGCCGGATCGACCAACGTGCGGTACGGCGCCTCGTGCACCAGCGGATCGGAGTCGTGGACGTTCCGGATCTGTCGCCCCACGGGTTGCGGCACACGGCGGCGACACACCTGCTCGAAGGGGGTGCGGACCTCCGCAGCGTGCAGGAGCTCCTCGGCCACGCGTCGCTGGCGACCACGCAGATCTACACGCACATCTCGACCGACCGCCTCCGCCGGGCCTACGAG
>NZ_SMKR01000256.1 GCF_004348725.1 Kribbella turkmenica
TCCTTCGGTCGACGACCGGATCGCGCCGTACCTGCGGGATCTCGGCGGTGGGGACATCTTCGTCGGCGTGGTCGACTCGAGCTCGCCGTTCTACGCGATCCTGAAACTGTTCGGGCCGACGTTGCGCGCCGGGGCGAGCAGGCTGGAGCGGTTGCTCGGCGGTGCCGGCTCGATCCGGCGGCGGCTGTCGCGGGCCGGAATCGAGCGGACGGTCGAGGAGTTCCGGATCGAGCAGTTGCTGTGGGGGACGGCCTGCTTCGGGGCCGCGCTCGTGGTCTCGGTGGTCGCGATGTCCTTCGGCGCCGGGAACCCGATCGGCATGCTGGTGTTCTGCAGCCTGCTCGGCGTGATCGGAGTGCTTGCCCGAGACACCTATCTGAGCACGCAGGTGCGCCGGCGCGAGCGCCGGCTGCTCGCGGAGCTGCCGACCGTCGCGGAGTTGCTGGCGTTGTCGGTCGCCGCCGGCGAGGGACCGGCCGCCGCGCTCGACCGGGTGGCGCGGTCGTGCCAAGGGGAGCTCGCCGAGGAGCTGAAGCGGGTGCTGGGAGAGACCCGCGCGGGTGCGACGCTCGTCCGTGCGCTCGACGGGCTGGCGGACCGGACAGGTCTGCTGGCGTTGTCACGGTTCGCGGACGGCCTGGCGGTCGCACTCGAACGCGGCACTCCGCTGGCCGACGTGCTGCGGGCGCAGGCGGGGGACATTCGGGAGGCCGGGCGGCGCGAGTTGATCGAATCCGGCGCGCGCCGGGAGGTCGCCATGATGATCCCGGTGGTGTTCCTCGTGCTGCCGGTGACCATCGCCTTCGCCTTCTACCCGGGCGCTGTCGGAATCCGGTTGATCGCCGGATGAACTGAGGAGAGGTCATGCCGTTACTGCTGACGAGACTGTTCGTGGCGCTGGTGCTCGCGCCCCGGCCCGCACGGAAGGAGCGCGGCGACGTGCCCGGCTGGGTGCTCATCACCGTGATGACTGCCGGCCTGGTCGTCGCCATCTGGGCGGTCGCCGGCCCGCAGCTCTCGAGGATGCTTCAGGACGCGCTGAACTCAGTCACCAGCAAGTGACCCGGCACCCATATCACTTCCGGGCGTCCCGCCGCGGCGAGCGGGGGTCGGCCGTGGTGGAGTTCGTGCTGGTGTCGATGCTGGTGGTGCCCTTGTTCCTGGGGATCCTGCAGGTCGGGCTGTACCTGTACGTCCGCAACACGGTGATCGCGGCCGCGTCCGAGGGGGCGCACTACGCGGCAGTGCTGAACCGGGGCCCGGCCGACGGCGAAGCGCGGACGCGGGAGCTCGTCGGCGGTGTGGTGAACGACCGGCTCGTCGACTCCGTGCAGGCCGAGGAGGTCGACATCGGCGGGCAGCCCGGTGTACGTGTGATGGTGACCACGCACATGCCCGCCTTGGGCCTGTGGGGACCCGGTGTCGAGTTCAGCGTCCAGGGTCACGCCGTCAAGGAGACCGGCGAGTGAGCACTCGGCGGCGGGCCGGGTGGATGCAGCGGACGGGCGGTGAGCAGGGGAGTGCCGTGGTGGAGTTCTCCTGGCTGGCGTTGCTGCTGATGGTTCCGTTGGTCTACGTGATGCTGGCGGTGTTCGACGTCCAGCGGGCCTCGTACGGCGCGACCGCGGCGACCCGGGCTGCCGGGCGGGCGTTCATCATCGTGCCGGCCGGGCTCTCGGAGGACGAGGCGCGGACGCGGGCGTTCGAGGCGGCCCGGCTGGCGATGAAGGACCAGGGGATGGAGCTGACCGCGGACCAGCTGTCGGTCACCTGCGATCCCGCGTGCCTGGAGCCGGGCTCGACGGTCACGGTGACGCTCGACACCGCGGTGCCGCTGCCGCTCGTCCCGGACGCACTCGGTGGTGAACCACCGGCGGTCCGCATCAGCGCGTCGCACACCGAGCCGTACGGCGACTACCGCGAAGCCAAGGGCACCGGATGAAGCGGCGCGACGAGCAGGGCCAGATGACCGTCCTGATCATCGGCTTCATGGCGATCATCGTGTTGATGGTCGTCGTGGTCACGGACATCTCGAAGGTCTTCCTGGTCCGGCGGGATCTCGATGCGACCGCTGACGGCGCGGTCCTGGCGGCGGCGAACGGCCTCAGGGCGATCTACGCACAGCCGGCCGCGGACGGGAACGCGGAGCTCGATCCGGACGAGGCCCGCCGGCTGACCGCCGAGTATCTGGACCAAGTTGCCGCCAGCAACAGGTTTGACGGGCTGGACTGGTCGGCCGACGTCAGCGGCACGACGGTCACCGTGCGGCTCACCTCGTCGGTCGACCTGCCGTTCGAGCCGCCCGGCTGGCAGGGCTCGGCCGATATCGCCGCCGAGGCCGCCGCCATCGTTCCGATCCGCTGAGCGGGAGCCTCTCGGTCGCGGCCGGCCGCCGGGCCGGCCGGGCACTGTGGAGGAATGGAGATCGAGCTGAGTGGGCGGCGGGCGCTGGTGTCGGGACTCCAGTCAGGGGATCGGGCTGGCGATCGCGACGGAGCTGGCACGTGCCGGGACCGCCGTGGTGGTCAACGGGCGGGAAGGAGAAGACGAACGCCGCCGCGGACGGGGTGCGGACGGAGGTTCCCGGCGCGGACGTCACCGCGGTGGCCGCGGACCTGGCGTCGGCGGACGGCGCCGAGGCGTTGCGGGAACGGGTCGGCGAGCTGGACATCCTGGTCAACAACGTCGGCATCTTCGGGGCCAGGCCGGTGCTCGAGATCGACGACGACGAGTGGCGGCGGTACTTCGAGGTGAACGTGCTGTCGGCGGTCCGGCTGATCCGGATGTACCTGCCCGGCATGATGGACCGCGGCTTCGGCCGGATGTTGAACGTCGCCAGCGACTCGGCCGTGGTGACGCCGGTCGAGATGGTGCACTACGGGATGACGAAGACGGCGCTGCTCGCGGTCACCCGCGGGTACGCGAAGGCGGCCGCGGGCACCGGCGTGACGGTCAACTCGGTGATGGCCGGGCCCACGCACACCCCCGTGGCGGACTTCGCGCGCGAGCTGGTCGGTGACGACCTGCCCTGGGACGCGGCGCAACGCCGGTTCATGAAGGAGCACCGGCCGTACTCGCTGATCCAGCGGCTGATCGAGCCGCCGGAGATCGGCAATCTGGTCGTCTACCTCAGCTCCGAGCTGGCCTCCGCCCCCACCGGAGCCGCCGTCCGCGCCGACGGCGGCCACATCGACTCGATCGTCCCTGACACCGGGCATCACAGTGTGTGACGAGGCGACGGTGGACGTCGCGGCCTGTTAACGGCTGGGCTCCCCTAGCGGGTAGTCTGCTTGGTTGTGGCTGGACTGGATTTTGACGCCGAACTCAAGCAGCTCGACGCGACGCTGACCTCGATCGAGAAGGTGCTCGATCTCGACGCCCTGCGTGCGGAGATCGCCGACCTCGGCGAGAAGGTCGCCGCGCCCGATCTGTGGGACGACCAGGCGAACGCGCAGAAGGTGACGTCGCGGCTGTCCAGCCTGCAGGCCGACGTGGAGCGGGTGACCGCGCTGCGCGGCCGGCTCGACGATCTCGCCGTCATGGTCGAGCTCGGCCGGGAGGAGAACGACGCGGACAGCATCGCGGAGTCGGAGAAGGAGATCGGCTCGCTCGCCAAGGCGATCCAGTCGCTCGAGGTCCGCACGCTGCTGTCGGGTGAGTACGACGAGCGTGAGGCGCTGGTGACGATCCGATCCGGCGCCGGCGGGGTGGACGCGGCCGACTTCGCGGAGATGCTGCAGCGGATGTACCTGCGCTGGGCCGAGCGGCACGGGTACGGCACCGAGGTCTACGACACGTCGTACGCCGAGGAGGCCGGGATCAAGTCGACCACGTTCGGGGTCAAGGCTCCGTACGCGTACGGGACGCTGAGCGTGGAGTCCGGGACGCACCGGCTGGTCCGGATCTCGCCGTTCGACAACCAGGGCCGCCGGCAGACCTCGTTCGCCGCGGTCGAGGTCGTCCCGGTGCTCGAGCAGACCGACGAGATCGACGTCCCCGAGGAAGAGCTGCGGATCGACGTGTACCGGTCGTCGGGGCCGGGTGGCCAGAGCGTCAACACGACCGACTCCGCGGTCCGGATCACGCACCTCCCGACCGGCACCGTGGTCTCCTGCCAGAACGAGAAGTCGCAGCTGCAGAACAAGGCCAGCGCGATGGTCATCCTGAAGGCGAAGCTGCTCGCGCTGAAGAAGGCCGAGGAGCGGGCTCAGCTCGACGCGCTCCGTGGTGACGTGCAGGGCTCGTGGGGTGACCAGATGAGGTCCTACGTGCTGCACCCGTACCAGATGGTCAAGGACCTGCGGACGCAGTACGAGTCGGGCAACACCTCCGGCGTCTTCGACGGTGAGATCGACGACTTCATCGAGGCCGGCATCCGCTGGCGCCGCACCGGCCAGACGGTTGCCGAACAGAACTGACCTGAAGGCCGACTGCGGCAGCTGCTTCGGGCTCTGCTGCGTCGCGCTGACGTTCAGCCGGTCGGCGGACTTCGCGATCGACAAGTCCGCCGGTGAACCCTGCCCGAATCTCGACGACGGCTTCCGCTGCACGATCCACAGCCGGCTGCGGGCCGAGGGCTTCCAGGGGTGCACGGTCTACGACTGCTTCGGCGCCGGTCAGGAGCTCTCGCGCCGGGCGGGGAAGAGCTGGCGGGAGCAGCCTGGGCCGGAGATGTTCGCGGCGCTGCCGATCCTGCGGCAGCTGCACGAGTTGTTGTGGTACCTCACGGAAGCCCTCGAACACAAGGCTTTCGAGGCCGAGCTGACGGCCGCGATCGCGCGCGTCGAGGCGGTCGGTCGTACGGCGGACCTCAGCACCGTCGACGTGGTCGCCGAACGGGCCGCCGTCAACCAGCTGCTGCTGAAGACCAGCGAGCTCGTGCGCGGCACGCAGCCGAAGAAGAAGGAACGCCGCGGCGCCGACCTGATCGGCGCCCGCCTGCGCGCAGCCGACCTGAGCAAGTCGAACCTCCGCGGCGCCTATCTGATCGGCGCGGACCTCCGCGACGCCGACCTCCGCCGAGCGGACCTGATCGGCGCGGATCTGCGCGACACCGATCTGCGCGGCGCGGACCTGACTGGTGCGTTGTTCCTCACTCAGGCCCAGGTCAACGCCGCCCGTGGCGACCGTGCCACCAAACTCCCGCACGCGCTCAGCCGGCCGTCACACTGGAACGCGGCCGGTGGGTGACCGCGGCTCGGACCTACGTCGACGAGGGCACGGAGTCGATGTGCTCCGTGCCCTCGTCCCTCCCAGCAGCTGAGGGGCGGGTCAGCTGACCGGGATTCCGGGGTTGGTCAGTCCGCGTCCACCGGTGACGGTGTTGCTGCGGTCGATGGCGACCTTGCAGCTGGACGCGTTGTAGTTGGTGATGTTGAACGCGTACCGGCCGCTGCCGGTCGCGCCGTTCAGGTCGGACCTGTTCCCGCGGAAGACCGTCCCGCACCCCCAGCCGGACCGCTGGGTGTGCGTCTCGAACCCGTTGTTCGTGGTGTTCTTCCCGGTGTTGTTCTCGATCACGTAGTCGTTGCCCTTGACGTCGCCCCAGCTGTCGTCGTAGTTCGCGCCGGTGAGCCCGCGGCCGTCGAAGGTGTTCCCGGCCACCCGTCCGCCGGTGGTGCCCTCCTTCAGGTCGATCGCCTCACCGCCGACGTCCGGTCCGATCCGGTTGTCCAGGATCTGCACGTGGTCGGACTTGTCCGAGGTGCCGCCCGCGCTGCCGACGTACACGCCCTCGCCCATCCCGCGGCCGTCGTTGCCGGTGTCGTAGATGCGCGAGTTCCTGATCACGCCGTAGGTGCTGCTGTTGCGGAAGTGCACCCCCTCCATGTCGAGGCCGTGCACGGTGACACCGTCGATCGTGACCCGGGTGGCCCGGTCGATCATGATGCCCTTCTGACCACCGGTCACGGTCAGGCCGCGGACGTTCCAGTGCGACGCGCCGTTCAGGTGCAGGCCGTAGCCACCACTCGCCTTCAGCACGGCGTTCGCCGAGCCGGTCAGCGTGATCGGCGCGGACGACGTACCGGAGACCGTGGTCTTGAAGTTGCCGACGTAGGTGCCGTCGGCAAGCTTGATCGTGTCTGCGGGCTTCGCGTCGGCCAGTGCGGACCTCAGCTCGGCCGCCGTGTCCACGTCGATCGTCGCCGCGGGAGTCTCGAAGGCGTCCGGGGTGCGGATCCGGTCGCGGACCCAGACACCGGCCGGCTTCAGCACCGACGTACCGGTGAAGGAGTTGCCCGCGCAGACGTTCTCCTTGAAGACCGCGCCGGAGCGGAAGTCGTCGGAGAAGTTCCAGTTGGTCCAGCCGATCTTCTTGCCGGCCAGGAAGTCCAGGTACTTCTGCGACCAGGTGAAGTCGTTGCCGCCGTCACCGGTATAGGTCTGGGTGCCGAACTCGGTGACGAACAGCGGGATCTTGTCGGCGGCCCGGGACAGGGCGTCGAAGTACTCCTGCTGGTGTGACGCGGCGTAGAAGTGGAACGTGTACATCAGGTTCGACGCGTTCACCGGGTTGTTGACGATGTCCGCCTCGCTGCGCCCGTCGGAGACGCCGAGCGACGCCCAGCCGTGGGTGCCGACGAAGATCACGCCGTCGGGGTCCTTGGCCCTGATCACCGGCACCATCTGCTCGGCGTACGACTTGATGCGGGCCCAGCTGACGTTGTTCGGCTCGTTGGCGATGTCGTAGATGATGTTGTTCTTGTTCTTGTGCCGGTCGGCGATCTCGGTGAAGAACGTCTTCGCCCGGGACAGGTTGTAGTTCGGGTCGCCCGGGTCGAGCTGATGCCAGTCGACCAGCGCGTACATGCCGCGCCGGGTGGCTTCCTCGATGTAGTTGTGCACCATGTCGGTGAACTTGCGCGGGTTGGTCTCGTAGCCGCCTTCCTGCACGTACAGCGAGATCCGCAGGATGTCCGCGTTCCAGTCGTAGGCGAGCGCATCCAGCGACGCTGTCTTCACACACTGGGAGTACCACTGGATGCCGTGCGTGCTCATGCCGCGCAGCTGGACCGGTGTGCCGTGCTGGTTGCAGAGCTTGGTGCCGCAGACGCGCAGCTGGCCGTTGATCGAGACCGGGGTGCCGG
>NZ_SMKR01000257.1 GCF_004348725.1 Kribbella turkmenica
GGGCGGGGTTGTTAGCGGGCTCGGCGCTGCAGGCGGTCGACGTCGAGCAGTACGACGGAGCGCGGCTCGAGCCGGACCCAGCCGCGGGAGGCGAAGTCGGCCAGCGCCTTGTTGACGGTCTCGCGGGAGGCGCCGACCAGTTGGGCCAGCTCCTCCTGGGTGAGGTCGTGGTGGACGTGCACGCCGTCGTCCGCGGTGCGGCCGAAGCGGCTGGCCAGGTCGAGCAGGGCCTTGGCCACGCGGCCCGGGACGTCGGAGAAGACCAGGTCGGCGACCACGTCGGACACCTTGCGCAGCCGCGAGGCCAGCTGCAGCAGCAGGCCGCGGGCCACCTCGGGGCGGCCGGCCAGCCACCGGAGCAGCTCGTCGTGGGTCAGCGACATCAACGAGGCGTCGGTGACGGCGGTGACGGTCGCGGACCGCGGACCCGGGTCGAACAGCGACAGCTCGCCGAACATCTGGCCGGGGCCGAGCACGGCGATCAGGTTCTCCCGGCCGTCGGCGGAGGTGCGGCCCAGCTTGACCTTGCCCTCGACCACGACGAACAGCCGGTCACCGGAGTCGCCCTCGTGGAACAGGACCTGGCCGCGGCGCAGCCGGTTCTCGGTCATCGACGCGGCCAGGGCGTCGGCCGCCTCGTCGTCGAGCTGACTGAACAGCGGTGCCTGTCGGAGCACTGCGGCATCCACTTGGGCCTCCTAGGACCTTCGACCACGACTTGCGGGCGAGGTCCGGCCTCGCCCGGCACCGGGCCGTTACCACCCGGTTGCCCCAAAACCGTAGCCCCTCGGGTGTCGGCACCGCCACGTAGGCTTGCCTCCATGCCATCCCAGCGTGTCGCGGAACCGGTCCTGGCGCCGCCTCTGAAGCTGCCCCGCAAGGCTCCGGTCTATGCCGGCGAGACCCCTGCCCAGCTGGTCCGCCGGGCCCGCAAGATGCACCGGGTGCTCACCGAGACGTATCCGGACGCTCACTGCGAGCTGGACTTCACCAATCCGCTCGAGTTGCTGGTGGCCACCATTCTGTCGGCCCAGACCACCGACGTGACGGTGAACAGGGTGAGCCCCACGCTGTTCGCGAAGTACCCGACCGCCCAGGCGTACGCGGAGGCCGACCGGGAGGAGATGGAGGCGATCCTCAAGCCGACCGGTTTCTTCCGGGCCAAGACCAACAGCGTGATCAAGCTCGGCCAGGCCCTCGTCGACGAGTACGACGGCGTCGTCCCGGGCAAGCTGGCGGAACTGGTCAAGCTGCCCGGCACCGGCCGCAAGACGGCGAACGTGGTGCTCGGCAACGCCTTCGGGGTCCCCGGCATCACCGTCGACACCCACTTCGGCCGCCTCGTCCGCCGCTTCGGCTGGACCACCGAGGAGGACCCGGTCAAGGTCGAGCACCTGATCGGCGCGCTGTTCCCGAAGAAGGACTGGACGATGCTGTCGCACCGGCTGATCTTCCACGGCCGCCGCCGCTGCCACGCCAAGAAGCCGGCCTGCGGCGCCTGCCCGGTGGCCCAGTGGTGCCCGTCGTACGGCGCCGGCCCGACCGACCCCGTGGTCGCCGCGAAGCTGGTGAAGGTCCCGGCGTGAGACTCCGTACGGCGCTGTGCACGACCGGCTGGCTCGTCGCCGGACTGGTCCTGGCGTCGTGTGGTCCCGAGCCGGCCGGCGGTTCTCAGCCGCAGGCCACCAGCAGCCGTAGCGCGGTCGCCGGCGCCGACAAGCTGGTCGCCTGCCCGGCGACGCCGTCGAAGCCCCCGGTCAGCAACGGCCTGCCGGACGTCAGCCTGCCCTGCCTGGGCAACGGCCCGGACATCCGGCTCGCCGACCTGCGCGGCCCGCTGGTCGTCAACGTCTGGGCCCAGTGGTGCGGTCCGTGCCGCGACGAGGCGCCGTACCTCGCCGAGCTGGCGAAGACCGGCAAGGTGCGGATGCTCGGGATCGACTACGCCGATCCGCGGCCGGAGCTCGCGGTGAAGTTCGCCACCGACGAGGGTCTGGCCTATCCGCACCTGGTCGATCCGGACAAGGCGATCCAGCAGCCGCTCAAGGTCGGCGGTCCGCCACTGACGGTCTTCGTCGACGAGGACGGCGCGGTGGCGTACGTGCATCGCGGGGTGCTCACCTCGCAGCAACAGCTCGACCAGCTGGTGCGGGACAAGCTGGGAGTGGCGCTCTGATGTTCGAGGACGTCCGCATCCCGGACTGGCTGGGACCGCTGGCCAAGGCGTCGGAGGAGGTGGATCCGCTCCAGTTGTCCCGGTTCCTGCCGCCGGACGACCCGTCCGTGCGCAAGTCCGCCGTCCTGATTCTGCTTGCTAGCGGCAACGACGGGCCGGAGGTGCTGCTCACCGAGCGGGCCTGGACGTTGCGCCGGCACGCCGGCCAGATGGCGTTCCCCGGTGGCGGTGTCGACCCCGAGGACGGCGTCGGCGAAGCCGGTCTGGTCCGGACCGCCCTGCGGGAGGCCGAGGAGGAGACCGGCGTCGATCCGGCCGGCATCGTGCCGTTCGCGATCTGGCCGGCCCTGTGGGTGCCGGTGAGCAACTTCGGGGTGTCGCCGGTGCTGGCCTGGTGGCGGGAGCCGTCGCCGGTGGCGGTGGTCGACCCGGCCGAGGTCGCCTCCGTTCACACCGTGTCCGTGCGCGCGCTGGCCGACCCGGCGAACCGGATCAGCTGCCTGCATCCGTCCGGGTTCACCGGGCCGGCGTTCACGATCGGCGAGCTCTACGTCTGGGGCTTCACCGCCGGGTTGCTGGACAAATTGCTGGTTCTCGGTGGCTGGTCGCGCGACTGGGACCCCTCGGTCGTCGTACCGTTGCCCGACCGGCTGGTCGAGGCGGCCTGGCGGAGTGAGGGACGGCGGTCGGACGACGTGAAGCGGCTGACCGCCATCGAGCACGACCTCGGCCGGTCCGAGGGGATCCAGGCGGAAGGTGTGGAGTGAGCAAGCTCGACTACGCGCTGCTGATCATCACCGGGCTGGTGGCGATCTCCGGGTACATCGAGGGCTTCGTGCTGGGTGCCTGCGCCACCCTCGGCCTGCTCGGCGGCGCCGCCGTCGGCGTCTGGGTCGTGCCCCGCGCGCTGGACGACTTCTCCCCGAGCGTGTCGGTGTCGTTCGCGGCCCTGGTGCTGGTGGTGATCCTGGCCTCGATCGGCCGCACGATAGGCGCCGTCCTCGGCTCGAGACTCAGGAACAAGATCTCCTGGACACCGGTGAAGGCCGTCGACGCGCTCGGCGGCGCCGCGCTGGCAGCGGTGTCGGTCCTGATCGTGTCCTGGGTGCTGGGTGTCGCGGTCAGCGGCGCCCGGATCCCGAGCGTGACCTCGGCGGTCCGCGGCTCGCAGGTGCTCGCGAAGGTCGACGGAGTGTTGCCGAGCCGCGCGGACCAGGCGCTGCAGGCCTTCAACGACGTGGTGAACACCGATCTGTTCCCGCGGTTCCTCGACCCGTTCGTACCGGAACGGATCCGGGAGACGCAGCCGCCGGACGGCGGGATCTCCCGGCAGCCGGGTGTCCAGGCGGCGTACAGCCGGATCGCGAAGATCACCGGCGTGGCCAACTGCTCCCGCGGCCTCGAAGGCAGCGGGTTCGTCTACGCACCGCAGCGGGTGATGACGAACGCGCACGTGGTCGCCGGGGTCGGCGCACCCCAGGTCGAGGTCGACGGGCAGTCGTACGAGGCGACCGTGGTCGTGTTCGATCCCGAGGTCGACATCGCGGTGCTGTACGTGCCCCGGTTGAAGAGCCAGCCGCTGAAGTTCGACTTCACCGGCAAGGCGGACGACCCGTCGGTCGTCCTCGGCTACCCGGAGAACGGCCCGTTCGACTCCGAGCCGGCCCGGATCCGGTCCGAGGAGCGGCTTCGCGGCCCGGACATCTACGGCGACCGCACGGTCACCCGGGAGGCGTTCTCGATCTGGGCCTCGGTCCGGCCCGGCAACTCTGGCGGCCCGCTGCTGTCGAGCAAGGGCACCGTGTACGGCGTCGTCTTCGCCGCCTCGGTCGAGGACAACCGCACCGGCTACGTGCTGACCGCGGAGCAGGTGTCCGACGACGCCAAGGAAGGCGCCACCGCCACCCAGGAAGTCTCCACCCAGACCTGCACCTGAGATTTCTCCGCCGCGATGCAGCAGATCGTGGTCGCGGCCGCGTTCTAGGGGTGTGACCGTGACGACGGGCGGGACGGGGCGGACGTTGTCGTTCGACGACCTGGTGGTGTCGAGCGAGCGGCGACTGCTGCGGCTCGGCCTGATGCTGACCGGCGGGATCCAGAGCGCGGAGGACCTGGTGCAGACCGTCCTCGCCCGGGCGCACCGCAAGTGGGACCGGATCAGGTCCCTGGACAACCCCGAGGCGTACCTGCGGACGATGGTGGTGAACGAGTTCCTCAGCTGGCGCCGCCTGCTGAAGAACCGGGAGCTTCCGGTCGCCGAGCCGGCCGACGTGGCGTCCGGAGAGGACGTCGCTGCCCGCCAGGCCCAGCGGGACGCCACCTGGCGGTTGCTCGAGGAGTTGCCGCGCCGGCAACGGGCGGTCCTGGTCCTGCGGTACTACGAAGACCTGCCGGACGACGAGATCGCCGCCGTACTCGGGTGTGCGCCGGCCACGGTCAGGTCCAACGCCGCCCGCGGGCTGGCGACCCTGAGGGACAGACTGCCCGCCGCGGAGGAGCACTGACATGAAGGACCTGGACCTCGAGCGTCTGCTCCGGGAAACCTTTGCGGACAAGGAGAAACTGGTCGGCAAGTTGCCGCCGGCCACCGAGAGTCGCCGTCCGGTCGCGCCGGTTCTGCTGGCTGCCGCGGCGGTGCTCGTCGTCCTCGGCGGCATCCTGTACGGCGTCAACCGCGGCCCGGAGGTGGAGCCGGCTCCGGCAGCGGTGGCCCCGGCCGGTGACGACGCCGAGATCTGGGCCACGGCGATCGCGGCCCTCACCGCGAAGTTCCGGGCGCAGTACAAGCTGGACGCAGTCCTCGTGCTGGGTGGGACGGCAGACCCCGTCACGACGGAGGCCGCGACGAGGTCCCGGGCGTTCTCCGCCGCACAGAAGAACCGGATCGCGGAAGTGGTGAGCACGAGGGCCAATGTCCACGTCACGTGGATCGAGCCTTCGTACGCCACACAGCAGAGTTGCCTGCGGACACGTGCCGAGGTCTCGGTCGGTGACGTCGTCGACAAGGGCGAGCACACGGAGGTCCACACGAGGATCGCCTACAACTGCGGACGCCAGTACTGGTTGACCTACCTCATCGAGCGGCAGGGGACCACGTGGCGCGTGATCGGAACCGTCGGCACGCCGGGGGGCGCGTTGCCGGCAAGCGGCTGCCCGCTCAAGAGAGTGCCGATAACCAAGCAACAAGGTGGGTGTTGAACAGCTCCGGCACCTCTTCGTGCGGGAAGTGGCCGGCCGGTGTGAGCAGTTCGTGGCGCAGGGGAGCCGAGACCAGGTGTGGCGGTGTGACGGCGGCCGGAGACACTGCCGGGTCCTGGGCGCCATGAATCTGCAGCACGGGTACGGCGACCGGCGTACGCATCCTGGCTGAGTACTTGCGGCCGTCGGGCCGGAGCCTGGACCGGCCGAACCAGCGGTGGTATTCCAGCGCGCAGTGGGGTGCCGGCCAGACCTGCAGGGCGGCGCGGTAGCGCCGGGACGACTCGGCGTCCGGGAACGTCCCGCCCTGCCCGGCCCAGTCGCGCAGGAGCCGCTCGATGTGGACGCCGTCGTGCGCCAGCAGGCGGCGCTCCGGGAGGATCGGCAGCTGGAACCAGGCACTGTGGGTCAAAGCCTTCATCTGGCCGGACCTGGCCAGCAGCAACGGGTGCGGCGCAGAGACGACCGCGAGTCCGCGAAGCTGTCGTGGTGTGAGAACGGCGGCCGACCAGCCGATGAAGCCGCCCCAGCCGTGACCGACGACGACCGCGTCGGTGGCGCCGAGCGACCGGATCACGCCGGACACGTCCGCGGCCGCGGTGTACGGGTCGTAACCACTCGGGGTCTTGTCGCTCGCGCCGTACCCGCGCAGGTCCATGGCGACCGCGCGGAAGCCGGCCGCGGCGACGACCGGCAACTGGTGGCGCCAGGCCCACCAGAACTCCGGGAAGCCGTGCAGGAAGAGCACCAGCGGACCGTCGGCCGGCCCGCTCTCCGCGACGTGGAACCGGGCCCCGTTGGCCGCTACCAGCGAGTGCGACCAGGGCCCGTCGACCAGGAGGTCGACGACACCCGCGGGACTCAGCGCCGCACGCTCGTTTCGGGCTCCTCGTCACCCTTGCCGATCGCCTTGAGCACCTCGACCGACTCCTTCGAGGTCTCGATCGCGCGCTGCGGGCCCTTCGCCTGCTTGAGCATGCGCGCCCCGATCAGCACCAGCACCGCACCGATCAACAGGTAGAGCACGGCAACGATCACGAAGGCGATCGCCGGGTGCAGCCCGAGGGCGGTGATCCCGTACGCCGCGGCGATGGACAGCAGGATGATCGCCAGCAGCGCCAGGAAGGCGGCGGCGCCGAACATGCCCGCGCCGGTCCCGGCCGCCACCGCGGTCTTCTTCAGCTCGGTCTTCGCCAGCTCGAGCTCGCTGCGGACCAGGCTGGACAGGTCCTTGCTGGCGTTCGCGACGAGCTGCCCGACCGTGGGCTCACTCCCGTTCGGCCCCATCGACATGGCACTCCTTCCACGCTCCGTCCCCCGACACTACCGCCGAGTCCACCCAACTACGGGTACCCCGGCGCGCGAACGTCAGTCGGCGTACGCGCGATTGCGCCGGAACAGCAGCAGGGCCGCGATCAGGGCGGCGAGCACGGACCCGGCCAGGACGGCGGCCTTGGCCCGCTCGACCTGGGCGGCGTCGTCAGCGAAGGCGAGCTGGGCGATCAGCAGCGCGACCGTGAACCCGATCCCGGCCAGCACGGACACCGCGCCGACGTCCCGCCAGGCCAGGTCGGAGTTCAGCTCGGCCCGGGTGAACCGCGCGGTCAGCCAGGAGCCGCCC
>NZ_SMKR01000258.1 GCF_004348725.1 Kribbella turkmenica
GAGGGCGCCCTCATCGACGCACTCCGAGACGGCCCGCCCGCGTTCGCCGCACTCGACGTCACGACCGTCGAACCGCTCCCTCCTGGCAACCCGCTGCTCCTGTTGCCGAACTGCCTGGTCACGCCGCACATCGGATCGGCCACCACCGAGACCAGGACACGCATGCTGCGACTTGCCGTCGAGAACGCTGTCGACATGCTCGAAGGCAGGTGCCCGGGCGGTGCCCTCAACTCAGAGGTCCTTGAGTGCTGACGGGTTCGGGAGGGAGCGGCTCGGCGCGACGTGGAGGTGGTGGCCTTCGGCGAAGTACTCGTCAGCTACCGCAGCCGAGCTCGGAAGGGCCTGGATGCTGGTGGGTTTCGTGGGTTTCGAGTTCCCGGCGGGTGCGGCCAGTTCGACCGCGAGGGCATCTTCATCCGGAAGCGCGATCATGTACTCGGCGGCGAGGACAGGGTTTGCCGGCGCAGAGGATCAGGCCGACGGGCGGGTACTCGCCGGGCTTCATCCAGTTCTCCCGGACGTAGTTCAGATACGGGTGCATCTGGCCGGCGTCCTGATAGGAGAATCGGCCGATCTTGAGGTCGATGAGCCGCAGACAGCGCAGCGGCCGGTGATAGAGGACGAGGTCGACTCGGAACCACCTTCGCGGAGTACGCCTACATCCCAGGCCAAGTACGCCCTCGACGGGCTTCCCAACCCCCGTCCAGGCCTTGACGGCACATGCGGCCTCGTTCTACGGTCATCCCTAATCGTTTAGGAAGCCCCTCAGGGACCTGGTGACTCGAATCTAAACGTTTAGGAGACCTGGTGAGCAAGAAGCCGACGTTGCGTGACGTGAGTCGTGTGACCGGTCTGTCGATGTGGACGGTGTCTCGGGCGCTGGGTGATCTCAGTGGCGTGTCTTCGGACACTCGTGAGACGGTCCGGCAGGCCGCGGCTGAGCTCGGGTACGTGCCGAATCGGGTCGCGCAGGAGTTGCGCAAGAACACTCGGCGGTCGGTCGCGGTGATCACCGCGAGTACGTCGAACTACTACTACATCAACATGATGAAGGGCATCCAGCGCACCCTGCGGCCCACCGGTCGCACCGCGGTGGTGGCCGACATCGCGGCCGAAGGTGTCTATACCCGTGAGCTGGAGGATGCCACCGTCCAGGACCTGATCCAGTCGAGGGCCGCGGGCGTCATCGCAACCCTGACGCTCAGCCTGGACAGCGTGGAGTTGTTGGAGAAGTGGGACATCCCGGTGGTGTTCGTGGACTCCGATCCACCGGCCGAGGCGGCCATGGTTCCCGCGATCACCATGGACAACTTTGCCGCCAGCGTCGAAGTTGGCGCGCATCTGGCCGGGCATGGCTACCGCGACTGGTTGTTTCTGGCCTATCCCAGTCGCTGGTCGACTCGCGCCGACCGGGAACGAGGTATTCGCCACGCGTCGGAGCGGTTCCAGGCCAACCTCGAGGTAATCGAGAGTGAGAACGACGTCGAGTCGGCGTACGCGACCTTGTCGGCGCATCTCGACCACGGTTCATTGCCGCGGGCAATCGTCGCGGCGAACAACCCGATGGTGCACGGCGCGCTGCGAGTCCTCCACGAGAGATCGTTCGCGGTGCCCGACCAGGTCGCACTGATCGGGTACGACGACTTCGACTGGGCGCCACTGCTCAATCCCGCACTCACCGTGCTGGACCAGGACAGCGAGGACATCGGTGTCCAGGCGGCCCAGATCCTCACCCGGATCATCGAGGACCAGATCCAGTCCGAACGTAATGGCCGGCCACCGCGGCCGGCCTACCAGCCGGCTGACCGTCGGCGCGTCGAACCGCGTCTCATCGTCAGGCGCTCCTGCGGGTGCTGACGAGCCTGCTTTCACCCCTGTGACAGGCCGTTGCGGCCTGAAAGAGTACGAAGGAGACCACTCGTGAAGCTCTCCACTTTGGTTGCTGTGGCCTGCACGGCCACCGTGAGCCTGACGGCTTGTACCTCCGGCGACGCGAGCTCGTCGACCGGCAAGCCGGCCAAGATCGAGAAGATCGGCCTGATGGTGCAGGACATGTCGAATCCGTTCTTCTCTGCGATGGACAAGGGCGCCAAGGACGCTGCCCAGAAGATCGGCGCCACCACGAACACCCAGGACGCGCAGCTGGACCTGGCGAACCAGAACAACCAGATTGACGCGTTCATCCAGCAGGGTGTCGACCTGATCGTGGTCAGCGCCGTCGACGAGGACGGTCTGCAGCCGGCCATCGAGCGCGCGAAGGCCGCCGGGATCATCGTGATCGCCGTCGACACCCCAGCGAAGGGCGCCGACGCGGTGATCATGACCGATGCCGTCCAGGCCGGCGAGAAGTCGTGTGACTACCTGTTCCAGCAGATGGGCGGCAAGGGCACCTTCCTGATCGTCGACGGTACCCCGATCCAGACCATCCGCGACCGGATCACCGGCTGCAGGAACACGTTGAAGAAGTTCCCGAACATCAAGCTGGTCGGTCAGCAGGCATCGAAGAACGATCGTGCCTCGGGGCTGGCGGTCACCACTGACATGCTCACCGCGACGCCGACCGTGCAGGGCATCTTCGGCATGAACGACCCGTCCGCGCTCGGTGCCGTACTGGCGGTCCAACAGGCGCACCTTGTCGGCAAGGTGAAGGTGACCGGCGTCGACGGCAGCCCGGAGGCCGTGTCCGAGCTGCAACGGTCCGGATCGCCGTTCGTGGGCACCGCGACACAGAACCCGGCTGAGATGGTTCGGCAGGCGGTGAAGGTCGCGCAGGACATCGTGGACGGCAAGCCGCCCGCCGAGACGACCATCCTGATCCCGAGCGAGCTGGTGACGCGCGAGAACGTCAGTCAGTACAAGGGCTGGTAGCGCGACGATGACAGCCTGTCTCCTGCGCCTGGAGGGCGTCACCAAGCAGTTCGGTGCCACGCTCGCGCTGGACGACGTGCAGTTCGACCTCCGCAGTGGCGAGGTGCACGCGCTGATGGGAGAGAACGGCGCCGGCAAGTCCACGCTGATGAAGATCCTGGCCGGCAACATCCGCCGCGACGCCGGGCGGATCCTGCTCGACGGGGAGGAGATCGAGATCCGTTCGCCCGGCGACGCGGTGGCGCATGGCATCGCGATCATCCATCAGGAACTCAACACGGTCCCGACGATGACCGTCGCGGAGAACCTCGCACTGGGCCGGGAACCGCGGACCCGGTACGGCGTCCTCGACCGGCGGGCGATGGTCGCGTCGGCCCGCGCGAAGCTCGCCAGGATTGGCGCAGAGATCGACCCCCGCCGCGAGCTCGGCGAGCTGAGTGTCGGCATGCAGCAGCTGGTCGAGATCGCTCGCGCGGTCAGCGAGAACGCACGCATCCTGGTGCTCGACGAGCCGACGGCCGCGTTGTCGCGGGCCGAGTCGCTGCACCTGTACGACGTGATCGCCGAAATGCGCGCCCGTGGTGTCGGCCTGGTCTACATCTCGCACCGGATGGAGGAGGTCTGGCAGCTCGCTGATCGGATCACGGTGTTCCGTGACGGCGCCTTCGTCGGGACCCGGGACAAGGACGTGATCGGCCCGTCCGACGTCGTACGGATGATGGTCGGTCGCAGCCTCGATGCGCTCTACCGGCATGACGAGCACGTGATCGGCGACGCGGTCCTCGAGGTCTCGGAGCTGACCGACGGGGCCGGGGTCGGCCCGGTGAGCTTCAGGGTGCGGGCAGGCGAAGTCGTCTGCCTGGCCGGGCTGATCGGCGCCGGCCGCACGGAAGTGGCTCGGATGATCTTCGGCGCCGACAAGCCACGCGGTGGTTCAGTCCGGGTCAATCGGACAGTAATGCGGCCGTCGAGTCCTCGAGACGGTGTCGCGGCCGGTATCGCAATGGTGCCGGAGAGCCGCAAGGAACAAGCGCTGTTCCTCGACCACACGGTGGAGGAGAACGTCTCGATCAGCGCACTCGGCGATCACGCCGTCGGTGGGGTGCTCAAGCGCCGCGAGATCCGCGCGGCGGTCAAGGACCAGCTGCACACCCTGCGGCTCCGGCTCGACGCGCTCCACCTGCCGGTCCGGGCTTTGTCGGGCGGTAATCAGCAGAAGGCGACGCTGGCACGCTGGCTGATGCGCGACTGCCAGGTGCTGATCCTCGACGAGCCGACCCGTGGCGTCGACATCGGCGCCAAGAGCGAGATCTACGACATCGTCAACAAGCTCGCCGCGGCCGGCAAGGCGATCCTCGTCGTGTCCTCCGACCTGCCCGAGGCGATCGGCATCAGCGACCGGATCCTCGTGATGCGCGCCGGCCGCATCGTCCGCGAGCTCGACTCCCGCCACGCGACCGACGAGGACGTGATGTTCCACGCCACCGGAACCGCGGCGCACAACCAGGAGATGAATCATGACTGACCACAACCTCCTCGCCGACGGCGCACCGGTCTCCCGGCCGGTCCGGCAGCGGAGTTTCGACGTGGCCTACTGGTGGGACCGCGTCGGCATCCTCGTCGTCCTGGCAGCACTCGTCGCCCTGATGGCGGTGATCGCGCCGAACTTCGCCACTGTCGACAACCTGTTCAACATCGCCAGGTCCATCTCCATCAACGCGATCCTGGCCGCCGGTCTCACCTTCGTCATCCTCACCTCCGGCATCGATCTGTCCGTCGGGTCGATCGTCGCGGTCTCCGGCGTCGTCGGCGTGATGACCGCCCTGGCCGGCGTACCATCACCGCTCGCCGTCCTGCTGGCCGTGCTTGCCGGTGCCGTCGCCGGACTGGTCAACGGGTTGCTCACCGCGTTCCTGTCGCTAGCGGCCTTCATCGTCACACTCGGCACGATGACCTTCCTGCGCGGCCTGGCCTACACGCTGACCGAGGGACGCCCGATCGTGTCCAACCAGCTCAACTTCCGCGACATCGGAAACGGCTACATCGCGGGCATTCCGGCGCCGGTCGTCGTGATGGTGATTGTGTACATCGCTTCGTGGTTCATCCTCGAGCGGACACGCTACGGCCGGCACGTGTACGCCGTCGGCGGCAATGCCGAAGCCGCCCGACTGGCCGGCATCAACGTCCGGCTCGTCACCACCAGCGTGTACGTCCTCGCCGGTGCCTGCGCCGGCCTGGCCGGTGTGATCTTCGCCGCCCGCGTGGTGTCGGCACAGCCGACGGCCGGCACCGGCTACGAGCTCGATGCGATCGCCGCCGTCGTGCTCGGCGGGACCAGCCTGGCAGGTGGCCGCGGCCGCATCTACGGGACGTTGGTCGGATCGATCATCCTGGGAGTTCTCACCACCGGGCTGATCCTGATGAACGTCCAGTTCTTCACCCAGCTACTGATCAAGGGCGTCGTGATCGTCCTCGCGGTGGCGATCGACAGTCTCAAGCGGCACCCGATCCGGCTGACGCACCGTCCAAGTTCGTAGCCGGTGGCAACGACCCGCCCAGGAAGGAATGCTTGTGGCCCATCCCCGTGTCGTCGTGACCGACCCAGTCCCCGGGAAACGACACAACGAACCGATTCGCTTCACCGTAGACGCCGAACTCCACGGCGACCTATGGACCGCGCGGACCTCAACCGGTGAGGACATGCTGTGCCAGCGAATCGAGACCGGATCGAACGGCACGACATTCGTCGCCGTACTGAGCTTCAAGGACACGGTCGAGCTCGAGCTCACCGGGCCGACAGCCGAGCCGGTGAAAGGCATCTCCCAACTCCCGGCGCGCGAATCGGACGCGTTCGTCCGCCTCGACACCGGCTACTTCGACCTCGAGATGTGTCGCGGCACCGCGCAGGGCACCGGTTCGTCGAAATGGGGACTCCGGCACTTCTCGACGCTGGACGAGGGCATCGACCTCCTGCCGTCGGGCAACAACGCGATCGGCGGCTTCTACGGGCCCTTCTTCACGCCGGAGAACGGACTGGTGAATCCACCCGAACACACGACGGTCGACATCGAAGTCGTCGAACAGGGACCGGTACTGCACCACTACCGCATGCACGGCGTCGTTCCCGATGGACAGCTCGACGAGCTCAAGGGCAAGTCGTTCACGATCGACTGGTGGTTCAGCCACGGCACGCCGTACTTCGAACGGCGGTACCAGATCGACGACTTCCAAACCGTCATCAACGGCCGATCCATCACCAACAAGATCACCGTCGGCGACGAGTTCGAGGGCGGCCGCGGAGAGCTCGTGTTCGACCGCTTCGAAGCCTACGGCGGCACCCGCTACCGGACTGGCGATCCGTACGCGGGCGAACTCGTCGCCATGGTCGGCGAAACGCTGGCGGAGTCGACCTCGACCCAGCCGAAGTACGCCGAGTTCCGCGAGCTCCTCGCGGGTGATCTGGAGGCCGCGCACTGGGACCTGTACTGGCGATTGTTCAGCGCCTGGGAGAACGCGCTGACTCCTGACGAGATTCGCGACCGGCTCGGCCGGGTACGGGCCGCATCGCATGTGCTGGCCGACCTGCCAACACGACCGTGGAGCCTTGCCAACGCGCCGGTCGACGTGTCCTCAGCACCGCACGCGACCATCTTTCCGGGAGCAGCCGCCAAGACCGCCGAGTTCCATTCGAGACTTGGTCGCGCCATGGTCTGGTGGACGTCACAGCCATCCGGCGCCTTCCAGATCGTCCAGCGACGGCAGTCGGGGTGGGTCAACTGGGGCACCAACGGCGAGAACGAATGCCCCGAACTCCCGGTCGGCGTCACGATCAAGGCCGCGTACGGCCCCTTCGGCGCACTGTGGCACGAAATCGCCGATCAACTCGAAACTCCACCGACCGTGCACGTCAGCTGACCCCGGCTGAATCGTCCCGGGTTTGATGCACCCTCGGTTATGTGAGTGCGACCGGTTGGTCGTCTCGGGTTTGTGCATAGTAATCGGCCTCGGCTTCGGCGGGTGGACGTCGGTCGAGGCGGTGCATGAGCCGGCTGGTGTTGTACCAGTGGACCCAGTCGGCGGTGATGGCCTCGAGGTTGCTGAGGCCGGTCAGGGGGCCGCGGCG
>NZ_SMKR01000259.1 GCF_004348725.1 Kribbella turkmenica
GCTCTGGACGGGCTGCCGGAGTTGCTGGGGGAGGCGGACAGCTGGGAGGGGTTCGAGCCGCTGCCGGCGCATCGGGCGCTGGTCGACGCGGCCCGGCGCTTCCCGCACGTCCGGGTGCCGCGGACGCGGGCGGTGTTCGAGGCGATGGCCGCCGCCGGGATCGAGCAGGTCGTCACCGGCAAGGAGGCGTTCCGGGCCTGGCGGCTGATCCTCCGCGAGTACGGCGTGCCGGCGCCGGGGCCGCAGCCGCCGGACGGACGCACCATGATGGTCCCGCCGGCGCCGGAGGAGTGGCGGCTGATCCCGTCCTGGCAGTGGTTGCGCGCCGGTGTGGAGGGCCGCCGGTCGCGAGTCGTCATCGCGGCCGCGACCCGGGCCAAGGCACTGGAACGGACGCTGGAGCTGACGGACTCGGCCGAGATCGAACGGCGGCTGCGGTCGCTGCCCGGGGTCGGCGTGTGGACGGCCGCCGAGGTGCGGCAGCGGGCCCACGGCGACGCGGACGCGTTCTCCTTCGCGGACTACCACGTGTCCCGCAACGTCTCGTACGCCCTGATCGGCGAGGAGCTCGACGACGAAGGCTGCGCCGAGCTGATCGAGCCGTACCGAGGCCACCGGTTCCGGGTCCAGCGTCTCCTCGAGCTCGCCGGGGTCGGTCATCCGCGCTACGGTCCGCGCAAGGCCCTGCCGACGCACACGCCCGGGGCGACCCACCGGCTGCGATAGACCCGGCCCGATCTGGGAACCTGGGACTCACCATGACGATCGACGGGGACGGCCTCTACCTGGTCGCGGGGCTGGCCCTCCTCCTGGGCGCCGTCCTGCCTCGGTTGCTCCGCCGGTACGCCATCTCGGCGCCGATCGCGTTCGTCGGCGCCGGCCTGTTGCTCGGGCTGGCCGTCGACCGGAGCAGACTGAGCCCGATCGCGGAGCCCGAGCTCACCAAGCACCTGGCCGAACTGACCGTCATCGTCGCCCTGATGGGTGTCGGCCTGGCGATCGACCGGCCGATCAGCCTGTTGCGCTGGAGCGCCACCTGGCGGCTGCTGTTCGTCGCCATGCCGGCCTGCGTCGCCGCACTGACCGGCATCGGCTGGCTGCTCGGCCTCGCACCCGCGACGGCCCTGCTGATCGCCGCCATCCTCGCGCCGACCGACCCGGTGCTGGCCTCCGACATCCAGGTCGGCGGACCGACCACCGGCGACGGCGCCGAGCCGGAGGAGGACGACGAGGTCCGGTTCGCGCTGACTTCGGAGGCCGGTCTGAACGACGGACTGGCGTACCCGCTGGTGTACCTGGCGGTCTTCGCCGTCACCAAGGCTCACTCGACGGTGGAGTGGCTGGGCTGGTACGTGGTCGGCAAATCCGTGATCGGAGTGGCCGTCGGGTTCGGCGCGGGCTGGTTGCTGGCCAAGATGGCGTTCAGCGCTCCCTCGAAGAGCTTCCGGCTGGCCGACTCACGGGAGCCCGTTCTCGCGCTGGCCATGACGCTCGGCGTCTACGGACTCGCCGAGGTGGTGCACGGCTACGGGTTCATCGCCGTCTTCGTCGCCGCGGTCGCGCTGCGGGCGGCGGAGCGCAGTCACGACTTCCACGCCGAGCTGCACAACTTCATCGGTGAGCTCGAGCACATCCTCACCTGGGGGATCCTGCTGCTGCTCGGTGTCGCGATCACCGGCGGTCTGTTCACGCCGCTGACCTGGGCCGGCGCGGCGATCGGCGTACTGCTGGTGTTCGTCGTCCGCCCGGTGCTCGCGTGGTTGTCGCTCGCGCGCTCGGAGCTCGACCGCTCCGAGCGCTGGATGACAGCGGCCTTCGGGGTCCGGGGCGTGACGTCGATCTACTACCTGGCGGCCGTCGGGACCACGTTCGCCACGGAGCTGCCGTGGTTGTGGGCGACGGTCGGATTCACCGTCCTGCTGAGCGTGGTCGTCCACGGCGTCGCGGCGACTCCGCTGATGCGGATGCTCGACCACCGTCGCGACCGGGTTTCCTGAGTGCGTCGGCCGGCGGCTCGGCGCCGTGGCGGACGGCGGTGACGGCGTGGATCCCGGCTGCGAAGTCCTTCAGTCCCTTGAACATGGCTCCATCGTCCGAGAAACGGCCCCGCCGCAGAAGTGGCGTTAACGACCACTACCGCTAAGATTCTGACACATGGATCGGCGCACGGTTTCAGTGCTCGCGTACGACGGGATGACGGCCTTCGAGGCCGGCATCGTCATCGAGGTGTTCGGGCTGGTCTGGCCGGACATCGACCAGCCCTGGTACGACCTGAAGGTCTGCACCGAGACCCCCGACCCGATCCGTGTGATCGGCGGCGCCACGATGACGAGTCCGCACGGTCTGGAGGAGTTCGCCGCCGCCGGCACGGTCGTCATCCCGAGCGTCGCGGATCCGGAAGGCGAGATCTCGCCCGAGCTGGTGGCCGCGTTGCGGAAGGCCCACGACCGCGGTGCCCGGATCGTCTCGATCTGCTCCGGTGCGTTCGCTCTCGCCGCCGCCGGCCTGCTCGACGGCCGCCGGGCGACCACCCATTGGCGGTACGCCGACCTGCTGCGCTCGCTGTACCCCCAGGTCGTCGTGGACCCGGAGCCGCTCTACACCGATGAGGGGGACGTCTTGACCAGCGCCGGCTGCGCCGCCGGGCTCGACCTGGCGATGCACCTGGTCCGCAAGGACTACGGCGCGGCGGTGGCCAACGCGGTCGCCCGCCGGCTCGTGATCCAGCCGTACCGGTCCGGTGGCCAGGCGCAGTACATCGAGTCCCCGGTGCCGCCCGACCCCGACGACGCCTCGGTGGCCCGGAGTCTCGGCTGGGCGCTCGAACATCTCGCCGAGCCCATCGGCGTAGGCGATCTGGCCAGGCACGCGGGCCTGTCGCCGCGGACCTACCTGCGGCACTTCGCAAGGGCGACCGGGACGACGCCGGGGAAGTGGCTGATCGCCCAGCGGATCCAGGCGGCGCTGGCCATGCTGGAGACCGGGGACTCGCCGGTCGAGGAGATCGCGCTGGCCGCCGGGTTCGCCACCCCGGTCACGTTCCGCCACCACTTCGCGAAGCAGTTGCTCACGTCGCCGTCGGCGTACCGCCGTACTTTCCGGGCCCGGCAGGGCTGAGATCTGCTGTCTCGGATGGTGGGAACCGAAGACACAATATGGACCCGATTGGGTAACCTCGGGGGAGCTCATCCAGAGGGACTGAGGGAAACGGCCCGTTGAAGTCCCGGCAACCCTCCCCGTTGCGGTTCCAGTCCGGGATCCTCGCGGCGGAACGGTGCCAAATCCGTCCCGCGCCGAGATCCGGTGTCCGGGGAAGATGAGAGGGGAACCTCACTCATGAGCCTGACCGCCACCCACACCATCCGTGAAGGTGCCTTCGGCAACGGTACGCACCTGAGCTGTCGTGCCTGTGGGGCGAAGTCGCCGCTCGGTCCGTTCTACGCCTGTACCGAGTGCTTCGGTCCACTCGAGGTCGGGTACGACTTCCCGGCCATCACCCGTGAGCAGATCGAGGCCGGCCCCAAGAACATCTGGCGGTACCAGCCGCTGCTGCCCGTCCCGGTGGACGTGGCGAGCTTCCCGAACACCGAGCCCGGGTACACCCGGCTGATCGACGCCGGCAACCTCGCCCGCGAGCTCGGCCTGCGCAAGCTGTGGGTGAAGGACGACTCGGGCAACCCGACGCACTCGTTCAAGGACCGTGTGGTCGCGTCCGCCCTGAGCGCCACCCGCGAGCTCGGCATGAAGGTCTTCGCCTGCCCCTCCACCGGCAACCTGGCCAACGCCGTGGCCGCGGCCGCCGCCCGGGCCGGCATCCGCTCGGTCGTGTTCATCCCGAAGGACCTCGAGCGCCCCAAGATCATCACCACCGCCGTGTACGGCGGGACGCTGGTCGCCGTCGACGGCAACTACGACGACGTGAACAAGCTGGCGTCGGAGATCGCCGGCGAGGAGGAGGGCTGGGCGTTCGTCAACGTCAACGTCCGCCCGTACTACTCCGAGGGCTCCAAGACTTTGGCCTTCGAGATCGCCGAGCAGCTCGGCTGGCGGCTGCCGCAGCAGATCGTCATCCCGGTCGCCTCCGGCTCCCAGCTGACCAAGATCGACAAGGGCTTCACCGAGCTCGGCAAGCTCGGCCTGGTCGACGCCACCGACTACAAGGTCTACGGCGCCCAGGCCACCGGGTGCTCGCCGGTCGCCCAGGCCTTCCGCGACGGGTACGACGTGGTGAAGCCGGTCAGGCCGGACACCATCGCCAAGTCGCTCGCGATCGGCAACCCGGCCGACGGACCGTACGTCCTGGACGTCGCCCGGCGGACCGGCGGCGCGATCGAGGACGTCAGCGACGAGGAGGTCGTCGCGGGCATCCAGTTGCTCGCCCGGACCGAGGGCATCTTCACCGAGACCGCGGGCGGGGTGACGGTCGCGACGCTGAAGAAGCTGGTCGAGTCCGGCCGACTCGACCCGGACGCCGAGACGGTGATCATCAACTCCGGCGACGGGCTGAAGACGCTCGACGCCGTGGCCGACCGGGTCGGCCCCAAGGTGACCATCCCCGCGTCGTACGACGCCTTCGTGAAGGCAGGCCTGCAGTGAGCGTGAGCGTCCGTGTCCCGACCATCCTGCGGCCCTACACCCAGGGCGCCTCGTCGGTCAGCGCCGAAGGCGCGACGCTGAGCGAGGTGCTCGAGTCGCTGGACAGCTCGTACCCGGGCATCAAGGGCCGCGTGCTCGACGAGTCCGGCGAGCTCCGCCGGTTCGTCAACGTGTACGTCGACAACGACGACGTCCGCTTCGCCGACGGCCTGCAGACCTCGATCAAGGACGGCGGCGAGGTCTCCATCATCCCCGCGGTCGCCGGCGGCTGACATCATGGCCGGATGCGCGCTGTCGTAGTCGAGCGGTACGGCGTACCGCCGGTCGTCAAGGAAGTCCCGGAGCCTGAGGTGGCAGCCGGTGGCGTCGTGCTCGCGGTCGAGGCCACCGGCCTGTGCCGCAGTGACTGGCACGGGTGGATGGGACACGATCCCGACATCGTCCTGCCGCACGTGCCCGGGCACGAACTGGCCGGAACCATCGCGGCAATCGGTGACGGGGTCGAGGGTTGGCAGGTCGGGGACCGGGTGACCACGCCGTTCATCTGCGCATGCGGTACCTGCGAGCAGTGCCTGTCGGGCAATCAGCAGGTCTGCCCCAATCAGCTGCAGCCCGGGTTCAACTACTGGGGTTCGTTCGCCGAGTACGTCGCCGTGCCGTACGCGGCGGTGAACCTGGTCCGCCTCCCCGACGTTCTCGATTTCGGCACTGCCGCCGGTCTGGGCTGCCGTTTCGCCACCTCGTTCCGCGCCATCCGCCAGGTCGGCCGGGTCGGTGCGGGCGAGCGGGTGGTGATCTTCGGCTGCGGTGGCGTCGGTCTCTCGGCCGTGATGATCGCCGCCGCCCTCGGGGCCGAGGTCATCGCGGTGGACACCAACCCCGACGCTCTGAAGCTGGCCCACGAGTACGGCGCGTCCCACACCCTGCAGGCGTCCTCGAGCACCGTCGACCAGATCCGCGACCTGGGCGGCGCCCACGTCACCATGGACGCCCTCGGCTCCGGCGACATCGTCCAACAGGCCCTCCACGCCCTCCGCCCCCGAGGTCGCCACCTGCAGGTAGGTCTTCTCCCCTCCGGTGTTCAGCTGGACGTAGGGCGGTTGATCGGCCAGGAGCTCGAGTGGCGGGGCAGCCACGGCATGCCCGCGCACGCGTACCCCGGAATGCTGGAGCTAGTTGCCAGCGGCAACCTCAAGCCGGCCGACCTCATCTCCCGGACGATCACTTTGGACGAAACCCCTGTTGCCTTGGCGGCGCTCTCCCACGGCACTCCCGCCGGCGTCACCGTGATCCGGCCGACGGGGTGAGCCCACCGCCGTTCTAGGGGGTGAACAGCTTCCAGCGTCCCTCGGAGACGACCTCGACGGCGCCGTCGGTCACCTTGACGGCGGACTCGTCGTCGATCGCGTACGTCGGCACGGGGATCCGCGCCGCCCACTTCTCGGCGTTGGTGAGCCAGGCGTCGGGGTGGTCCGGGTGCTCGAAGTGTGGGATCACCGCGAAGTCCACAAGCCCTGCGCCCTGGCCGGTGACCAGGAGCCTGCCGACGTCACCGTCAGGCGTGGTGAAGACGACAGGCTCCGACTTCAGCGGTCCGTCCGTGCCGCGGGGCGGTTCTGTGTAGGTCTCGACGAAGGTGGAGGCCGCGGCGATGCTGCCGGCGCTGACGCCGACGTACACGGCCTCCGGGCGGAGCGTCGGAAGGAGCGCGGACAGTCCGGACCGCCGCATCCAGTTGGCGAGGAACAGTGGGTCGCCGCCCCAGAACAGCAGCGCGTCGGCGTCCCGGACGGTCGGCACCCAGGCGTCCTCCTCGATGCTCGGCAGCACCGAGAGCTCCAGGATTCCCAGTGACTTCCATCCCAGGTTGGCCAACCGCGACGAATTCTGGCCGCTGATCGCCCGCCACGCCCCGATGGCGCCGCCGGGAAAGGGGTAGATGGCGGTCGGGACGAAGAGCGCGTCGGATTCCTCGATCGGCTTGCCCAGAAGCTCGACCAGCGCATCCTGCACGCTCGCGTTCCGAATTCCCCCAGAAGTAAGAAGAAGCCTCATCGCCATCCCTCCGTCCCCGACGACCCCGCGCCGCCGCTCAACCCTCCCACGAACAGCCCCGATCGAATCCGACAGCCGGGCGTTCGCAGCGCGACGAGGAGTGGTCGCGCGGCAGGCGCGTGCGGACTACAGGCGGATCAGGTAGACGGTGGGTGGGCGGCCGGTTCGGCCGTGTTGCTGGCTGCCTATGGGGGCGGCGAGGCCGGCTCGTTCGAGGCGTTTGAGGACTCGGCGGGCGGTGCGGAGCTGGACGGCGAGGTGGTCGGCGACGTCCTGGGTGGTGAGGCCGTCGGGGAGGGTGGCGGTGAGTTCTCGGATGCGGGCGAGGGTGTGGGTG
>NZ_SMKR01000025.1 GCF_004348725.1 Kribbella turkmenica
AACACGCCCACACCGTTCGGGTCCGCCTAACTACCACCCCAACCGGCCCCGACACCCTTCTGGCCGACATCACCCCCGCCGCAGTGGCCGACCTGCACCTCACGCCCGGTCAGTCCCTACACGCCACCCTCAAAGCCACCGAAATCCACAGCTACCCGAGCTGATGGCTCCAGGCGAGCTGGAGCAGGGCCGCGCCAGCGGCTTGCATGGGCTGGTGGCGGACGTAGTCGTCGACTGCCGCGGCGCTGAACGGTAGCGGGGCCAGCACCCGGCCTTCCTCGTTGCCGGCCACCACCTCGCCGAACAGGTCGTCGAACACGTCGGCGTCGATGGACAGCACGGTCAGGAGGTCGGTGGCGAAGGTCAGCGGGTCGACGCCCAGACCGACGCACTGTGCGCGGACAGTACCGTCCGTGAGCCCGGCCGTCACCCGAGCGGCGAACGGCCAATTGGTGTAATCGACCGGGACGCCGTAGTCCTCCGGACGGCCGAGGAGTTCCTCGGACAGTTCCCGGAGAATGTTGTGCCAGAGTGAGAAGTCGCTGGTCTCGTCCGAGGTCGGCTGGAAGATGCCGGACGGGGCCACCTGGTAGAGACCGCCGGCGTGGCCGACCTTGCTGGGGTCTCGCCAGTGCAGGTAGAAGCGTGAGCCGCGGTCCTTGTCGCTGCGGATGGTCAGAGTGCTGATGGCGACGTTGATCGGGCGCCGGGCGGGGTCCCAGGGGTTGCCGATGGCGGTGCGCAGGTCGTCGCGTCCTGCGGCGTACTCGTGGGCGGCGGCCTCACCGGTGTTCATGCTGTCGAAGTAGCTGCCGCGTCCGAAGCGCAGTATGGGACCCGGCCCGGCCAGGTCGGCGTCGAGGAGGCGGTACGTCGGGCGGTTCTCGAAGACCGCTGGTCGCGCCAGTCCGGTGACTGCCTCGGCGTACGACGCGTAGCCGGGTGGCAGCGAGGTAGCGGCCACCGCCGAGGACGCCGCGGCGGGATCGAACTCGAGCCGCACCGAGGCGAGCGGAATCGGGTCGGCCGGGATCCAGTGCGCCGGTGCGAGCAGCGGCGTACCCGCGACCCGACGCTCGGCGGGGTACTCGCCGGCCGCCTGCACGCCGAGGCGATAGCGGTTCTCGACCAGGTGCCGGCGTTCCGCCAGCCAGGTCTCCGGAGTCACACGGCCTCCCTGCACGAGCCAATGACATCCAAGTTATGGGTTGTGACGTCACTGTCGCGGATTGACATGGTGTAACGGTGGGAATCACGCTCAGAGACTGCGGTGAGGTAACGAAGAGTGTTTAGTTACTCACTCGTAGTGGGTGCGTTCTTCACATCAGAGTGATGACATCGTGCACTACGACGACCCCGGCCGGGGTGCCCAAGATGTGCGGGGCACCACGGAAGGGGGTGGACAGTCATGCGTGACGGAGCGCAGGAGAGTTACGAGTTCTATTGCCTGGCTGATCGGACGTTCTACGAGACGCCGGCCAACCGTGGTGCCGAGCACCCGGACTTCGCGTTGTGCGATCGCCCGGTTCCCGAGGGCTGGCAGCACGTGCCCGGGGAGACGTGGATGCACTACGCGCCCGGGGACCTCCGGCTTCCCCAGCAGGGCTGGAAGATCCATGTGTCCGCGCGGCTCGCCGATGTGGAGCGGACGCTCGAGGCCGTCTGGGAGTACTGCGTACCCCGCGGCATCGCGTTCAAGTTCCTGCGCAACGAGCCCGTGCTGGTGATGGTCAACTCGAAGTCCGCGCCGCGCGGGTCGAGCGGCAAGCTGGTGACGATCTACCCCGCGGACGAGGCCGAGCTGCGGACCACGCTGACCGCGCTCGACGAGATCCTCCGCGGTGTCGAGGGCCCGTACATCCTGAGCGACCTGCGCTACGGCGAGGGCCCGCTGTTCGTCCGGTACGGCGCGTTCGTCAGCAGGTTCTGCCTGTCGCCGACCGGTGAGCGGGTGCTCGCGATCGAGGACGGCCAGGGCCGGCTCGTCCCGGACCATCGCGGCCCGACGTTCTCGGTGCCGCCGTGGGTGCCGCTGCCGGAGTTCCTGCGGCCGCATCTCGACGCCCGCAACGCCGTCACCACCGACGACCTGGCGTACACGATCGACGGCGTCATCCAGTTCTCGAACGGCGGCGGCGTCTACCTCGGCCACCACAACGACACCGGCGAGCGGGTCGTCCTCAAGGAGGGCCGCCCGTACGCCGGACTCGACATGGCCGGCCGGGACGCGGTCGCCCGGGTCAGCCACGAACGCGACATCCTCGAACAGCTCGACGGTCTCGACGTCGTACCGCGGACCCACGACTACCTGCGGCTCGGCGACCATCACTTCCTGGTGCAGGAGCACATCGACTCGGTGTCCCTGCAGCGAGAGCTCGTACGCCGCTATCCCCTGACCCGCCCGGACGCGACCGCGGCCGAGAAGGCGGAGTACGCCGAGTGGGCGACCGCGATGGTCGCCAAGGTCGAGGACGCGGTAGGGCAGCTGCACGGGCGCGGGGTCGTGTTCTGCGACCTGCACCCGGACAACGTCCTGCTCGACGCCGACGGCCGGCTCACGCTGATCGACTTCGAGGTCGCCACGTTGGCCGAGGACAAGGCCCGGTCGGCACTCGCCCATCCGGGGTACGCGGCGCCGCCCGATCGTCAGGGCGTCGACGTGGACCGGTACGCGCTGGCCTGTGTCGCCCTCGGCGTCTACGCGCCGCAGACGACGATCCTGCTGAATCTCCACCCCGGCAAGGCGTTCCAGCTCGCCGACATGATCACCGAGACCTTCCCGGTGCCCCGGGCGACGATCGACGAGGCGGTCCGGACCGTTACCGGGCCGGGCGCGGCCGACGACCTGGCCGGCGTCGCTCTTCCCGGCAAGGCCGAGTGGTCCGACGTACGCGAGGCGCTGACCAAGGCGATCGTCGCCAGCGCGACGCCGGAGCGCTCCGACCGGCTCTTCCCCGGTGACATCGCGCAGTTCCGCGACGGCGGTGGGATCGACATCGCGACCGGCGCCGCGGGCGTCCTGTACGCCCTGGCGAAGACGGGAGCCGGCCGCTTCCCGGAGTACGACGACTGGCTGCGGAAGCGGACGCTGGACACTGAGACCGGCCCCGGCCTGTACGACGGTCTGCACGGGGTCGCGCACGTCCTCGACGAGCTCGGGTACCACGAGGACGCCTTGGATTTGGTCGATCGCACCCTCGCCGACGACTGGAGCTCCCGTGAGCTCGGTCTGCACTCCGGGCTCGCCGGCATCGGCCTGAACCTGCTGCACCTCGACACCGAGCCGGCACTGCGGGCGAAGGCGGTCCGGGTCCTCGACCTGGTCGCGGACCGGCTCGGCGACGTCGACGACGTACCGGAGCTCAGCGGCGGGCAGCATGCGCGGGCCGGTCTGATGTACGGCTCGTCCGGGCCGGCGCTGTTGTTCATCGAGGCGTTCGAACGGCTCGGTGACACCGGTCTGCTCGACCTGGCCGAGATCGCGCTCCGGCAGGACCTCAAGCGGACCATGCTCACCGACGACGGGATGCGGCAGGTCAACCAGGGCTGGCGGACACTGCCGTACCTCGAGGAGGGCTCGGCCGGGGTCGCGCTCGTCCTGAAGCGCTACCTGCACCACCGCCCGTCCGACGAGCTCGCGAACACCCTGCACGAACTGCAGCGCGTGACGCACTGCTCCTACTACGTCCAACCCGGCCTGTTCATGGGTCGTGCCGGTCTGCTCCTCACCGCCGCGGCACTGGGTGAGCAGCAGACGACGGTCGACGACCTGGTGCACGGCCTCGGCTGGCACGCGATGCCGCACGCGGGTGGGCTCGCGTTTCCCGGCAACCAGCTGCTCCGGCTGTCGATGGACCTGGCGACCGGATCGGCCGGCGTCCTGCTGGCTCTGGGAACCGCGCTGCACGACGCGCCGGTGTCCCTCCCGTTCCTCGGACCTCCCCAGTGGTCCGAGTCCGTGTCCCGACGATCTGCACCAAAGGGGGTGTAACAAACATGGCACTTCTCGACCTTCAGGGTCTGGAGACCCCGGGCTACGGCGGCGGCCACCACCACGGTGGTTCCACGCTGACCGTGCTGGGCTGCGCTTCACAGCGCCCGAGCAACCTGAGCCTTCTGCTCTGCCACTGATCGGTCCCTGGGCAACCAGGTTCTGAAGGCCCTGGGTGGGCGGCATACCCACCCAGGGCCGAACCTGCATTCGGTCCGGTCCACCGAAACGAGCGAGGCGATCGGGTCGCGGCGCTCGCCCGCCCGGCCCGACGGCCTGTGTTCCTCTGAACGGAAGGAGGTCCACCCCGTGCAGTCCTATCCAAGCGCCGAGCGGCTCCCGCTCGTGGAGCAGGTGCACGGCCACCCGGTCGCGGACCCGTACCGCTGGCTCGAGGACGCGTCGTCCGCCGGCACCCGGCAGTGGCAGGCCGGCCAGGACGAGCTCTGGCTGAACCACGCCGCCGGTCTCACCGGCCGATTCCGCTTTCGCACCCGGGTCAAGACCCTCTCGAACGTCGGCACCGTCTCGACGCCGATTTGGCGCGGCGACCGCTGCTTCACCCTCCGCCGCGAGCCGGGGCAACAGCATCCCGTCCTCTACGCCGACAGCGAGCCTCTGGTCGACCCGATGCGGCTCGACCCGTCCGGCCTCACCACGCTGGACAGCTGGCAGCCCTCCCCCGACGGCAACCTCCTCGCCTTCCAGGTGTCGCGAGGCGGCGACGAGCGGTCCGTCCTCCAGCTCCTCGACCTCACCACCGGCCAACCGGTCGACGGCCCGATCGACGGCTGCCGCTACTCCCCCATCGCCTGGCTCCCGGACGGAAAGTCCTTCTACTACGTCCGTTTCCGCCAGGTACGACGCCACACGATCGGCTCGAACGAGGACAGCACAGTGCTCGCCGACGAAGCGTCGTACGGGCTGGAGATCAGCAATGACGGCCGGTGGCTCGTCGTCTCGGCGGTTCGCGGTGCGGCGAACGATCTCTGGCTGGCCGACCTCAGCACCACCGCGCCGCCCACCCCGATCCAGCAGGACGCCGACACGCTCACCGTGATGTCGGTCGGCCACGACGGCCGCCTGTACGTCGTCACCACGAAGGACGCGCCGACCGGCCGGATCTGCATCGGCGATCCCGCCGCCCCGCTGGTCTGGCACGACTTCATCAGCCCCGAGGCCGCGCTGACCGGTCTCGCCATCCTGGACGACGCACTGCTCGTCGGCACGAGTGCGGGGATCGCCGTCCACGACCGTGCCACCGGCAATCGGGTCGGGACCGTCGACCTGCCCGGGCTCGGCTCCATCGGCTCGCTCACCGCACGTCCCGAGGGCGGAAGCGAGGCTTGGTTCAGCTACACCGACAGCGTCACCCCGTCGGCCGTCTACTGCTACAACGACGAGACCGGCCGAACGACGCTGTGGTCGCAAACTCCCGGGTCGGCCGCGAAGGCGGAGACACACCTCCTCACCTTCACCACCCCGGACGGCACCGAGATCCACCTGCGAGCGATCGCTAAGCCTGGCAGTCGCGGACCGCGTCCGACGATCCTCTACGGGTACGGCGGTTTCGGCCAGCAGCTCACGCCGGCGTACTCGGCGTTCACCCTGGCGTGGGTCGAGGCCGGCGGTGTCTTCGTGACGGCGACTGTCCGAGGCGACGGCGCTGCTCACCAGGACGGCACCGGCGACCGGAAGCAGAAGGTCTTCGACGACTTCATCGCCGCGGCCGAGCACCTGATCGCGGAGGGCTGGACCGCCTCCGATCAGCTCGCCCTGTGCGGCGAGTCGAACGGCGGACTGCTCGTCGCGGCCGCGTTGACCCAACGCCCCGAGCTGTTCGCCGCCGCGGTCTGCTCGGCGCCGCTGACGGACATGGTCCGGTACGAGCTGGCCGGCCTGGGCGAGCGCTGGGTGCCGGAGTTCGGTTCGGCGAAGGATCGCGCGCAGTTCGAGAACCTGCTGTCGTACTCGCCGTACCACCGGGTGGTCGACGGGGTGAAGTATCCGGCCGTGTTGATCACCGTGTTCGGCAACGACACCCGCGTGGACCCCCTGCACGCACGGAAGATAACGGCCGCTCTGCAGCACGCGACGGACGGTGGGCGCCCGGTGTTGCTGAGGTTCGACCCGGACGCCGGGCATGCGACCGGATCGGCCTCCAAGGGAATCAGCCTGGCTGCGGACATGCTCGCCTTCCTAGCGGATGAGACCGGACTGACCGCTCAGGCCGGGCCGGCCTCATGATCACCTTGGGCTCGGTCGCCAAGCATGGCCGCGGCTGGTTGCCGCTGATCGGCCTGAACGCACTGATCGGCAGCGCAGTGACGCTCGCGCTGCCGACGATCCTCGGACGGTCGGTCGACGCGATCGTCGCCGGCACCGGCTACACCCCTTGGCTGATGGCTGCCGCGGGTCTCATCGCGCTCGGGATCGTGGCAAGCCTCGTCGACGCGTTCGCGGGCGCCGCGTGCGTCGCCGAGACCACCGCCTGGCTCCGGCACCGCCTGGTCAGGCAGATCGTGCACAGCGGACCGCAAGGTACTCGCGACTTCGAGACCGGCGACCTCGTCACCCGGGTCTCCGCGAACGCCACCGACGCCGCGCAGGCGGGCCCGGCCGCCGTCACCGCGGTCGCCGCCATCGCACCGCCCGCGGGCAGCCTCGTGCTGCTGGCCGTGATCGATCCCTGGCTCGCGGCCGCCTTCTTCGGCGGCGTGCTGCTGGTGGTCGCGGTCCTCTGGACATTCGCCCGGCGTACGGCGGACGTCAGCCTGGCGTACCAGGAGACGCAGGGACGGATCGCCTCGCTGCTGTCCGAGTCGCTGACCGGCATCCGTACGATCGCCGCCGCCGGGACGACTGATCGCGAGGAGCGCCGCATCCTCGGCCTGCTCCCCGAGCTCCACAAGCACGGTGTCGTCACCTGGCGGATCCTGGCCCGTTCCGGCGCACAGGCCGCGGTCGTCGGACCGCTCGTGCTGGTGGCCGTACTGGCTGTCGGCGGGCTTCAGGTGGTGGCCGGCCGGATCACCGCCGGTGAGCTGTTCGCCGCTTCACAGTACGCCGTCCTCGGTGCCGGCCTGGGGAACCTCACCGGCGTCATCGGGGAGATCGCCCGTGCCAAGGCGGGCGTTCATCGGGCGGCCGAGGTCTTGTCGATCGACCCGATCGCCCACGGCACACTGGCGATTCCGGCCGGACCGGGCCACCTGACCTTCGACGGTGTCAGCGTGGTCGCCGGTGGGAACGTCCTGCTGGACAACGTGAATCTCGACCTCCCCGGCGGCGCGACCGTGGCCGTGGTCGGTCCGAGCGGCGCGGGGAAGTCCGTGCTGGCCGCGGTGGCCGCGCGGCTGCGTGACCCGTCGGTCGGTCAGGTGTCGCTGGACGGCGTACCGCTGCGGGCTGTCAGCCGGCGAGCGCTGCGCAGTGCGGTCGGCTGTGCGTTCGAGCGTCCGCAACTGGTCGGCCGGACCATCGGTGAGGCGATCGAGCCGCATGCCGTGAGTCCGGTGCGAACGCTGGCGGCCGCGCGCGCCACGCACGCGCACGACTTCGTCAGCCGGCTGCCCGACGGGTACTTCACCTCGTTGCGCAAGGCACCGATGTCGGGTGGTGAGCGGCAGCGCCTCGGGCTGGCCCGGGCCTGGTCGGCGCACCGGCTGCTCGTGCTGGACGACGCGACCTCGAGCCTGGACACCGCGACCGAGCTGCAGATCAGCCGCACCCTCACCGAGGACCGGCACCACCGCACCCGGCTCATCGTCACCCACCGCCCGGCGACGGCTGCGCGCGCCGACCTGGTCGTCTGGCTCGACCACGGTCGGGTCCGCGCCGTCGCCCCGCACGCCGATCTCTGGCAGAACTCGTCCTACCGTGAGGTCTTCGGTTGAGACGCGAGCTCTCGTACGGCGCCCGCGCACTCCGGAACCGGTCGGCGCTGAAGCTCGTCGCCTGGTCGGTCCCGGAGATCCTGCCGACCGCGGTGTACGGGATCGCGGTCGCCCGGGCGACGGACAACTTCCTCGCCGGCCGCGCCTGGCCGGGGATCGCCTGGCTCGGCGGGCTGATCGCGGCCGCGTGCCTCGGATCGGCGGGCGCGAAACAGGTCTACGGCCGGCTCGGTGACCTGGTCGAGCCCCTCCGGGACGATCTGGTACGACGAGTTGTCGGCGGCGCGCTGCGGACCGGTGACGACAGTGCCGTGGCCAGGTTGAACCGGCAGGTCGAGATCGTCCGGGACACGTTCGCCGGCCTCGTCCTGGTGATCCGCAGTTTCGCGGTCACGCTGTTCGGCGTACTGACCGGGTTGTTGTCACTGGCACCGGTGGTCGCGGCAGTCGTCGTACCGCCGTTCCTGCTGGGGTTCGCGTTGTCCCTGGCGGTGCTGGGACTGGCCGCGGACCGGGTGCGGGCGTCGTTGACGGCGGACGAGGAGCTGGCCGCGTCGGCCGGGATGGTCTTCGGCGGTGTCCGGGACATCACGGCGAGCGGGACCGAGGAGTACGCCGAGCAACTTGTCGGCGAACCGATCGAGGCGCACGCGGCGGCGGAGCGCGCACTGGCCAGGGTCGCCGCTCTCCGGACGTTGTGTTTCGCGGTCGGTGGGTGGTTGCCGTTGCTGATCCTGCTGGCGATCGGGCCGTGGCTGGTCGGGCGCGGGGTCAGCACAGGCACGCTGCTCGGTGGACTGACCTATGTACTGATCGGTTTGCAACCGGCGCTCAACACGGTGCTGAGCGCGTTGGGCGACAGCGGTCTGCGGTACGTGATCACGCTCGGACGGATCCTGGACGCCTCGGCGCCCGCGGAGCGCGCGCGGCGGCTCCGGGACGTGAACGGCTACCAGGTGCGGATGCGCGGACTGACGTTCGCGTACGGTCCCAACGCCGAACCGGTGCTCGACGATCTCGAGCTCACGGTGGCCGAAGGCGAGCATCTGGCCGTGGTCGGGCCGAGCGGGATCGGGAAGTCGACGTTGGCCGGGTTGGTGTGCGGGATGCTCGAACCGACCCGGGGGCGCTTGCTGCTGGGCGACGTACCGCCGGCCGAGCTCGCGGCGGATCGGCTGGCGGCAACGCGGGTGCTGATCCCGCAGGAGGCTTATGTCTTCAGCGGTTCGGTGCTGGACAACCTCCGCTATTTGTTGCCTGACTCAACGGTCGAGCAGGTCGGCGACGCCGTGGCGGCGATCGGCGCGGAGGCCCTGGTCACCCGGCTCGGCGGGCTGGAAGCCGACGTCAGGCCGGGCGAGCTGTCGGCCGGCGAACGGCAGTTGATCGCGCTCGTCCGGGCGTACCTGTCGCCGGCGCCGCTCGTCGTCCTGGACGAGGCGACGTGCTTCCTCGATCCGGAGGCCGAACGGCGGGCCGAGGAAGCCTTCGCCGGCCGCGGCGGCACGTTGATCGTGATCGCGCACCGGATCAGCTCGGCGCTCCGCGCCCGGCGCATCCTGGTCCTGGACGGCAACAAGGCCACGGTCGGCACACACGCGATGCTCATGCGGACGTCGCGCCGGTACCGCGAGCTGCACGGGCACTGGTCGCCTACGACCACCGGTCAGCGGCGTCAGATCCAGCCGGCGTCCTGAGCCTTGCGGATCGCCTCGATCCGGCTGCGCGCACCGGTCTTGGCGAGGATGCGGGACAGGTAGTTGCGGACCGTGCCGGCGCTCAGGCTGAGCGTGCGCGCGATCTCCTGCGCGGTGGCGCCGGTCGTGACCTGGCGGAGTACTTCGCACTCCCGGTCCGTGAGCGGGTTGTCACCCGCCCTCAACGCGGCGACCGCCAGCCGTACGTCGACCACCGGCAGGCCCTTCGCCACGTCGCGCACCGACTGCACCAGTTGGTCGGTCGTCGCATCCGTCGCGATCAGGCCGATCCGCGGCGCCTGCTTGACCAGCGACAGGCTGGTCGCGACGATCGCCTCGTGGTCGATCAGCACGAGGACGCCGCGGCCGGTCAGCTTCCGGCACAGTTCCTCGATCCGGATCCGCCCGGGCAGCTGCGGATCGAGCAGTACGACGTGCGGCCGCCGGCCGGCCACGTGCAGGACGTCGTCCGAGCGGTCCAGCTCGGCCACCACGTCCAGGTCGTTCTCCCTTGCCAGCACCGCGGCCAGTGCACCACGCACCAACGTGCCGCGATGGCCGAGAGCCACTCGGATCACCGCTCGCCCCCATCACATCCGTCGCCTCGTCCACCGGCCCGCCCCACGAATCGAGATGCCGGACGGCGGTGCCCGTGATCTCTCAACGACTCAGCCGGCCGGAGGGCACGCGGTACGGGGGAAACCGATCGGTCCGCGCTCGGACCCCGGTGCAACCGGGGCTGTTTCGAACGTTTGACTGCTCCGCTGCGGCAGTTCCCGAACACCGGGAAACCCTTTGTGTCGTTGGGGTTTCGGTTCGTGAAGGGCACAAAAAATGGGGCAGATCGACCATCTGGCCTTGCGCTCCCGGCCCAGGTCGCCCAGGATGACTCAGGTCGCGTCGTTACCGTGGCGTGACCATTCGGACGCTGTCCTGTGACCTGCCCGGATGCCCCTCCCCTGCACGGGGGGCCTGGTGAGTTCCACCATGCCCAAGCTCACGAGGAGTGCACTACTGATGTCCAAAGCCCGACATGCGCGCCCCCGGCGAAGTACTCGCCGGGTGGCCCGGACCCTGTCCATCGCCGGTCTCGGGGCCGGTATCACCGCCGCCGGCGCGGGCGCGGCGTTCGCGACCGACTACACGGTCCGGCCCGGCGACACCCTCTCCGAGATCGCGCAGGCCAACGGGGCCGACTGGCGCGAGCTCGCGCGGATCAACAACCTGCAGAACCCCGACCTGATCCTGATCGGGCAGACCCTCACGCTGGACGGCACGAAGAAGGCCACCGCGCCGCGCGGGTCGACGGCGAAGAAGGTCGAGACCAAGAAGGTCCGCAAGACCGAGCGCAAGGTGCGCACCAGCCGCTCCGAGGACCGCCCGTCCTCGAGTGTGAACATGAGTGCCGCCTGGCGGAAGGTCGCCCAGTGTGAGTCCAGTGGCAACCCGCGGGCGGTGAACCCGGCCGGCTACTACGGGCTGTTCCAGTTCGACCTGCAGACGTGGCGCAGTGTCGGCGGCTCCGGCAACCCGGCGAAGGCGTCGGCGGCCGAGCAGTTGATGCGTGCGAAGAAGCTGTACGCCCAGCGCGGCGCCCAGCCGTGGCCGGTCTGCGGCCGCTACCTGCGCTGACATCGCTGCAGCGCTCGCGCGTCGAAGCCCTCCCGGCAGCGATCGTTGCGGACGCCCTCCTACCGGTAGGGGCGGGCGGTAGACCGTCCTCCCGCCCGCCCGACCGGTCCCTCAGCACGCCGGGCAGCTGATGTTTGGCGCCTCCCACCCCTCGTGGCGGGTCAGGTCTTGCCTCATCCGTGATCGCGACGGGTGGGAGGCACCAGAGGTCAGCTGTCGCGGGTGATCACCAACATCTCGTCGGCACCCGCCTGGAACTCGTACGGCACCTTGCGGATCTCCCAGGTGACGCCGTCCAGCGCCGCCAGCAGGTCCGGAAGGTACGACACCGGATCGCCTGCCCCCTGCATCACCAGCGGAAAGATGCGGACCTCACGGTTGCTGACCCGGACCAGTTCACGCAGGGCCGCGAGGTGCCAGTCCTGGTCGTACTCGTCGGCCCAGGTGAACAGCAGGTGCGAGCACAGCACCAGCTCGAACCGCCGGTCCCCGAACGGCAGCTCCGGCAGACCGGCGGCCACGTACCGCTCCGGCGCCGCCGCCACGTCCTGAAGGAACGCGTCGGCCGCCTCGATCCGGTACTGGTCCTTGCGCTCCGGCGACCCGTACCAGTGCCAGACGAAGCTCCCCGAGTGCTCGTCGATGATCCCGGCGGTCGCCGGCAGACTCCGCCGGACCGTGTCGACCAGTTCGGCGGGCTCCAGCTCGTACGCCAGGTCGGCGGCGATCGCGTCGACGCCACGGGCGGCGGCCTCGGCGGTGAAGCCGGCGCCACCGGCACAGCAGTCCAGGATCGAGTCGGGGAGTTCGGTCAGGTCGAACATCGCTTCGTACTCGGCGTACGAGCGAGAGGTCACCAGCACGGGTCTACCTTTCGACGGTCGTCTTCCGGCGCAACCGGCGATCGAGGACGGTGGCCCCGGCCGCCAGAGCCAGGAACAGTACCGCGACCAGGAGGCAGTTCAGCAGCACCCGGGGGTACCCGTGCTCGCCGACGTCGACGAACGGATACGGGTAGAACCCGACGAACTCCCCGCGAACCAGGGTGAACATCAGCCACAGCAACGGAAACGCGACCGACCAGGCGACGATCCGCGGATCGGTCCGCCCCCGCGGCCCGAAGAGCAGCCACCCGAGGATGCCGGCTACCGGTGCGGCCGTGTGCAGCAGGAAGTTCGTGAAGGCTCCCCAGCCGGACAGCTCGTCCAGGCCGGCCAGCACGAGGTGGTAGACGATCCCGGTGACGGCGATGCAGAGCACACCGTTCAGCCGGAGCGTTCTGAACAGGGCGCTCTGCGGGCGACCGGGCTGCAGCGCCAGGACGGCCGTCGTCGCACCGAGCAGCAGGTTCGACTGGACGGTGAAGTAGGCGAACACGTTGAGGACCCGGTCCGGGTTGTCCGGGAAGAAGCCTTCAACCCCGTTGGCCGTGACGAACAACTGCACCACGATCCCGACCGCCACGATCAGCGCCGTGAGACCCGCCCAGACACGCCCCGTCATCGTCATGAACGCAATGTACGACGGCGCGCCGCCGGCCCGGGGGACGTCAGACCGACTGCTGCTCGCGGGTCTGCTCGGCGTCGTCCCCGTCGAAGCTGTAGCTGAAGGAGACGATCGCGTCGATCACCAGGACGATCGTCCAAGGCCAGGCGGGGCCGAGGACGGCGTCGTACCCCTGGCCGGAGAGGACGCCGAGGCCGGCCATGACGCCGACGGCCACGCAGTACGCGAGCAGGTGGCGATACCAGCCGGCACGCTCGCGGCGGGCCCGCTCCGGGCCGCGCTTCGGCGGCTTGACCGGGCGGGGGACACCGGCCAGGTGGTGCGCGGCCCACTTGTCCGCCCACGTCAGCGTCTGGTGGCCGAAGCCGACGCTGACGCCGATGAAGATCGCGGCGAGCGAGTGCTTGAACGACGGCTCACCGCCGCGCTGAATGTCGACGACGCCGGCGACCAGCATGACCACGTCGACCAGCGGTACGCCGGCCAACAGCACCATCCCCAGTCTCGGCAGCCGGAGCAGGTACCGCGTGGCCAGGCCGGCGGCGAGCAGAACCCAGAAACCGACCTCACACGCGGCGATCACAGCGAGCAGCACAGCGGTTCACACTCCGGGGACTTAATTAGTACGACTGTGTTTTCATCGATTCTAACACGACTGTGCTAAAAAGGACCACATGCCCAAGCTCGTCGACCACGGCGCCCGGCGCGAGGAGATCGCCGAGGCGCTCTGGCGGGTTGTCCGCCGGGATGGGATCCGGGCCGCCTCGGTCCGCACCATCGCCGCCGAGGCCGGCTGGTCGGCCGGCGCCGTCCGTTACTACTTCCCCGACCAGGCCGGCCTGCTGAGCTTCGCGATGGACCTGGTCTCTCGCCGGGTGAGCGAGCGGATCAGCGCCCTGAACGCCTCGGGAGGCGCCAAGGGAAGCCCGACCGCGGTCGCCCTGCGCTACCTCGAGGAGGCGCTGCCGCTCGACGAGGAGCGCCGGGCGGAGTTCGACGTCTGGATCGCGTTCATGGCGCAGGCCCAGGCCGAGTCGGACGCCGGCAGCCTGCACGAACACGTCGACAAGGTGCACGACGGCCTGCGCCTGCTGTGCGAGTCGCTCGTGCACCTGCTGTCCGAGTCCGGCACCCTCCGCAAGGACCTGGATCGGCGCCGGGAAATCGAGCGTTTGCATGCGCTTATCGACGGTCTCGCGCTGCACGCGGCGATCCAGCCGGGCCGCAGTACCCCGGCCCGGGTCCGGCAGCTCCTGCGCCACCACCTCGAGTCACTGCTCTCCTGAAACCCCTTGAAAACTGGGACTTTGTCCGAGGAACGACAAGAATCGCGGCGGCCCGGCCAAAACCTCCGCCCGCGTGGCACGATCACCGCATGGAGTCCGAGGGGGTGATCGTCGTCAGTGGGATCATGGCGGCCGGGAAGGCGACGGTCTCGCAGCTGCTGGCCGAGAGATTCCAGTACGGCGTCCATCTCCGCGGCGACGTCTTCCGCAGGATGATCGTCAGCGGACAGGCCTCGATGGCCGACGACAGCGCCGAGGCGCAGCGCCAGTTGCAGCTGCGGTACCGGCTCGCCTGCCAGGCCGCCGACGGGTACGCGGAGGCAGGCTTCACCGTCGTGCTCCAGGACGTCGTGATCGGCGAGCTGCTGCGCGAGTTCCTCGACGGCATCCGGACCCGGCCGCGGTACCTGGTCGTCCTCACCCCGCGGCCCGAGGTGATCTCCAGCCGGCTCGGCGGGGCCCACCACCTGGTCGACGAGCTCGACTACGAGCTGCACGCGTTCAGCCCGCGCCGGGGCCTGTGGCTGGACAACTCCGACCTGTCGCCCGGCGAGACCGTCGACGCGATCCTCGGCCGCCTCGACGAGGCACGCTTCGAGTGATGACCCGCGAGGCTACCCAGGGGTAGTTTGAGGGGATGGCGACAACGGTACGGCGGACCTCCTGCAACCTGTGCGAAGCGATCTGCGGTGTGCTGGTGACCGTCGAGGACGGCCGGGTGACCGACATCCGCGGCGACGAGTCGGACCCGCTCTCCCGCGGCCACATCTGCCCGAAGGCGGTGGCGCTGCGTGACCTCCAGGACGATCCCGACCGGCTGACCACGCCGGTACGACGGACCCCGGACGGCTGGCGGGAGATCGGCTGGGACGCGGCGTACGAGCTGGTCGTGGAGCGGCTGCCCGCGATCCAGCGGGAGCACGGCCGGAACGCGGTCGGGGTCTACCTCGGCAACCCGAACGTCCACAGCCTGGGCGCGCTGACCCACATGCCGACGATGGTCCGCCAGCTGCGGACACGGAACCGGTTCAGTGCGACCTCGATCGACCAGCTGCCGCACATGCTCGCGGCGTACCTGTTGTACGGGCACCAGCTGATGGTCGCGGTCCCGGACATCGACCGGACGTCGTACCTGCTGATGCTGGGCGCGAACCCGCTGGCGTCGAACGGCAGCATGATGACCGCTCCCGGTGTCGGCCGGCGGCTCAAGGACCTGCAGCGGCGCGGCGGCAAGGTGGTGGTCATCGACCCGCGCCGGACCGAGACCGCCGCGGTCGCCGACGAGCACCACTTCGTCCGGCCCGGGACCGACGCGGCCTTCCTGCTCGCGCTCGTCCACCAGGTGATCGCGGACGGGCACGCCCGGACGGCGCCGTACGTCGACGGCCTGGCCGCGGTCGAGCAGGCGGTCGGGCCGTGGACCCCGGAGCGCGCGGCCGCGATCACCGGGATCGACGCGGCGGTGATCCGGCGGATCGCGCACGAGTTCGCCACGTCCGGCCGGGCTGCCTGCTACGGACGCGTCGGGGTGTCGACGCAGCAGTTCGGCGCGATCTGCCAGTGGGCGATCCAGGTGCTCAACATCGTCACCGGCAACCTCGACCGGCCCGGCGGGACGATGTTCCCCCGGCCGGCCGTGAACGCGCTGCTCGGTCTCGGCCGCGGCCACCTCGGGGCGTGGAAGAGCCGGGTCCGCGGGCTGCCCGAGTTCGGCGGCGAGCTGCCGGTGTCGACGATGGCCGAGGAGATCCTCACGCCCGGCGACGGCCGGATCCGGGCGATGGTGACGATCGCCGGGAACCCGGTGCTGTCCACGCCGAACGGCCGCCGGCTCGACGAGGCCCTGGACACGCTCGACTTCATGGTCGCCGTCGACCCGTACATCAACGAGACCACCCGGCACGCGGACGTGATCCTGCCGCCCGCGCCGCCGCTCGAGCGCGACCACTACGACGTGATCTTCCACCAGCTCGCCGTCCGGAACACGGCGCGCTGGAACGACGCCGTCCTGCCCAAGCCACCGAAGGCGCGGCACGACTGGGAGATCTTCCGCGAACTCGCGTCCGGACTGCTCCGGCGGACGCCGATGAGCCGGCGGAAGGTGACGACGACGGCCCGGCTGCGGTTGTCGCCGCGGCGGATCGTCGACCTCGGACTGCGGATCGGTCCGTACCGGCTGTCGCTGCGCAAGCTGCGGACATCGCCGGGAGGGATCGACCTCGGGCCGCTGCAGCCCGCGCTTCCGGGCGCACTGCACCACAAGAACAAGCGGATCGACCTCGCCCAGCGGATGATCCTGGACGACCTGCCGCGACTGGCGGCTTCGGACACCGGGAACGACGGCGAGCTGCTGCTGATCGGCCGCCGGCACCTGCGGAACAACAACTCGTGGATGCACAACTCGGCCAGGCTGGTGAAGGGCAGGCCGCGGCACCAGCTGCTGATGAACCCGCGGGACCTGGCCGAGCGCGACCTCGCCGACGGGCAGCTGGTCAACGTCAGCTCGGCGGCCGGCACGGTCGCGGTAGAGGTTGCTGCGAGCAACGACATGATGCCCGGCGTGGTCAGCCTGCCGCACGGCTTCGGCCACGGCCGCCCGGGGGCACGACTGTCGGTCGCGAACCAGGTCGCCGGGCCGAGCGTCAACGACGTGACGGACGCCGAGCTCACCGACACCGTGGCCGGCACGTCGGCGGTCAACGGCGTACCGGTCACGGTGACGGCCTGCTAGGGCGGTGGCGGACCCGAACTGTCGCGGACGATCAGCAGCGGGGTCGAGTAGAGGTGGGCCTGGGGGCGTGCGCCGTCGAGCAGGTCGAGCAGGCGGCACATGACCTCGGCGCCGTACCCGACGATGTTGTGGCTCATCGCGGTCAAGGTCGGATGGGTGTGCCGGCACAGCGTCGAGTCGTCCCACGCGACCAGGGTGACGTCGTGCGGGGACCGCAGCCCGAGCTCCTGGACGACGGCCAGGCCCGCGACCGCCATCAGGTCGTTGTCGTAGATGATCGCGGTCGGCCTCGGGTTCGCGGTCATCAGCGCCCGGGTGGCCGTGGCGCCTTCCTCGGCGGAGAAGTCGGTGTGCACGACCTGGACGTCGAGGCCGAGACGCAGGCTCGCGGCGGTGAACGCCTGGTCGCGGATCCAGACGTGGCCGTGTTCCGGCGTACCGGCGACCCGGGCGACCGCGCGGTGTCCGAGCGAGGCGACGTGCTCGACGGCGGCGTTCATCGCCGACGTCCCGTCGGTCCAGACGCAGGCCATCCCGTCGGCCAGCGACGGATCGCCGACCAGGACGGCCGGCAGGCCGACCTTGCGCAGCAACGGGATCCGCGGGTCCTCGACCCGCAGGTCGACCACGATCACTCCGTCGACGCGGCGCTCCGCGGCCCACTGCCGGTACGTCGCCAGCTCCGCGGGCAGGTCCGCGACGACCTGGAGGGCGAGCGCGTACGACGTGCGGGCCAGCACGGACTCCACCCCGCCGACGAAGCCCATGGAGAACGGTTCCTCACCCAACGTCTTCGCGGTCCTCGCGAGGACGAGGCCGAACGTCTCGCTCCGGGCCGCGGACAACTGGCGGGCGGCGCGGTTGGGCACCCACTCCAGTTCCGCGGCGACCTTCAGCACCCGCGCGCGGGTGGCCTCGGAGACCCCCGGCTGGTTGTTCAGCGCGTACGAGACCGCGCCTTTGGAGACTCCTGCCCGACGGGCGATCTCCTTGATGGTGACTCGGGCCACGACGGCCTCCTACCTAGGGCGGCCGGACCGCTGACGGTCGGTCCGGAATCCTCCAGTGTGCGCCGATTCCTACGCCGTGTCACCATGCCGAAGCAGAGCGTAATCGTTTGATCAAATCCCGCGGGCGGGTGGGACACCGCGAACGCTCCGGACCATCAGCGCCCGCGTGGAGGACACCGGGCCGTGACCGGGACATGACCGCCCAGTGGTTGGGCTGAGGGTGGTGGGGAGCGGGGCGGTTGGGATACGGTTACCGTCGTTACTTAACCGGTTCGGCAATCCAGCCGGTACGGAGCCCAGGGCAGCGGGCGAGGTGCCGGCGACGAGGAGAAACCATGGTCGCAGTGGACAACCTGTCCCTCCAGTTGTACACGGTCCGGGGCGCGCTCGAGGAAGACTTCGACGCCACCCTGGCCCGGATCGCGGAGATCGGCTACACCAAGGTCGAGCCCTTCGGTGTCACCGCCTTCGCGGACCGCCTGGCCGAGTCGCTGCCCAAGTACGGCCTGTCGGCGCCCACCACGCACGCCGGCCTGCTGCGCGAGGACAGCGGACCGATTTACGCCGCGGCGAGGCGGCTGGGCATCGGCACCGTCATCGACCCGCACACCGACCCGGCCCGCTGGCAGTCCGCCGACGAGATCAAGGTCATCGCCGACGGCCTGAACAAGGCCGCGATCGAGGCCGCCGACCACGGCATCACGGTCGGCTACCACAACCACCACTTCGAGCTCGAGTCGACGATCGACGGCGTGCACGCGCTCGAGATCCTGGTCGACCACCTGTCCGACGACGTGATCCTCGAGGTGGACACGTACTGGGCCGCCGTCGGCGGTGCCGACGTACCGGCGCTGCTGGGCAAGTTCGGCGACCGGGTGAAGGCGATCCACGTCAAGGACGGCGACGGCACGCTGGACAACAAGGCGCAGGTGGCGGTCGGCGACGGCACCATCGCGGTCGCGGACATCCTGGCCGCGGTCCCGGACGCGCTGCGCGTGGTCGAGCTGGACGACTTCAGCGGCGAGATCTTCGACGCGGTCCAGGGCAGCTACTCGTTCCTCACCGGGGAGGGCGCGCCCGCATGAGCGCTGTCGGCGTAGGTGTGATCGGCGCGGGGACCATCTCCGACGCCTACATCAAGAGCATGCGGAGCTTCCCGGACCTGAAGGTGCACGCCATCGGCGACCTCCGGCCGGAGGCGGCGAAGGAGAAGGCGGAGCAGTACGGCATCGAGACCCACGGCGGTCCCGACGTGGTGCTGAACCACCCGGACGTCGAGATCGTGGTCAACCTGACCATCCCGATCGCGCACGTCGAGGTCGCCCTCGCGGCGGTTGCCGCCGGCAAGCACGTGTGGAGCGAGAAGCCGTTCTCGCTCGACCAGGACAGCGGCCTGAAGCTGCTGTCCACCGCCCAGGACGCGGGACTGCGGCTGGGCTGCGCACCGGACACGATCCTCGGTCCGGGCCTGCAGGAGTCCCGCCGGATCATCGAGCGCGGTGAGATCGGTACGCCGCTGACCGCCCTGACGCTGATGCAGTCCCCCGGCCCGGAGTCCTGGCACCCGAACCCGGCGTTCCTGTTCCAGGAGGGCGCGGGCCCGCTGTGGGACATCGGCCCGTACTACCTGACCACCCTCGTCCAGCTGTTCGGGCCGGTCGCGGCGGTGGCCGGACTCGGCTCGAAGTCGCGGGAGAAGCGCACGATCGGGTCGGGTCCGCTGGCCGGCACCGAGTTCGACGTGACGGTGCCGACGCACGTCAGCGCGATCGCGCGGTTCGAGTCGGGGCAGTCGTCGCAGAGCATCTTCAGCTTCGACTCGCCGCTGCCGCGGGCCGGGTTCGTCGAGATCACCGGGTCGGAGGCGACGCTGGCCGTACCGGACCCGAACCGGTTCGACGGGGAGATCAAGATCCGCCGTCGCGGTGCGGAGAACTGGGAGACGCTCGCGAACACCGAGGCGTCGGCCGAGCGCGGCACCGGCGTGCTGGACATGGCGCGGGCGATCCGCGAGAACCGGCCGCACCGGGCCACCGGCGCGCTGGCGTTCCACATCGTCGACGTGATGGCCTCCATCACCGAGTCGATCGACACCGGCGCGTTCGTCGACGTCGACAGCACGGTCGAGGTCGCGGCGATCCTACCGGACGACTGGGACGTGAGCGCGGCGACCCTGTGACCTCACTCCTACTGGATCCCCGGCGGACCGTCGTGTTCGCCGGGGACTCCGTCACCGACTGCGGTCGCCGAACTGACCCCGCGGGCCTCGGCTCCGGGTACGTCCGCACGCTGTCCGACGACCTCGCGGATCGACGGCCGCGGATCGTCAACGCCGGCATCAGCGGCCACCGAGCCGCCGACCTGGCCGCGCGCTGGGCCACCGACGTCCTCGCGCACGAGCCGTCACTGGTGTCGATCCTGATCGGCATCAACGACACCTGGCGCCGGTACGACGAGGACGACCCGACCACGGCCGAGTCGTTCGAGGCGTCGTACCGGGAGCTGCTGGACCCGCTCGACTGTCCGGTCGTCCTGGTCGAGCCGTTCCTGCTGCCGGTGAAGGCCGAGCAGGAGACGTGGCGGGAGGACCTCGATCCCAAGCTCGAGGTGGTCCGCAGGCTCGCCGTCGAGTACGGCGCTCTGCTCGTGCCGGCCGACGTCGAACTGAACCGCCTGGCGGAGACCGCGGGCGCGGCCGCCCTGGCCGACGACGGCGTGCACCCGACCGCTGCGGGGCACCGGGCGATCGCCGGCCTGTGGCGCCGGGTCGTCCTCGAAGACTGAGAGACAACCGCTCCCCGCCAGGGTGCGGTGTGCGCCAACTGAACCGGTTCATTTTGGAGAGTTCCCTGTGTCATCCGTGAATGCAGTCCCGTTGACCACCAACGGCGGCCTCGCCTGGACCGTGCGTGCGCTCGACGGCGACTTCGGCACGACCGTCGCCGCCACCGTCCCGGGAGAGGTCCACACCGACCTGCTGGCGGCCGGTGAGATCCCGGACCCGTTCGACGGGGACAACGAGTCCGCGCTGGCCTGGATCGGCCGGACGAGCTGGAGCTACCGGACGACGTTCGACTGGTCCGCGGACGGCAACTCCGTCCAGGAACTGGTCGCCGAAGGCCTCGACACGGTCGCCACCGTCACCCTGAACGGGCAGGAGCTCGGCCGTACCAGGAACCAGCACCGCTCGTACCGCTTCGACGTCACCGGACTGCTGGTAGCCGAGGGCAACGAACTCGTGGTCGACTTCACCGGGCCGGTGACGGCGGCCGAGGAGGTGCAGGCCGGGTTCGGGAGCTGGCCGCACACGAACCTCCACCCGTACAACGCGCTGCGGAAGATGGCCAGCAACTTCGGCTGGGACTGGGGACCCGACGTCGCGACCGCCGGGATCTGGCGGCCGATCCGGATCGAGTCCTGGTCCGGCGTCCGGATCGACTCGGTCCGTCCACTGGCCGGGGTCGAGGATGACCGGGGTGTCCTGACCACCCACGTGGCACTGGCGTGGGCAGACGGAGCCGAGGGCGACGCAACGGTCAGCGTCGAGGTCGACGGCACGAAGCGGTCGGCGACGGTGAAGCCCGGCACCGGCACCGTGGAACTCGTCGCCACGGTCGACAGCGTGAGCCTGTGGTGGCCGCGCGGGCACGGCGAGCAGCCGCTGTACGACGTCACCGTCACGGTGCACGAGGACAGCTGGCACGGCCGGGTCGGGTTCCGCAACGTCTCCCTGAACGTCGACCCGGACGACGACGGCACCCGGTTCGTGATCTCGGTGAACGACAAGCCGATCTACGTCCGCGGCGCCAACTGGATCCCGGACGACGCGTTCGTGACCCGGCTGAACCGGACGACGTACGCGACCGGCGTCCAGGACGCGGTCGACGCCGGCATGAACCTGCTGCGTGTCTGGGGTGGCGGGATCTACGAGAGCGAGGACTTCTACGACCTCTGCGACGAGCAGGGAATCCTGGTCTGGCAGGACTTCCTGTTCGCCTGCGCGGCGTACTCCGAGGACGACAGCCTGAAGGCCGAGGTCGACGCGGAGGCCCGGGAGGCCGTCACGCGGCTGAGCCGGCACGCGAGCCTGGCGGTGTGGAACGGCAACAACGAGAACATCTGGGGGTACGTCGAGTGGGGCTGGCGGGTGCCGCTGGCCGGGCGGCCGTGGGGCGCCGGGTACTACTTCGACCTGCTCCCCCGGATCGTCGCCGAGCTCGACCCGCGGACGCCGTACTCGCACGGCAGTCCGTACTCGTTCGGCCAGTTCGTCCACCCGAACGACGAGCGCCACGGCACCATGCACATCTGGGACGTCTGGAACCAGGTGGACTACACGACGTACCGCGACTACAAGCCGCGGTTCGTGTCGGAGTTCGGGTTCCAGGGTCCGCCGGCCTGGTCGACGCTGACGTCGGTGGTGCACGACGTACCGCTGGACCCGTACGGCGAGCAGATGCTCGTGCACCAGAAGGCGTTCGAGGGCAACCTCAAGCTGGAACGCGGGCTGGGTGCACATCTGCCGAAGTGGAAGGACATCGACGACTGGCACTGGACCACGCAACTGAACCAGGCGCGCGCGATCGCCTTCGGCACCGAGCACTTCCGCAGCCTGTACCCACTGAACACCGGCTCGGTCGTCTGGCAGCTGAACGACAACTGGCCGGTGGTCTCGTGGGCCGCCGTCGACGGCCACGGCATCCGCAAGCCGCTGTGGCACGTTCTGCAGCGGGTGTACGCCGACCGCCTGCTGACCGTCCAGCCGCGGGACAGCGAGCTGGTCGTTGCCGCCCACAACGACAGCGACGAGACCTGGTCGGCCGAGGTCGCCGTCACCCGGCGGTCCACCGGCAGCGAGACGCTCGCGCGCGAGACCTTCGTGCTCGAGGTCGAACGGCGGTCGGCGACGCTCAGCTCCCTGCCGGAGTCGATCACCAAGCCGTCCGACCCGACCCGCGAGTACGTCGAGGTCCGCGCCGCCGACGGCTCGACGGCGTACTGGTACTTCGTCGAGGACACCGCCCTGCGTCTGCAGGGTGACGCCTACGCGGCGACGGTCACCGCCACCGCGAACGGGTACGACGTCACTGTCACGGCCACCGCCCTGGCCAAGGACCTGGCGCTCTTCCCGGACCGCCTGGACCCGGCCGCGCGGGTGGACTCGGGCCTCGTCACCCTGTCGGCCGGCGAGTCGCACACCTTCCACGTGACCGCGACCGACGTGCCGACGAGTGTCGGCGTGCCCGTTCTGCGCTCGGCGAACGACCTGGTGAGCTGAAAACCGGGCATACTGGCCGACCATGGCCCTTCACAGCGGGTCGCGGGGCCGGAGTCTGCGGCGGGATGCGCTGGGCTTGGGCTCGTCGACCGCCATCGGGATTGCTTCGACGGCACCGGCGTACTCGCTGGCGGTGTCGGTGGGACTACTCGCCGGGTACGTCGGCGCGGCGGCTCCACTGGTGCTGGCGGCGAGTGCGATCCCGGTGCTCCTGGTCGCGCTGTGCTTCCGTGAGCTGAACCGGACGGAGCCGGACTGCGGGACGACGTTCCCGTGGACCCAGAAGGCCTTCGGTCTGGGCACCGGCCGGATGGTCGGCTGGACCACCGTGATGGCGTGTGTCCTGGTGATGAGCAACCTCGCCCAGGTTGCCGCCGTCTACACCTACCTGCTGCTCGGCCTGGACGGTGCCGCGGACTCCCGGCTCGCCCAGGCCGGGCTCGGAACGGCGTTCATCCTGGTGATGGCCCTGCTCGCGTACCGCGGGATCCGGGTCGCCGCGACCACGCAGTTCGTGCTGCTCACGATCGAGGTGGTCGCGCTGCTCTGGTTCGCGGTCAACGCGTTCCGCCAGGCCGGCTCGGTCGACATCTTCGGCGGTGCGACCGGCGAGGGCGCGTGGGCCGCGGGAGTGCTGGTCGCGGTGTTCCTCTACTGGGGCTGGGACTCGTCCTTCAGCGTCAACGAGGAGACCCGCGACCCGAGCCGGACCCCTGCGGTCGCCGCCCTGACCGCGAACGGCGTCCTGGTCCTGTTGTACATCGTGGTCGCCTGGGCCGCGGTGGCGTACGCCGGGGTGGACCCGCTGGCCGAGATCGCCGACGACGACTTCCTCGCCGTCCTGTCGAACGACCTGCTCGGTACGTCCGGCGGGAAACTCCTGGCCGGCGCCGTCCTGGTGTCGGCGCTGGCGTCGACGCAGACCACGATCCTGCCGACCGCCCGGACGATGCTGTCGATGGCCCGCCGGGACGCGTTCCCCGGGCAGTTCGCCCGGATCTCCGCCCGCTACCAGACACCGACCGTGGCCACCTGGATGTTCGCCGGAGCCAGCGTGGTGACCTACGTGTCCCCGGTACTGACGTCGGACGCCGTGCTGGCCGACTCCGTCGCCGCCGTCTCACTGCTGGTTTCGCTGTACTACCTGGCGACGGCGGCGGCTGTGCCCGTGTACTTCAAGGGTGAGTTGCGGGAGCGGCTGGTGCAGCGGGTGGTCGTGCCGGCGGTGGCGTCGGCGTCGTTCGCGGTGGTGCTGGTCCTCGCGATCGCCGACGTCGGCGCTGGGCCGCTGGTTGTGGTGGGTGTAACGATGGTGGTCGGAGCGGTGATCATGTTCTCGATGAAGCCCCCGGCCGAGGGGGAGGGCAGGCGATGAGTGGCAGACGGCGGATGCGCAGTGCCCAGGTGACGCTCGGGCTGACGGCGCTAGTGGCCGCGTCGCTGACCGGCTGCTCGACCGACGACGACACCCCGGACTACGCCGCGATCTGCGTGGACCCGCAGTCGCAGGTCCGGACGCAGGACGAGGACTGCAAGGACGAGACCGAGTACCGCGGCTCCGGCGCGGGGTTCTTCTGGTTCTACATGGCCACCGCGGGCAGGGGGTTCGTGCCGCCGATCGGCGGCCGCTACAACACCGCCCACGGCACCTACACGATCCCCCGGGCCGGGTCGCCGACGATCAGGCGCGGTGGTCTGGACAGGAGCGGCGGCAACATCGGCACCATCACCCGCGGCGGCTTCGGCAAGTCCGGCTACGGGAGCTCTGGCGGCTGATGTGGCGGCACGCGATCAAGCCGCGGCCGGGGTGGAAGGACACCGTGATCGAGCAGGGTCTGGTGTTCCCGATGACCGATCACCCGGACGGCTCCGAGACGCCCTACTGGAACGAGAGCGCGTGGTACGAGGTGACCATGGACGAGGTGCTGCACCTCGAGCGGGTCACCGAGGAGCTGTACGAGATGTGCCGGCACGCCGCGTCGGTGATGGCCTCAGGTGACCGGTTCTCCGACACCCAGCTCGGTCTCGCGCCCGGCACGCTGCCGCTGGTCCGGGAGTCGCTGAAGCGCGACGACCTGTCCGTGTACGCGCGGTTCGACCTGGCCTGGACCGGGGCCGAGCCGAAGATGCTGGAGATCAACGGCGACACTCCGACCGGGCTGGTCGAGTCCGCGGTGATCCAGTGGAACTGGCTGGAGGACGTGTTCCCGGACGCGGACCAGTGGAACTCCGTGCACGACCGGCTGGTCAAGTGGTGGGCGGAGCACCTGGCGGCCGGTGACTTCCCCGGGAACGAGGCGCACTTCTTCAACTCCGGCGCCGAGACCTCCGGCGAGGAGGCGATGACGGTCGCGTACCTGCGTGACACCGCCGCGATGGCCGGGCTGGCGACGTACGGGCACGAGATCGAGGACGTCGGCTGGGACTCGGCCCGGCGGACCTTCGTGGACTGGGGCGGGCGGCCGATCCGGACCGCGTTCAAGCTCTACCCGTGGGAGGACATGCTCGACGACGAGTTCGGCCGGTACATCCTGGCCGGCCTGGAACCGGAGCCGGTGCGGTGGATCGAGCCGATCTGGAAGACGATGCTGTCCACCAAGGCGATCCTGCCGGTGCTGTGGGAGCTGTACCCGGACCACCCGAACCTGCTGCCGGCGTACTTCGACGATCCGGGCGACCTGCTCGAGTGGGTGGCCAAACCGCTGCACGGCCGCGAGGGCAGCAACATCCGGATCCACACCGTCGGCGGTGCCGAGGACCACGTCCACGACGGTCCGTACGACACGTCGACGATGGTTTACCAGGAGTGGCACCCGGCGCCGTCGTACGAGGGGAACCGGGCCGTCATCGGCAGCTGGATCGTCGACGGGGTCGCGGCCGGCATGATGATCCGCGAGTCCGACGGACCGATCACCGACTACTACGCCCGGTTCGTCCCGCACGCGATCGGGACCAGCCCGCGGCCGGACCAGGAGACCATCCAACAGTGGCTGGCAGAGTGATCAGTCGACGTTGATCGCGACGTACTTGATCTCCAGGTACTCGTCGATGCCGGTGCTGCCGCCCTCGCGGCCGAGGCCGGACTGCTTCACGCCGCCGAACGGCGCGGCCGGGTTGGAGACGATGCCCTGGTTGAGGCCGATCATGCCGGTCTCCAGCCGCTCGGAGACCCGGAGCGCGCGGCTCAGGTCGCTGGTGAACAGGTAGGAGACCAGGCCGTACTCCGTGTCGTTCGCCATCGCGACCGCTTCCTCCTCGGTCTCGAAGGCGGTCAGCGGCGCGACCGGGCCGAAGATCTCCTCCTTCTGCAGCCGCGCGGCCTTCGGCACGTCGGCGAGCACGGTCGGCGCGTAGAAGTATCCGTTGCCCGCGGCAACTGTCGCGCCGGTCAGCACCCGGGCGCCCCGGCCGACCGCGTCGTCGACCAGGTCCTTCACCTTGTCCCGTTGCTTGGCGTCGATCAGCGGGCCGACGTCGATCCCGTCCTCGGTGCCGCGGCCGACCTTCAGCGCCCCCATCCGCTCGGACAGCCGGGTGGCGAACTCGTCCATCACCGCCGACTGCACGTAGATCCGGTTGGCCGCCGTGCAGGCCTCGCCGCCGTTGCGCATCTTGGCCAGCATCGCGCCGTCGACCGCCTTGTCCAGGTCGGCGTCGGCGAACACCAGCAGCGGCGCGTTCCCGCCGAGCTCCATGCTGGTCCGCAGCACCTGGTCCGAGGCCTGCTCGAGCAGCTTGCGGCCGACCTGGGTGGAGCCTGTGAAGGACAGCTTGCGGGCGCGGCCGTCGCGGATCAGCGGCTCCATCACGCCGCCGGAGTCGCTGGTCGTGACCACGTTCAGCACGCCGGCGGGCAGGCCGGCCTCGGTCATCAGCTCGGCCAGCTTGAGCATCGACAGCGGTGTCTGGGCGGCCGGCTTCATCACCATCGTGCAGCCGGCCGCGACCGCCGGTCCGATCTTGCGGGCGCCCATCGCGGCCGGGAAGTTCCACGGCGTGATCAGCAGGCACGGGCCGACCGGCTGCCGCATCACCAGGAAGCGGCCCTTGCCGTTCGGCGCGACCTGGTAGCCGCCGTCGATCCGGACCGCCTCCTCGGCGAACCAGCGGAAGAACTCGCCCGCGTAGGCGATCTCCGCCTTCGACTCGGCGACCGGCTTGCCCATCTCGAGCGTCATCAGCAGCGCCAGGTCGTCGGCCTGCTCGGTCATCAGCTCGTAGGTACGGCGAAGGATCTCGCCACGGTCCCGCGGTGCCGTCGCCGCCCACTCCGCCTGCGCCCCGACAGCCGCGTCCAACGCGGCCACGCCGTCCGCCGGACTCGCGTCGGCGACCTCGCACAGCGTCGAACCGGTCGCTGGGTCCTCGACAGCCAGGATCTTGTCACCCTCCGCCGCCCGCCACTTGCCGCCGATGAACAATTCGGTCGGACACGCGTCAATGACTTCCCGCTCGCTCACCATGAGCCTGCCTCTCTGTCAGTCCGGCAGTACCCACGATAGGTACCCAGGTCAGGCGGTTGCGATCAGTGGTGGTGCGTGCCGGGGGATGGTGCGGACCATGCGGGTGAGGCCACCCGCGATCGTACGCAGGATGGCCGACCGCACGAGTCCGTCGAACGCCAGCGGGACCAGCATCGCCTCGTCGGCGCCGGTGGCAGCGACCAGCGAGCCCAGTTCGGACACCACGGTGGCTCGCGAGCCGACGATGTGGCCCGGATCGTCCAGCAACCGCTCGGCCTTCCCGCGCTCGCGTCCGGTCAGTGGAGACTCCAGCACCTCCATCAGCTCGGCCGGAGTGGCTCGCGGCGGCGCAGAGGCGAGCCGGCTCTTCACCCGGACGTACTCCGCGAACCGGATGATCGCCTCCTCCTCGGAGTCGGCTGCGACCACGCCGACCGTCACCGCGAGGTACGGCTTCACCGTCGGCCCGCTTGCCTCGAAGTGATCTTGGTACACCGCCACCGCAGCGGCCGTCGTCGCCGCGGCACAGTGATGCGCCAGGAACACCGGCAGTCCCCGGACGGCGGCCATGACGGCAGCACCCGGGTGATCGGCCAGAACGAAGACCGGCGGTGGAAGTCCGGCCAGTGACAGCCGTACGTCGCCCACGTGCGCGCGACCGGGCAGACCATCGCGCAGGAACCCGCACAGCTCGTCGAGCCGCTGCGGGAACGTGTCACGGGCGGCCCCGCCGAGTGCGGCCGCCGTACTGGCCACCACGCCGTTCTGCTGACCCACACCGAGGTCGATCCGGCTCGGGTACGCGGCTGCCAGTGCGGCGAACTGCTCCGCGACCACGAGGGGCTGGTGGGTCGTCAGTTGTACGCCGCCGGCGCCCAGGCGGATGCGGTCCGTGCGTGCGGCCAGAACGGCCGCGAGCACGGCCGGTGTCGCACTGCCGACGCCCCGGACACCGTGCTGCTCCCCCAACCAGAACCGGCGGTATCCGAGGTCGTCGGCAGCCTGTGCCACCTCCGCGGTCTCCCGGAGTGCGGCCGCAGCCGACTGACCGGGCAGCTGCGGAACGACGTCGAGCACCGAGTGCGCTGAGACGGGCAGTCCGGGAGTCACAGGGGAGAGCACCTGCCCACCGTGGCAGTGTTCGTGCGGTTCGCGCATGGGTGTTCGGCACCCATGTTCGGACCGGTGTGCACCCACCTCCCGGCCGGGCCGCCGGTTCTCGAAATTGGGGGTCCGGAGGCCTTGCCGGACCACGGACCGGTCGGGCATCGTTCCCGGCGTTCCTTCCAGATTTCGCGGACAGAGGAGGCCGAAGACGAGTGCAGACACCGAGCTGGGAGCCGTAGCGCTCCCGTCCTGAGCCCGGGCCGGCCTTCCACCAGAGGCCGACCCGGCCGGGCGCTGCTGCCGCGGGGTGGTCAACCCCCAGTCGTCACCCCGCGGCAGGTGTCGCCTGCCCTGTTCGAGGGCGATACGCGAAATATGGGGGCTCCATACCCATGTCCGCGGCCGGTTGCCGATGGCAGCCTGTCCGCGTGCTCAACTCAGCGACCGCCGGCACCGCCCGGACCGACCAGCGCAACGCCTGGTGGTCCGCCGGGATGCGCCCGCACGAGCTGACCACGTCCGCGCCCGCCTGGGCCGAGTACGTCGAGCGCAGCACCACCCAGACCGCGCCTGCCGCCGGTCGCAGCCCCGCAGGGACCGAATCCGCCGGCGGCCACACATCAGGTGGGGCTGACGGGGCTTCGGGTGGGCACCGTGACTGGCGGCAGGCGCTTGTGCGGTGCCTCGAGCCACTGCTGTCGTCGGCTCGCCGCGACCTGGCCGCGGCCGGGCACACCGGCGTACTGGCGGAGCAGTTCCTGCAGCGGCTCGGACTGCGGCTGGTGAAACTCGCGTCCCGGACCCTGGTGCTGGAGCTCGCCAGGGCGCGTGACCGCGGTGAGCTGGCCGGAGACACCCCGGCCGAACGTTTTCTGGACTTCACCCACCGGCTCGTGGGAGGGAGCGAGCTGGCGGAGTTCCTGGCCGCGTACCCGGTGCTGGCCCGGGTCCTGGGCGAGTCGTGCCGGCAGGGCGTCGAGGCCCACCTCGAGCTGCTGGCACGACTCGCCGAGGACCGTGAGTCGCTGATGACCGGGCTGCTGAACGGCCGTGATCCCGGCGCGCTGACCGCCATCGACCCCACGGGTGATCCCCACCGGGGCGGGCGGTCCACAGCCACCCTCACCTTCGCGGACGGGCGGCGAGTGGTCTACAAGCCGCGGCCGCTCGACCTGCACGGCCACTTCAACGAACTGGTCGACTGGCTGAACGGCAAGACCGGCCTTGACATCCGTACGGTCGGCCTGCTGCCCCGCGACGGGTACGGCTGGTCGGAGTACGTCGTCCACCAGCCATGTCACGACCTGGCCGAGGTACGCCGGTTCTACCACCGGCAGGGCGCGCTGCTGGCACTGCTGTACGTGCTGGACGGCACGGACATGCACTACGAGAACCTGATCGCCGTCGGCGAGCAGCCGGTGCTCGTCGACGTCGAGACGCTGTTCCACCCGAGTCACACGCCGGTGGGTGCGCTCAGCCACGACCCGGCGTACCGCGAGCTGTTGAGCTCGGTCTACCGCACCGCACTGCTGCCGCTGCTGGTGAGCGGTGAGCACGGTGTCGCGGACATGTCCGGTCTCGGTGGCGACGCCGACGCGATGGCGCCGACGAGTGTGGTCGACTGGGCCGACGCGGGCCTGGACTCCATGCACCTGGTACGACGTCCCGGAAAGACGCACGGCGCCAAGAACCGGCCACAGCTCGACGGTGCCGACATCGAGCCGCGGGACCACGAGATCGCCCTGCTCACGGGATTCCGGGCCGCGTATGAGGCGATCGCCCGGCACCGTGACGAGCTGATCGGTCCGGACGGCATGCTGGCCCGCTGCGCGTCGGACCAGATCCGCTTCGTGCCGCGGAGCACCAGTCTCTACACCGGGCTCCTGGACGAGGCGACGCACCCGGACGCTCTCCGGAACGCGGCCGGCCGCAGTCAACTGCTCGACCTGCTGAGGGACGCCGACGAGGCCCTGCACGTCGTCGTGCCCTACGAGCTGGCCGACCTGTGGGCGGGCGACGTACCGCTGTTCACGGCCCGGCCGGACAGCCGCGACGTCTGGGCGTCCGACGGCACCCGCATCGCCGACGTCCTGGCGACCGCGGGCCTGGCCGCGGTCGAAGCGAAGATCGCCGCCCTCAGCGACATCGACGAGCACCGGCAGAAGTGGCTGATCTCCGCCACGCTCGCCACCCGGCCGGAGCCGATCATGCACTCCAGCACGTCCCGCCGGCCCGGCCTGGGCGCCACCGAGGCGGACCCGGACCACTTGCTGGCGGCCGCCACCGACATCGCGGACGAGATCATGGCCCAGGTCCACAGCGACCCCGGCGGTGCCGCGAACTGGCTGGGTCTCGAGCTCATCGACGACCACCACTGGGCCGTGCGCCCGATGGGAGCAGGACTCTCCAACGGCTACACCGGTACGGCGCTGTTCCTCGCCCAGGTCGGCGTCCTGACCGGAGCCGGCAAGTACTGCGAACTGGCGCGCGACGCGATCCGCCCACTCCCCGCGTTGCTGGCGGGTCTGGCGGCGGATCCCGAGTCGGCCCAGCTCGTCGGCCCCGGCCTGCACGGTCTCGGTGGCATCAGTTACGGCCTGGACCGCTTGCGCGTCCTGCTCGGTGACGCCGACCTCGCGGACTGGCTGTCCGCCTCGCTGGAACTCGCCGAGCGGCTCGGGCCCGACGAGTCCCCGACGTACGCCGAGGGTGCGGCCGGCGGACTGGCGGCGATGCAGGCGATCCAGGATTTCCCGGTGGCCAGGCGTCTGGCCAACCGGTACGCCGACGAACTCGTCGGCGCAGTGGAGCTCGGGCTCCGTGGCCGAGTAGCAGCGGACCACGGCTTCGCCCGGGGCTACCAGGGAATCGCATGGGCTCTCGGCCGGTACGGCGTACCTGGGGACAGGTACACGGACGCCGCGCGTGCGGCGGCCGATCTGGACCGGCGGGAGCGCCCTGGTGGCCATGGATGGTGCTCGGGGGACGCCGGGACCGCGCTGGCCCGGCTGAGTGCCGGGGTACCGGCGGACCTCGACGCCTATCTGAGCGCCGCGGCAGAACGGCCGGTGCTCGCCGACCTGAGTCTTTGTCACGGCGAGCTCGGCGCGGTGGAGCCACTGGTGTGGCTCGCCGAACGCGATCACGCAGCTGTTGAGGTGGTCCGGCGGCGCCGGGCCGGGCTGGTGCTCGCGGCAGTACAGCAGTACGGACCACAGTGCGGGACACCGCGATCGGTTCCGTCTCCAGGCCTGCTGACCGGTCTGGCGGGAATCGGCTACGGCCTGCTCCGGCTGGCGTTCTCGGAACGTGTTCCCTCCGTCCTGCTGCTCGAACCAACCGCCGGGTCGAGGCGCCCACTGGTAGCGCCGACACCCATTCTTTCGACAGGGGAGACACCATGACCGCCCAGCACCACACCGCGAAGCACGACGAGCAGCACACCCAGCAGCAGCCGGCAGACGCGACCGACCCGCTCGGTCCGATCACGTTGCCGACGCGTTCCAAGATCGGCGCCCGCGCGATGGCCCTGGTCGGCACCGTCGGCCTGAGCGCGTTCGCGGCCGCGGTCGCGGCGAGCGACTTCGGCAGCACGTGGCCGACGATCGAAAGCTGAGCAAGCGCTTGAGTCGCACCGGCCGGCCTGTCCACTGGGCAGTGGCCGACCGGTGCGATTCGCTGCGGTGGCAACGATCCGTCGTTAGAGTTGGCAAGCATGCAGACCCGTGCGCCCAGAGTGGTCGGCAGAGACCGGGAGATCGATCATCTCCACCGCCTGCTGGCCGCGGCCCGAGGCGGTCGCGGGGGTGCGGTCTTCCTCGTCGGCGAGCCCGGGATCGGCAAGAGCCGGCTGGCCGGGGTCGGCACCACACAGGCGCTCGACGAGAGCATGGCGACGCTGCGCGGCCGCGTCGGTGCCATCGGCACCATGGTCGCGTTCCGCCCGTTCACCGAGGCACTGCTGTCCCTGATCCGTCGCGGCGAGATGCCCGCGGCCGACGGTCTCGGGCCCTACCGCCAGGTGCTCGGCCGACTGGTCCCCGAGTGGGACGACGGTACGGCGCACGACACGGCGACGTCGGCCGTCGTTCTCGGCGAAGCCGTGCTGCGGTTGCTGGCCCTGGTCGGCAAGGACCGTGGTTGCCTGCTGGTGCTGGAGGACCTGCACGGCTCGGACCCCGAGACCCTGGCCGTGGTCGAGTACCTCCTCGACAACCTCGAGGACCAGCCGATCGCACTGGTCGCCACGCTGCGGTCCGAGACCTGTGCGGCCTTCGAGCTCGCCCGGTTGTCCGCACAGCGTGGCTCTGCCGCTCTGATCGAGTTGCAGCCGCTGGACCGGGCCGAGGTCGGTGAGCTGGCATCCGGTTGCCTGGAGGTGCCGGGTGACGGCGTACCCGACGCACTGGTCGACAGACTGTGGCGGGACAGTGCCGGAATCCCTTTCATCGTTGAGGAACTGCTGCAGGAGGCGAGCAGGTCCGGACAACTGCTGTCGAGGGCCGACGGCAGTGTGCAGGTCGTCGACGGGCTGCAGACGAATGTTCCGGCGGCCGTCGTCCGGAGCATCAGCAGCCGGACCGACCAGCTGGGACCCCAGTCGCGGGACCTGCTGGTGCTGGCGGCGGTGATCGGCCACCGTTTTCCGCTGAGCGTCGTCCGCAAGGCCACTGGGACCGACGAGCGGTTGCTGCTGGCCACCTTGCGCGCCGGGCTCGCCGCGCAGTTGGTCGGCCCGGACGAGCCGGTGCCGGACTGGTACGCGTTCCGGCATCCGTTGACCGCTGACGCGCTGCTGGCCGGCCTGACGCCGACAGAGCGGTCGACACTGGCCAGACGGTGCGCGGACGCCATCGAGGAGTTGCATCCCGGGCTGCCCGGCGAGTGGTGCCAGATGGTGGCCGAGCTCGCGGAGACCGGTGGCGATCTGGCCCACGCCGGGCGGCTGTTCGCGACCGCCGGGCGACGGTCCTTCGACGAGGGGTCGATGGCGTCGGCGGTGAAACTGCTGGAGCGCGCGACCGCCCTGCTGGCCGGCGATCCCGACACCAGCTACCGGGCCGAGGTGCTCGGGTCGTTGCTGATCGCACTGAGTGAGACCGGCCAGTTCGAGAACAGTACGGCGCACGCCGCGACCATCGAGGAGATGGCCGACCGCAACCTCGACAGTCGCAAGGTCGCCGCACTGCACGTCCAGCTCGCGAACCTCGAGCACATGGCGGGCCGGTGGTCGGCCGCACTGACCCAGGTCGCGACGGCCCGCTCGCTGCTCGGCATCGACGCCGGCGACGCGGATCTCGCCCCGGTCGATGCGATCGCCGCCCACCTCGAGCTGGCCCGGCCGAGTCCCGGCCGGCTCAAGGCCGCGACCGAACTGGCCACCCGCGCGGCCGCGGCGGCCGAACGCGCCAAGCTGCCCGCGGTCGCGTGCGACGCGCTGCAACTGCTCGGCATCCTGTCGCGCGAGCACGACCTGGACCGGTCGATCGACTACTTCCACCGTGCCCGGCTGGTCGCCGAAGAGCACAACATGACCTTCCAGCGGGTGTGCTCGCACATCTTCCAGGCCGGCACGATCTGCCTGGCCAACGGCAGCATCGCCGAACTCGAGAAGGCCCGCCAGCAGGCCCTGCGGATCGGCGCCATCCCGCTGGCCTACGAGGTCGACGGGATCCTCGGCCAGCAGGCCATCCTGCGGTCGGAGTACGACAAGGCCGCGGTCATCATCGACGAGTGCCTGGAGGTCACCCGGCGGCTCCGGCTCGGCCGCTCGGCGACGTACTTCCTGTCCACCAAGGCGATCCTCGAGGCCCACCGCGGACGTCGTACGGCGATGGAGGAGACGCTGGCCGAGGCCGCGAACTGGGGTGGCGAGCGGGCGTCGTACGAGCTGCCGTACTCCTATGGACTCGCGCGGACGTTCTGCGCGCTGCTGGAGGAGAACCGCGAGCTCGCCGACTCCGAGATGGCCCAGGCGCTCGCGTACGACGCGCAGAACCCGACCACCCTGCACACGTCGGGGAAGTACGGGCTGGGGCTGCTGCTCGGGGTCCTGTCCGGCCGGAACAGCTGGGCGCACTTCGAGGCGATCACCGCGGCGGCGGCCAGCGGGATGCGGTGGAACAAGCAGTTCGTCCAACTGGCCCACGCCGTACTGATCGGACGCGACGGTCAGGTCGACGCGGCCAACACCAAGGTGACGGAGGCGCTGGAGACCGCGTCGCTCTACCCGATGGCCCGGCACCTGGGTCTGCGGTTGATCGCCGAGCCGGCGCACGCGGACGGCTGGGGTGAGCCGGTGGCCTGGTTGCGGCAGGCCGAGGACTACTTCCACACCGCGGAGATCACAGCGGTGGCGAGCTCGTGCCGCAGCCTGCTCCGGCAGCTCGGTGCGACCGTGTCCCAGCGCCGGAGCGGGATCGAGCAGGTGCCGGCGTACTTGCGCCAGCTCGGGATCACCAGCCGCGAGTACGAGGTCTGCCGGCTGCTCGTGGACCGGATCGGGAACAAGTCGATCGCGTCCCGGCTGCACATCTCGCCGCGGACCGTGGAGAAGCATGTGGCCAGCCTGATGACCAAGACGCAGCAACCGGACCGCGAGGCACTGAGCAGTTTCGCCCGGACGGTTCTGCAGGACTGACGTGCCGTTCCCGGTCGACAGCCGGTCCGATTCCGGCACTGGTGCGTGTGCTGGGACGCGGGACGGCCGGAGGGTGGTAGGTGTCGACTCACCATTCGGCGACCGCCCGCCGACGCACCGTCGCACGGTAATTTATGAACACTCGCTTTCTATTAGGATGGGTGAGTGGCAGGCAAGGGGTCGGACATGAGCAAGGGAACGGTCGGCGGCGGCACGACGATGCTGCGGCGGATCAACGTGGCCGCGGTCCTGGACGCGGTGCGCCGCTCCGCGCCCGCGCCGCTGCGGGTGGCCGAGCTGGTCGAGCGGACCGGTCTGGCCAGACCGACCGTGGCCCAGGCCGTCGACGAACTGCTGGACGCCGGCTGGCTGCAGCAGCACGGCCCTGATTCCGCGGACCGCTCACTCGGCCGCCCGGCCATCCGCGTCTCGCTGCGCGGACGCGCGGCGCCGGTGCTCGGCCTCGACGTGGGCCCGCACCGGGTGACCGTGGGGGTCTCCGACCTGGCCGGCCGCAAGCTCTCCCTGGTACGTCGCTCCGGCCCCGGGTGGACCGCGCAGGAGCTGCTCGGAGTCATCAGCGAGGTGATCACCGAGGCGCTGGCCGAGGCCGAGGTGCCGGCCGAGGACATCGCGGCCGCGGTTGCCGCCAGCCCCGGCATCGTGGACGAGCACACCGGCCGGGTCCAGCTGGTCCCGAGTGTGCCGGGCTGGTCCGCGATCGACCTGATCAAGCACGTCCGCGGCCTGCTCGACTGCCCGGTGATGCTGGACAACGACGCCAACCTGGCCGCGCTGGCCATCGCCGCCGCCCGCGGTGGCACCGGCACGCTGCTCGCGGTGCAGTGGGGTGAGCGGCTCGGTGCGGGCATCGTGATCGACGGCCGGCTGCACCGGGGCACCGGGGCTGCCGGTGAGATCGGCTTCATCGCGACCGCGCCGGACGACGTCATCAACCCCGAGGACAGCCGCGGCCCGCTGGAGCGGGCGGTCGGTTCCGAGGCCATCGCGGCTCTCGGTCGCCAGGCAGCCATCGAAAACCCGAAGTCCCGGCTGGCCGAGCTCGGTGGCGAGCAGTTGGACACGGCCGACGTGTTCGCGGCCGCGGCCGAGCGTGACCCGGTGGCTCAGGCCGTCGTCCAGCAGGTCGCCCGTGACTTCGCCCGGGCGCTGGCCCCCGCCGTACTCGTGCTGGACCCGACCGCCGTGGTGATCGGTGGCGGTGTGGCCCGCGCCGGCGCCGTACTGCTCGACGCCATCTCGGACCAGCTTCGGCTGCTCACGCTGAACCATCCGAAGCTGGAGCTCTCCGCGCTCGCCGAGGACGCGGTCGTCACCGGCGCGATGCGGATGGCGCTCGACGAGGTCTGGCAGCGCAAGCTCCCGACACCGGCGCTCACCAGCACCGCCTAAGCCTTGACGGCCGCGGCGATCGCGTCGGGGCGGTCCAGGTGAACGAGGTGGGCGGAGTCCGGTAGGACCTCGACCGCGCCCTCGAGTACGTCGGCCAGCCGGCGTTGACCTGCAAGCCACCGTCGTGCGGTGAAGCGGGAGCTTCCGCCGGTGGCGACCAGCAGGGTGGTGGAGGCGGTCAGCCCGGTGGCCAGCGTCCCGACCTCGGCGGCCAGTGCCCAGCTGTTCGCGAGCTCGTCCCAGAACAGCAACCACGAGCGGGCGTCGCCGTACCGTTCCCGTACTGTTGCCTTGGACAACAGATCTCGGTTGGTGGCGCTGCCGGTCCGGACGATCAGCCGGCGGACCACCGGCCCCAGCACCCGCGGTACGCCGATCCGCCCGAGCCACCGCAGGACCGTGCGAACCGCGCGATTGCCGCGCGTCCCGGGATACAGCCAACGCCAGCCCGTCTCGGACGTGAGGCTCGTGTCGACGAGCACCACCCGGCTGACCTCCGCCGGCCGGGTGAGGGCCCAGCGCAGTACGGCGAGGCCGCCGATGGAGTGCCCGACCAGCCCGATCTCGGCGTCGGCCGGCAGCCCGGCCGCACGACGCAACTCGTCGGCGCCGGCCGTGACCGGCGTGCACCAGGGATCGATCACGCGGACATCCAGCCCAGGCAGCAGTTCGACGACCCGCCCGAACTCCTCCGGGGTCTCGGCCAGGCCGGGCAGCACGACCCAGATAGTTGTCATCGAAGCAAAGCTTGCCTCAGGCCTGGCAGCAGCGTCGCCAGCAGCAGGCAGACGAGCAGGACCGAGACACGCTGGAGGATGCCGGGCGGGTGGAGGTCGCCGCCGGTGATCACCTCGAGGCCGGTCTCGAGGCCGAGCCAGACCTGGGTAACCGCCACCCCTCCGGCCAGAACGGCGACCACGCGGCTCCACGGTCCGCCCCAGCCGGAGCGGCGCAGGACCAGGACGGCGAAGAGGCCCATGGCGACACTGCCGAGGCCGGCCATGGTCGAGGTGATCTCGTGCAGGAGCAGCGCCGTGCCGGCCTGACCGCCGGCCTCGGCGGCCCGGCAGGCTTCGCTGAGTGACGGCGCGCAGTCCATCGGTGAGAAGGAGTCGAGCAGCGTCCCGAGACCGAAGAAGGCGGTGCTGATGAGCAGGCCGGCGACGTCGCGGTTCATCCGGGCGGCCGGACGACCGAGGATGGCGGCGATCAGCAGGAGCACGCCCGCGCCGAGATCGAGCGCACGGGCGTACGGACTGGTCGGCTGGTCGAGCGCCCCGAGCTCGCTGAGGAAGGACTCGTGGATGTCGAGCGGGTAGCCCGCCGCCGCTTCGAGCAGCAGACTGCAGTAGAGGACACCGGCGGCGATCATCATGTTGCGCAGCAAGCGATACGGGACGGCCACCATGTTCGCCAGCGTCGCACACCCGGCCGGCGATCGACTGTCGCCTCAGCTACACCTTCGCCGTGGTGCCTGCACCACCGAGAGCATCCGTGCACTAGTGGGATGATCGGCAGGTGCGCCCGGAACAGGCAGAGGTGGTGGTCCCGCAGTGGCAGCATCGAGCGGCGGTCTGGGTCGGCCGCGTCGTGGTGGCCGCCTCGGTCTGGTCCTTCATCGCGATCCCGCTGCACCTGCTCGCCCCGGCGTACGTGAAACGGGTTGACCAGGCCTTCGACTTCTTCGGCATCCCGGCCGGGCACACGTTCTTCTCCGCGGTCTACCTGGCCGTCGTCGGCAGCGCACTCCTGCGGGGCAAGCGGGCCGCGCTGCTCTGGGTGCTCTTCGTCTTCCAGGTTCTCTGGCTGGTCACCCAGGTCGCCGCGGTCGCGCTCACCAGCGTCCGGCTGGCGAACCCGGACGACACCGAACTGCTCCGGGACTTCGGGCCGGCCACCGTCCAGGACCTGGAGTGGGGCATCGTCCAGGTCGTCGTGGTGGCCGCGATCATCGTGCTGCTGTGGAAGATCCGGGCCGCGTTCCCGGCCCGGCTGGCCCCCGGCACCCGGCGGCTCGCGGTCAGCGCGCTGCTGGCCGGCCTGCTGGTCGCGGCCGCGGTGAGCATCACGCTGACCCAGATCTTCCCGAAGACGCTCACCGGCCAGCGGGAGAAGATCGGCTGGGCGATCATCGCCACCCTCGGCCAGTCCCGCGGCCGGATGGGCGGCCACGAGGGCCACGGCTGGATCGGCCTGACCGTCGGCGCCATCTCGGCCGCGTCGCTGGTGATCGCGTTCGCCATCTTCCTGCGCTCGGTCCGCCGGGTGCGCTACCTGTCCCAGCCCGAGGAGCTCGACGTACGGCGTCTGCTCCTGCTGCACGGTGAGCGGGACTCGCTCGGGTACTTCGCCACCCGCCGGGACAAGGCGGTCATCTTCTCCCCCGCCAGGGACGCGGCGATCGCCTATCGCGTGGTCAACGGAGTCAGCCTGGCCAGCGGCGACCCACTCGGCGATCCGGCCGCGTGGCCCGGCGCGATCAAGGTTTGGCTGGCCGAGGCGCGCACCTACGGCTGGTCGCCCGCGGTGCTGTCGGCCGGCGAGGAGGCGGCGCACGCGTACGTCGACGCCGGCCTGCGCGCACTGTCGATGGGCGACGAGGCGATCATCGACGTCGCGGACTTCACTCTCGAGGGCCGGACGATGCGGCCGGTCCGGCAGGCGGTGACACGGGTCCAGCGGGCCGGGTACCACGCGAAGGTGGTCCGGCACGGCGACCTGTCCCCCGAAACGCTGGCCGAGTACGTCGGCTTGGCCGAGAAGTGGCGTGGTGCGCACAGCGAGCGCGGGTTCTCGATGGCGCTCGGACGGCTGGGCGACCCGGCCGACGCGCGGTGCGTGATGGTGATCGCGCGCGATGCCGAGGGCTCGGTGCGGGGGGTGCTGTCGTTCGTGCCGTGGGGTGTGCGGGGAGTCTCGCTCGACCTGATGCGGCGGGATCCCGAGTCCGTGAACGGCCTGATGGAGTTCATGGTCACGTCGCTGGTGGACGCGTGCGGCGATCTCGGCCTGCACCGGATCTCGCTGAACTTCGCGATGTTCCGGGAGATCTTCAGTGACGCCGAGCGGGTCGGCGCCGGGCCGGTGCTGCGGCTGACGAACGCCTTGCTGACGGTTGCTTCGCGGTTCTGGCAGTTGGAGAGTCTGTACCAGTCGAACGAGAAGTACCTGCCGCGCTGGTCGCCGCGGTTGATCTGCTACTCGCGCGGTGCGTCACTGGCGCAGGTGTTGCTGGCGGCCGGGACGGCGGAGGGGTTCCTGCCGGCGCCGCGGCCGTGGACCCGGGTCGACAGTGTCGAGACGGCCGAACGGCACGCGATCATGGCGGCGGACGGCGGCCGGTTCGCGACCGCCGTACGGGCGCAGGAGGAGGAGTTGCTGCGGCCGGCGTTGCCCGACCGGAAGCTGACCGAGCAGGAGCGGATCCGGCGGTCCAAACTGGCCGAGCTCGTTGCCGCCGGCATCGATCCGTATCCGGTCGGCGTGCCGCGGACGGAGACGCTGGAACGGATCCGGGCGCTCTATCCGAATCTGCCCGCTGATCACCGGACCGGTTCGGTCGTCTCGGTCACCGGGCGGGTGATGCGGATGCGGAACCACGGCGGGCTGGCGTTCGCGTCGGTGCAGGACGGGTTGTCGCAGCTGCAGGTGATGCTGACCGCGGACTCGTGCGGCGAGCTCGCGCTGAATCACTGGCGGCGGCTGGTCGACATCGGGGACCACGTCAGCGTGACCGGTGAGGTGGTGACCAGCCGTCGTGGTGAGCTGTCGATCGCGGTGACGGGCTGGCTGATGGCGGCGAAGTGCCTGCATCCGTTGCCGGACAAGCGGAAGGGCTTCACCGATCCGGAGGCCCGGGTCCGGCAGCGGCACCTCGACCTGGTGACGAACCCGGAGTCGCTGCGGATGATGCGGCACCGCAGTACCGCCGTCCGGGCCCTGCGCAACGGGTTCGAGGCGCGCGGGTTCATCGAGGTGGAGACGCCGATGCTGCAGGCTGTGCACGGCGGGGCGAACGCGCGGCCGTTCGCCACCCACATCAACGCCTACGACACCGAGCTGTTCCTGCGGATCGCGCCGGAGCTGTTCCTGAAGCGGCTCAGCGTCGGCGGGCTCGGCAAGGTGTTCGAGCTGAACCGGAGCTTCCGCAACGAGGGCGCGGACGCGACCCACAATCCCGAGTTCACCTCGGTCGAGGCCTACCAGCCGTACGCCGACTACCACGTGATGCGCGAGCTCACCCGGGAGCTCGTGATCGAGGCCGCGACCGCGGTGTTCGGCAAGCCGGTCGTCCAGCGGTCCGGCGGCGAGGTCGACATCTCCGGCGACTGGCCGGTCGTCACCGTCCACGACGCGGTCGGCCGGGCCACCGGTACGTCGATCTCCGCGGACACCCCGGTCGAGGAGTTGCGCGAGCTGTGCACGGCGCACGGCGTCCACACCACCTTCGAGCACACCGCCGGCGAACTCGTCCTGGAGTTGTACGACGAGCTGGTCGAGCCGGCCACGACACTGCCGACGTTCTACACCGACTTCCCGCTGGAGACGTCGCCGCTCACCCGCACCCACCGCTTCGATCCACGGCTCGCCGAACGCTGGGACCTGGTGGCCTTCGGCGCCGAGATCGGCACCGCGTACTCCGAGCTCGTCGACCCGATCGAGCAACGCCGCCGCCTCACCGAGCAGTCCCTCAAGGCCGCCGCGGGCGACCCCGAAGCGATGTCCCTCGACGAGGACTTCCTCACCGCCCTCGAGTACGCCATGCCCCCGACCGGTGGCCTCGGCATCGGCGTGGATCGCCTGATGATGCTCCTCACCGGCCAGAACATCCGCGCCACCCTGGCCTTTCCGTTCGTCCGGCCGGCCTCACACTGACCGGTCACAGTGTGGGCCGGGGGTCGCTCGGGACGCCCGTGGCGCATACGCTGTGCCGCACAGGGTGGTGGGGTGGTGGCCTGGGGGAGTGCATGAAGAAGTCCGCTGTGCTCTGCGTGGGGTTCGGACTGATGGCCGGCTGTGGTCAGCCGGTGGTCGATCAGCAGTCGGTGTCCACACCGTCGGCTTCGGTCAGTACGACGCCTCCGGAGACTCCGGTGTCGTCGACGGCCTCCGGACCGCTCGGGTCGGCGGCGTACCAGGCTGCGCTGACGAGGCTCGAGAAGAGTCTCGCGGGTGGCCTTCGGGCGCTGACCCGGGTGCGGACGGCCGAGGCGCTGACCGAGGCGATGGACGGGTTGTCGTCGGCGCTCGACGCGGCGTCGTCGGAGCTGGCCGAGACCACGGTGACAAGCCGGTTGGCCGGCGTACACAAGGTGCTGCAGGCACGGCTGCGGGTGGCGGCGGCGTCGATGTCCGGGGCGAAGTCGGACAGCGTCGAGCTGAACGCGCGCTGCGGTGGGGTCGCGTACACGTCGCAGAAGGTCCAGCGGCAACTGCGCGCGGATCTGAAGAGTGCGATCGTCTCACTGGACAAGCTGCAGCTTCGTTTCGGCAGCAGCCTGCCCGACCCCGGACCGGAGCCCGGGAAGGTCCGGCCGTCGAACGGCGACGTCCTGGTCCGCCGCGGGCCCGCGGGGATCGGCCGGCTGCGGGTCACGAACAGTACGTCGAAGGACGTCGCGATCTCGGTCGTCAGCCGCGGACAGCCGCCGGGCGAACCGCACGTGATGATGTACGTCCAGTCGAAGAAGTCCGCCACCATCAGCCGGATCGGCGGCGCGTACACGATCTATTTCAAGAGCGGCACCGACTGGAACCCGGTGCGGCGGCAGTTCAGCGCGGACTGCTCGTTCCAGAAGTTCGACCGGTCGTTCGGCCGCAACGAGGGCTGGCAGGTCGACCTCCGGCCCACCATCGCCGGCAACGCCAGCACCACCGAGGTCGAGGCCTACTAGAGGCCGTCAGAGATCGTCGGGCAGCAGCCGGAACGCCGGATGTGGTGTGAGCGGACGAACAGCTCTGAAGTCGCGGCGATCCAGCGTGAGCACAGCGTCCGTCCGGTAGTCTGCCGCGAGCGCCACGCTGACCGCATCGGCGAGGTCGAGGTCCAGGCCGGTGTACTTGCCCATCACGGCTGCTGCGGTCGCCAGCGTCTCAGCTCCGATGTCCGGAACCTGAAACCGCATCCGCCGCACCTGCGTCAGCAGAAGGTCGAGGATAGTGAGCCGCGCCGCGCTGCCCAGCCGGGCTCGGGCCAGATGGTCCACTTCGGCCAGCACGAGCGGAGACAGAATCACCGTCCCGGCCTCCTGAAGCAGTTTTCGGCAGGTCGGTCCCTCGGACGAGTTGCGGTCGAACGCCGCGATGATGCCGGAGGTGTCGACGACCAGGATCACCGGTCGGTACGCCGTACGACCTCGGCCCGGACTTCGTCCTTGGTCACCGGCTCACCACTTCCCTCGAACGTGGGCCAGTCCAACGGCGCATCCCAGACACGGTTTGCCATCGCCGCCAGATGGATGCCCTCACGAATGATTTCCGCTTCCGGAATTCCGCGCCGCCGTGCCGCCTCCTTGATCAGTGCCAGATCCTCTGGATCGGCGTACACGTTTGTGCGCTTCATCGACATGTACCAACACTAACACATGTACTTGGTTGACTTGGCGACCTACAGGCCGAGTGTATCGATGACGGTGGTCAGCAGGCCGCCGACGAGGCCGGGCTGGTCCTCCGGCTGCTCGGGCGCGTCCGGGTTGGGCGGCGGGTTGCTCGGGGTGCTCGGAGGTGGCGGCGGGTCGTCGGTGACCGGCGGCTTCGGCGCCTGAGTGGTCGGATCCGACGTGGTCGGAGCCGACGTCCTCGTGGTGGTCGGCTTCGGCGGCACCTTGGTGGCCGGCGGAAGCGTGGGCTCGTGGTGGTCGACGACCTGCGGAATCGCCGGCTTGCCGGTCGGGCAGGGCGTTGACGGCTGCGGGCCGTCGGTGACCTGCCCGGTCCCCGGTCCGGTCCCGGGCGGAGGTGTTGTTGCCGGTGGCAACGTTGCGGTCGGGCCGGGGGTCGGCGGGACCGTCGGCGCCGGGGTCTCGGACGCCCGCGGGAGGGTCGGCCCGCCGGTCGGGACCGGGGTGCTGGGCTCGAGGCCGGCGACCGGGTTGGCCGGGTCCGGCCCGCCGCCGGGCAGCGGCAGGAACGAGGCCCCGATCCGTGGACCGCCGAGCAGGGCGATGATGACCAGCACGCCGTACAGCGCCAGCAGCGCACCGACCGTGTAGACAGCCTGGCGCACCCGCCGGCGGTTCTGCCAGGGCGGTCGGCGGTCTGCCGCGGCAGAGATCGGCCTCACGGTCCCGCACAGTAGCGGTAACCACCGCGCTTGAAACAGCCCTTGGAAGAAATTCCACGCTAGATCGCAATGTTCGGGCAAATCCGTTCCGCTACGCATTCGTAGAATCGCGCCGAGTGAACCGGTGGCACGCCTGTCGGCCGGGCGGCCGGTCAGGTCCTGTGCCAGCCTGCTCTCATGTCTTCTCTGCTGCTGCTGCACGGACTCGGGGCCAACGGCCGGGTGTGGGATCGCTGGCCGCAACCGCGGCTCGCCCCCGATCTCCCCGGGCACGGCTCGGCTCGCGCGCTCCCGGCGTACACCTTCGGGTCGATCGCCGCCGCGGTCGCCGAGACCCTGCCGGTACGGCGGGACGTCGTGATCGTCGGCCACTCCCTCGGCGGCGTGCTCGCGCTGGAACTGGCCAGTGGCCGGTACGGCGTCGAGGTGGAGCGGGTGATCGCCCTCGGCGTGAAGGTCACCTGGTCGGACGACGACCTCGGCCGCGCCGGCGCCCTGGCGCGCAAGCCGGTCGCCTGGTTCGACAGCCGGGAGGACGCGGCCGCACGGTTCCTCACGGTGTCCGGTCTGCGAGGGCTTGCCGATCCGGATGATCCCGTGGTCGACCACGGTCTGGCCGAGGCCGACGGACGCTGGCGGCTCGCGATGGACCCCGGCACGTTCGGCGTGGGCGCACCCGGCATGCGTGAACTCATCGCCGAGAGCAGGGCGGACGTCGTGCTGGCCCGAGGCGAACGCGATCCGATGAACACCGACGCCGAGCTACGGGCGCTGCACGATCAGGTCGTCACGCTGCCCGGCCTCGGCCACAACGCCCACGTCGAGGACCCGGGCGCGCTCAGCATTCGATGACGTTGACGGCCAGGCCGCCGCGGGACGTCTCCTTGTACTTGATCTTCATGTCGGCGCCGGTCTCGCGCATGGTCTTGATCACCTTGTCGAGGGTGACCACGTGCACGCCGTCGCCGTGCAGCGCCATCCGGGCGGCGTTGATCGCCTTCACCGACGCCATCGCGTTCCGTTCGATGCACGGGATCTGCACCAGGCCGCCGACCGGGTCGCAGGTCAGGCCGAGGTTGTGCTCCATCGCGATCTCGGCAGCGTTCTCGACCTGGAGCGGCGTACCGCCGAGGACCTCGCACAGACCGGCGGCGGCCATCGAGCAGGCCGATCCGACCTCGCCCTGGCAGCCGACCTCGGCACCGGAGATCGACGCGTTCTCCTTGTACAGCACGCCGATCGCGCCGGCAGTCAGCAGGAAGCGGACGGCGCCGTCGTCGGTCGCCCCGGGCACGAACCGCCGGTAGTAGTGCAGCACGGCCGGAATGATGCCGGCGGCACCGTTCGTCGGCGCGGTGACGATCCGGCCGCCGGACGCGTTCTGCTCGTTCACCGCGAGGGCGAACAGGTTGACCCAGTCCATCACCTTGAGCGGATCGACCGACCACGGGTCCTGGGAAAGCTTCGTGTGCAGCGCGTGCGCCCGCCGGGGCACCTTCAGCCCGCCGGGCAGGATGCCCTCGGTCTCGCAGCCCTCGCGGACGCACTCCTGCATGACCTGCCAGATGTGCAGCAGCCCTTCGCGGATCTCGTCCTCGGTCCGCCAGGCCAGCTCGTTGGCGAGCATCACCTCGCTGATCGACAGCTGCGACTCGCGGCAGCGGTCCAGCAGCTCGGCGCCGGTGGTGAACGGGTACTTCAGCGGGGTCGTGTCCGGCACGATCCGATCCCCGGCCGCCGCGCTCTCGTCGACCACGAAACCGCCGCCGACCGAGTAGTACGTGCGTTCGCGCAGTACGTCCCCGCCCACCGTCCGGGCGGTGAACGTCATCCCGTTCGGGTGGTACGGCAGCGCCTTGCGCCGGTGCATGACCAGGTCGGTGTGCTCGTCGAAGCGGATCTGGTGGGTGCCGGCGAGCAGCAGCCGGCCGCGCTCGCGGATCGCCTCCACCCGCGCGTCGACAGCGTGCGTGACCACGGTCTCGGGATCGTCGCCCTCGAGCCCGAGCAGGACCGCCTTGTTGCTGCCGTGGCCGTGGCCGGTCGCGCCGAGCGAGCCGAACAGCTGCGCCACGACGGTCGCGGTCCGGCCGAGCAGGCCGTCGTCGGCGAGGCCGAGCGCGAAGGTGCGGGCGGCGCGCATGGGCCCCACCGTGTGGGAGCTGGACGGGCCGATCCCGATACTGAACAGGTCGAAGACGCTGATCGCCATCGTGTGGAGGTTCCTTCCGGTCGCCGTTGACCGTTTGGTGTCCTCCCCGCTCTGTCAGGCAGATACCTTCCAGAGGTGCCTCGCCCGTACGGTGAAGGTGCCTGAGAGATTCTTGGGGAGAGTTGCTCCTACGGCGCCCGGGTCGGAGCCCGGGACTCTCCCGCACGGGTTCATGCGGCTGTTGAGTTGACTGACGTCCGAGACGGTACGGCGGTCTCCCGGCCGCCGTCAATCCGGCCGGTGCGCACCATCCAGACCTCGAAGAGCCAGGTGAACAGCGGCGGGACACCGGCCGCCAGCGCCAGCAGCGTGACCGGCCACGACCAGCGCAGCGGGCCGCGCACCACCAGCACGGTGAGCACGTACACGACGAAGATGCCGCCGTGGATCGGGCCGAAGATCTTGACCCCGATCTCGTTGTCCGACAACACGTACTTGAACAGCATGCCGATCAGCAGCCCGGTCCACGAGACCGCCTCCGCGATCGCCACCCAGCGGAACCACACCGCATGCTTGCCACCACTCGTCCCAGTCATCAGCGACCGACCCTAACAAGTCCCCCAAGCACCGCCCGGGGTCGGTCGGGGGCTGGTCCCCGATGTGATCGAGCAAACGGTTGCCCAGGATCGAGGGAGTTTCCCGGACAGGAGATTCCCCTGATGAAGTTCGGACAACGCGCCCTCGCGGGCGGTGTGGTGCTGAGCGTCGCGACCGCCGGCCTGGTCGCGCTGCCGGTGTCGGCGACCGCGGCCGGGCCCCAGATCCGGTGGTCCGACTGCAAACCCGAGGGCAAGGACGATCCGGAGGTCGTGAAGGGCTCGCAGTGCGCGACACTGCAGGTCCCGGTCGACTGGCGGAACCCGGACGGACCCACCTTCGGCCTCGCCGTCGCCCGTCGTCCGGAGAAGGAACCGGGCGACCGTGCGGGCGTCCTGCTGTGGGGTCCGGGTGGTCCCGGCGACTCCGGTGTCGACCGGGTCAGGACAGGGATGGATCGCTTCAGCCGGACGCTGCAGGACCGGTTCGACGTCGTCAGTTTCGACCCACGTGGGATCGCCCGCAGCAATCCGGTGAAGTGCTCGGCCGCCCTGCTGGCCGAGCAGCCGTCGCCGATCCTGAAGAGCCAGGCAGACTTCGACGCGACGGTCCGGTACAACCGCGCGCTCGCCGCGGACTGCCGGCGCAACACCGGCCCGGTGTACGACCACATCGACACCTGGCAGACGGTGCGCGACGTGGACGCCGTCCGGGCCGCGCTCGGTGAGCCGACGATCTCGTTCCACGGCAGTTCGTACGGGACGTTGCTGGGCGCGCAGTACGCCGAGACCTATCCGGACCGGGTCCGGGCGATGGTTCTCGAGAGCGTGGTCGACCACAGTGCGGCGTCGGCGCGATCGTTCGTCGACGCCCAGGCGGCGGCAGCCCAGGACTCGTTCGACGAGTTCGTGGCCTGGTGCGACGCGGCAACGACCTGCGCGCTGCACCGCCGCGACATCAGCGCGCTGTGGGCGGACCTGCTCGACCGCGCGGACGACGGCAAGGTGCCCGACCCGCGGAATCCCGACCTTCCGATCACGCCGTACTGGCTCAGCTTCAACGTCTTCCGGATGCTCTACGGCCCGCAGTGGCCGGCGCTGGCCGACCTGTTGAAGAAGCTGGACACGAGCGCGCCACCGACCGGCCGGCCGCCGGTCCCGACCGGGCTGGCCTCCCACACGCTCGCGGTGTTCTGCCAGGACTGGAACCTCTCGGTCCGCAACTACCGGGAGTACGCCCGGATGCTCACGCGGCTGGCCAGGAACAACCCGGACATGCGCTACCCCGGTCAGCTGATGGCGGTCTCGACGTGCCTGGGCATGCCGGCAGCCGACAACCCGCAGCACCGGCTGAAGGTCCGCGACCTGGACAGGCCGGTCCTGCTGGCGAACGCGATCCACGATCCGGCCACCGGTTACAACTGGGCGCGAAGTGTGGCCCGCCAGCTCGGCTGGAACGGCGTCCTGCTGACGTACGAGGGCTGGGGACACGGCAGCTACGACGGCGGCCCGTGCATGCAGAACACGATCGACGCCTACCTGGTCTCGCTCGACGTCCCCAGGCGCGATACGAGCTGTCCCGCCGTACCGCCGGTGTGATGCCCCGAGCAGGCCTCTCCCAACCGAACAGGGTCCACGCCTGCCCGGGCGCTTCGGCCGCTCAGACTGGTACGCCGGTCACGTCGAGCACGCGGTTCAGGTGGTCGCCGCGGACCATCCGGCCGGCCAGCAGGCGGAGCTCCGCGCAGGCCGTCTCGAGCGCCTGCGCCTGGGACCGGCAGTTGTCGACGTACCAGAACGGGTCGTCGGGCTGCGGATCGTCGGCGTCGTCGATGTCGGCGTACCAGTGCTGGTCGCCGCAGTGCATCACTCGCACGCGCAGGTTCATGGCTGTTTACCCCCGTGGCCAGGGTTTCCCGGGTCCCCCCGGGCCCCAGTCGGGGACGTCCCGGCCTGGCGCGTGGTCGCGGCCCCCCACTGCCACGCGCCGGGCCGGATTCGACCCTCCCCCGCTCGCTACATCGTTGCCGCGGGCCTCAGTGTTACTGCTTGTGACCAACTATTTTCCGTGCCCGCCCGACTACCGTGCGTTGAGGTGCGACCGAGTCCACTGCTCGAGGCCGGCGGCGGTGATCGGCAGGTCATCGGTGAGGATCTCGAGCCGGTCGGAGTGCACCACCACGTTGTCCTCGATCCGGATGCCGATCCCGCGCAGCTCCGGCGGCACGGTCTCGTCGTTCGGGTGGAAGTAGAGCCCCGGCTCGACCGCCAGGGCCATCCCGGCCTCGATCTCGCCGGCGAAGTACGCCTCCGGCCGGGACGCGTCGCAGTCGTGCACGTCGAGGCCGATGTAGTGGCCGGTGCCGCAGACGATGTACCGCCGGTGCTGCTGACCGTCGGGACCGAGCAGCTCGTCGAGGGACACGTCGAGCAGACCCCAGTCCCGCAGTCCCTCGGCCAGCACGCGCATCGCGGCGTACTGGAAGGCCCGGTACGGCGCTCCGACCCGGACCGCGTCGAGTGACGCCAACTGCGCCTCGTGCACCAGGTCGTACACCTGCCGCTGGGCATCGGTGAACTCACCTGTCGCTGGGAAGGTCCGGGTCACATCGGCGGTGTACAGCGTCCGGGTCTCGACCCCGGCGTCGAGCAGGATGACGTCGCCCTCGTTCACCGGGCCGTCGTTGCGCACCCAGTGCAGCACCGGCGCATGCTTGCCAGCAGCAACGATCGACGCGTAGCCGACGCCGTTGCCCGCGGTCCGGGCGCGGCGGTCGAAGGTGCCCTGCAGCCAGCGCTCACCGCCGCCGCGGATCGCCTCCGGAAGCTCCCGGGCCACGTCGCCGAACGCGAGCACGCTGGCCGCGACCGCCTCGCGCAACTGGTCCAGCTCCCAGTCGTCCTTGATCCGGCGCAGCTCCGCCAGCGTCTGCCGCAGAGCGTTGCCGTCGGTCGGCGAAGTCCGGACCAGCGCGTCCAGCATCGGCTCGACCCCCGGCGTCGAGAGCATGAACGGTACGGCGCCACGCACCGCGGCCGGCAGCTCCTCGATCGGGCGGCAGGCGATCTGCAGCGCGTCCGACCAGTCCTTCAGCCCCGGCACCGGCCCGATCCACAGCTCCCCGTCGCGCGCGTTCGCGAAGAAGTCCGCCTCGTCCGGCCCGGCCGTCTCGCGCAGGTACAGCGTCGCGTCCCCGTCGGCCGACAGCACCAGGACGGCGCCCTCGGCCTGGCAACCGGTGAGCCAGACGAAGTCGCTGTCGGCGCGGAAGAGGTAGTCGGTGTCGTTCGACCGGACCGGCGCCCGGCCGGCCGCGATCGCGATCCGGCGGCCCGGCAGCGCCGCGGACAGCTTCGCCCGGTGCCCGGCCGCCGCCTCCGCGAGTCCCGCCGGCACGGTCACCGACCGGTCCACCGGACCCCAGCCGCGCGAGACGAACTCGCGGAAGCCCTTGGCGTCGATCGGGCGGTAGGACTTCGGGGTTTCGTCGGTCCGGTCGTCATCGGTCATGTGCTGTGCTCCCCTTTGCAGCTGACGGATACTGCCATCAACTCAGGTGGGAGCAGGCGGGCGCAAGCCCTCGCCGAAACTCGCGGATCAGCGTGCCCGGAACGCGGCGAGCAGTCCCTGCTCGGAGTCCAGCAGGTACTGGTGCAGGTCGGCCGCGGCCTGCTCGTACTTGCGGGCGTCGAGCAGCTCCAACAGGGCACGGTTGCGGGCGATGTAAGGCTCGTGCAGTTCCTGCGGCGTCGCGATCACGTGGAAGAGGAGCCGCAGCTCCGCGAGCAGCCGGCCGGTGATCGCGTTCATCCGGGCGCTGTCGGCCAGACCGATCAGGTGCTGGTGGAAGCGCATGTTCGCCGTACCGACGGCCGGCCAGCGATCCGCGCGCGCGGCCGCCTCGGCCGTCTCGACGTCATCCTGCAGCGGTTCGAGCCGGGCGGCCGGCAACTCCGGGTCCCGGTCGGCCAGACCGCGGACGACGTCCACCTCGAGCACCCGCCGGAGCCGGTACAGGTCGACGACGTCTCGTTCGTCCAGCTCGGGCACGAAGACGCCGCGGTGCAGCTTGTAGACGAGCAGACCTTCGTGGGTGAGCAGCCGGAAGGCCTCGCGCAACGTGTTCCGGCTGACCTCCAGCACCTCGGTCAACTCGATCTCGGAGAGTTGGGCGCCCGGCGGCAGCGCACCCTCGGTGATGCTGCGGCGCAGGATGTCCGCGGCCCGCTCGGCCGAGCTGCTCCGGTCCAGCCGCGCGACATCGGCGGCGACAGTGCGCAACCACGCCTGCCGGCCGTGGTCGATCTCACCGGTGCTCACCACCGCATCATCACCCACCCGAGGCGTCCAGGGAAAGTTTGGTGGAACAAGCCTCTTGCAGGATTGTTGAACAATCTCTACGCTCGTGGTCACCGGACGCGTCCGATCATCCACTCACAGCCATGGAGAACCACCCGGCAGCAGTCCCCGAAGAACCCAGGAGCATCCGCCATGTCCAAACCACCGACGAAGCGCCCGTCGAAGCCCACCACTCGCGGTACGACGAACCGGCACCGGCAGCTCAGCCCGGCCGCCGGCCACAAGACGGCCGACAACGCGATGAAGACCGGAACCCGGTCGACGCTGATCGGCGCCATGTTCCTGATGGCCACCTCCGCGATCGGCCCGGGGTTCATCACCCAGACCACGCTGTTCACGGCGGCCCTCGGGGTGGCGTTCGCGTTCGCCATCGCCGCGTCGATCCTGGTCGACATCGCGCTGCAGCTGAACGTCTGGCGGGTGATCGGCGTCTCCGGCCGGCGCGCCCAGGAGCTCGGCAACCTGGTCGCGCCGCGGCTCGGGACGGCGATGGCCGTGCTGCTGTTCGCCGGCGGCCTGGTGTTCAACATCGGCAACGTGTCCGGCACCGGTCTGGGCACCGACGCGATGCTCGGCCTCGACCCGAAGCTCGGCGGCGGGCTGTCGGCGCTGATCGCCATCGCCATCTTCCTGTCCAAGCGGGCCGGGCTCGCGATGGACCGGGTCGTGCTGGTGCTCGGCGCGGTGATGATCCTGCTGACGACGTACATCGCGATCACGTCCGGTCCACCGGTCGGCCAGGCGCTGAAGAACGTCGTACTGCCCGAGCAGGTCGACTTCCTCGTCATCACGACCCTGATCGGCGGGACGATCGGCGGCTACATCGTGTACGCCGGTGCGCACCGGCTGCTCGACTCGGGAGTCTCCGGGCCGCAGCACGTCCGCGAGATCAGCCGCGGATCCGTCACCGGGATTCTGATCACCGGTCTGATGCGGGTCGTGCTGTTCCTCGCCATCCTCGGCGTCGTCGCCGGTGGCGTCGCCCTCGACCCGGCCAACCCGACGGCCTCGGCGTTCCAGCACGCGGCCGGCGAGCTCGGGCTGCGGGCCTTCGGCATCGTGCTCTGGGCGGCCGCGATCACCTCGGTGATCGGCGCGTCGTACACCACGGTCTCGTTCGTCACCTCGCGGACGAACACCTCGGACCGGACCAGGACGGCGCTCGTCGTGCTGTTCATCGCGGTCAGCACCGTCATCTACCTGTCCCTCGGTACGGCGCCGGCCCAGCTGCTGGTGTTCGCAGGAGCCTTCAACGGACTGCTGCTGCCGCTCGGCATCGGCGTGATCCTCTGGGTGGCCTGGCGGCGTCGCGACCTGCTGCGCGGGTACCAGTACCCGCGCTGGCTGCTCTGCCTGGGCGGCGCGGCCTGGCTGCTGACCATCTACCTGGCCATCCGCTCGGTGAAGCCAGTGATCGAGCTGTTTGGTGTCTCGTGAGCGGTGGTGGTTGAGTGCTGGCGGTGTCCAGGTGCGTGCATCGCAAGGCGGAGGAGCGTCCTCGATGCGGGTTTCATCGTGGATGCTCCTCCAACGCAGCGAGGTGCGTGCCTGGGCGCCGCCAGTGCCAAGCACCACCGCTCACGAGACACTAGTTTGTAGGAGTGGAGATGGACCTCAACGCGGACCTGGGCGAGGGTTTCGGCTCCTGGCCGATGGGTGACGACAGCGCGCTGCTGGAGGTCGTCACCAGCGCCAACGTGGCGTGCGGCTTCCACGCCGGCGACCCGTCGATCATGCGCCGGGTGACCGGCGAGGCGGTCGAGCGCGGCGTGGCGATCGGGGCTCACGTCGGGTACGCCGACAAACCCGGCTTCGGCCGCCGGTTCGTCGACGTCGAACCGGCCGCCCTCCGCGACGAGGTCGTCTACCAGATCGGTGCGCTGGACGCGTTCGCCCGGGTCGCGGGCGACCGGGTCCGGTACGTGAAACCGCACGGCGCGTTGTACAACACGATCGGGCACCACAAGGAGCAGGCCGCGGCAGTGGTCGGAGCGGTCGTGGACTACGACCGCTCGCTCCCGGTGCTCGGTCTGCCCGGCTCGGCCTGGCTCCGGCTCGCGGCCGAGGCCGGGCTGACCGTCGTCCACGAGGCGTTCGCGGACCGTGCGTACACCCCGGCGGGGACGTTGGTGTCGCGGCGCGAGTCCGGCTCGGTGCTGCACGACGCGGACGAGATCGCTGCCCGCTGTACGGCGATGGCGACCGGTCAGCCGATCCGGGACAGTCTTGGGGGGAAGCTGACGGTCGAGCCGGCGTCGATCTGCGTGCACGGCGATACCCCGGGGGCGGTCGGCATCGCCCGCCGGGTCCGGTCCGCGCTGGAGGGGGCGGGCGTGACACTGAGCCCGTTCAGCCGGTGATGCGGATCCTGCCCTCCGGCGACCACGCACTCCTGGTCGAGCTGGACGACCTCGACCAGGTCCTCGGCTACTACGCCGCGCTGTCCGCCGCGCCACCGGCCGGCGTCATCGACATCGTCCCGGCCGCGCGGACGGTGATGGTCTCCACGTCGGGCGGTCTCAACGTCCTCGCCCACGCTCTTCGGGCGGTCGAGCCGGTTGCCGGTGATCGCGTTGCCGGCGACCTGTTGGAGATCCCGGTCGTGTACGACGGCGAGGATCTCTCCGACGTCGCGTCGTTTCTCGGGTGTGCCGTGCCCGAACTGATCGAGCGCCACTGCGCAGACGAGTGGACCGTCGCCTTCTGCGGGTTCGCACCGGGCTTCGGTTACCTCACCGGCGCCGGCACCTGGGACATCCAGCGGCGGACGTCGCCGCGGACGAAGGTGCCCGCCGGGGCGGTCGCGCTGGCGGGCGAGTTCAGCGGCGTCTACCCGCGCGAGTCCCCCGGCGGCTGGCAGTTGATCGGGCACACCGACGTACGGATCTTCGACCAGGGACGCGAGCCGGCCGCGCTCTTCCACCCCGGGCGGCGGGTGCGGTTCGTCGACGCGGGCCGGGGATGAACAGTCTCACGGTCCTGGAATCGGGGCTCTTGGCAACCATCCAGGACGACGGCAGGATCGGTCAGGCGTCCCTCGGCATCCCCAGGTCCGGCGCCTGCGACCGGACGTCGTACGCGCTGGCGAACCGGCTCGTCGGCAACCGGGCCGGCGCGGCCGCGATCGAGGTGACCTTCGGCGGGCTCGTCCTGCACGCCGACACCGACCTCGTCCTCGCCATCACCGGAGCACCCTGTTCCGGAGTCCCCCTCAATGCGCCGACGGTCGTGCAGGCCGGTGAGGTACTGCGCTTCGGACCGCCGCGGACCGGTCTGCGCACGTACGTCGCCGTCCGCGGCGGCCTCGCCGTCACGCCGGTCCTCGGATCCCGCTCGACCGACCTGCTGTCCGGTCTCGGCCCCGAGCCGTTGACTGCGGGCCAGACGTTGCCGATCGGTTGCGACTACGGCCCGATGCCCGGCGTCGACCTCGCTCCGGTCGCCGATCCGCCCGGCTCCGAGGTCGTCGTCCGGGTGACGCCCGGCCCGCGCCGCGACTGGTTCACGGACGCCGGGTGGGCGTCCTTCACCTCCCAGTCCTACGTCGTCAGCTCCAACAGCAACCGCGTCGGTGTACGCCTCGAAGGCGACCCCCTGGAACGCGCCCGCGAAGGCGAACTCGCCAGCGAAGGCATGGCCCTCGGCGCCATCCAGATCCCACCC